>CBDUPW010000088.1:0-24453 GCA_965369205.1 uncultured Polyangiaceae bacterium | reverse complement strand
CTCCCTGTTCGAAGGTCTCGCGATCTCCAACCAGGACGCCGACGCCGAAGGGCGGACTCGTAGTCGCCGGTCGTTGTGACGACGCGCGCGCGGCGAATCTGCTGCATACGAAGATCATGGTCGCCCACGGCCAGCCCGACGCCACGTCCTGGACTCTGAGCGCACTGCCCGAGACAGACGTGCTGGACGGCATCATCAACCTAGACGTCTACGCCCCCGCCGAAGACAACGTGTACGTAAGCGCGTACGAGCCCTACAAAGAGCCCGACAAACGTCTCAGCTATCTGGCGCACTACGATGGGCAACGTTGGCGCGATTTGCCCTTGGACATCGCCGATGGGATCATGGCCATCTCCGGCGACGGCGCGGGCACGCTGTGGCTCGCCGCCGGTCGTGCAGCCTACGTGTTGCGCAAACGTCGCGTTGAGCCCGTGGTGTTGCCGCCACTGCGTTTCGTCGCCGGCGCGAAGCAGCCGGAGTTGCACATTCACGATGTGCACTACCTCGATGGCGAACTGTGGATCGAAGCGAGCTACCGAGTGGAGCTTCCCGGGCAGCGCGGAGCGCATTGGGCCAGCGCGCTCTTCAGCACGCGCACCGCATCGGCGCCGCTGTTCTGCGACGCGCGTGAGACCGCACCGAGCGCGCTTGTCGTTGCAGAATCGAGAGCGGCGCGATGACACGGGGGCACGCGACGGCGAATACCCGCAAGATCCCGTCGGCAGCCGCTGGGCTGTGCGCAGCGCTGCTGCTGAGCCTATTCCCGCGCGCTGCGTCCGCGCTGTTCCCGCCGCGCTACGTGGTGTGCAAAGACGACACCGAGCTGCGCGCAGCCGCGCCGAGAACTCCGCGCGAGCAGTGGTTGCCCCTCACCACGAAGCGCGTGCGGCCGCTGCGTCTGCTGCCCATGGAAGTGAACGATGTCGCTGAAGCCGACAGCTTGCCCTCACGGCGCTCGGCGCCGAATGAAACGCCACCGACTCGGGTCGTGGTGGTCGAAAGCCGCAACGACTACCGCTGCATCGGCATCCCGCGGGGCACCCCTGGGATCTTGCGGGTCGTCTCGGCACCGCCCGGCGCGCGCTTTTACCGCCACAACCATCCAGACTCCTGGCGCCAGGCCAATATGCGCGCCGCCGGCACCTTCGATCTGCAGGCGGCTGTGCCGGCGCTGCGTCGCGAGCTGACGCGCCCGATCCCCGAGCACATCGAGCCGTGGCGTCAGCACCAACTGCGCCGAAACAAACACTACGCGGCGCGCGCCCTGGCAGATCTCGGCGACCAGGCGTCCGGGCCCGCCGTGCTCGCGTTCTTGCGCAGCGAAGAACGCGACGGCTACAACCTGTGGCGCGACACCCTCGACACCCTGCCGCGGCTCGAGCCCGCGCGCGCACAAGCCTACGCCCTGGAGATGATCCGTCGCGTCACTCGCGATCCAAGGTTGCTGCAAGCAAACTCGCAGCTATTCACAGACTTATTGCCTTTCGTCGTGACACCCACCGCCGGCGCACGTGCCGTAATTGAAGATGCCGCGTCCAGGTTGGTCACGCCCGATGCCGCTTCGCGCGGGGGCTTTTCTGGAGCGTGTGAGCTGGTGGCCGCGCGGGTGACCATGGGCAATGCGGAGCTGGCCGACGAGCTGCGCGCAGAGCTTGCCACGGACCTGCGCACCCAGCGTGCGGTGGCCTGTTACAGCAAGTGGATGCCCGTGCTCTTCCCCGGCGCCCTTGCCAGCGAAGCGCCGGTTTGGATGCACCGGCAGCGCTACGAAGCCCTGCTGACTTGGCTGGCCAACGTTCGAACCAGTACACCAACGCCCGCGGACACCATCGTCAAAGGCCGCCTGCTCACCTGGCTGCGCGGGCGATCGACAGAACCCGACGTCGCCGGCGACCGACAAGACCGCCGCTTCTCGCCGGACAAACGCGCCCGGCACTTGGCCGCATTGGCCGGTCTTGGGGACGCCACGGCGCAGCGCGCGCTGGACGCGTTGATCGTCGACCCGAAAGACGACGGCACCGCGCCCTGGGTCGCCGCGCACCAAGCGCTCATGCTCGAGCTGCCTGGAGCCGCGGATCGCGCCGCAGTGCGCCTCGCCCTGGGCATCGCCATGAACACGCGCCGCTTCAATAGCGCGAGTTGGCCCAAGCGCGGCGCCATCTTGATCACGGAGCAGGGCGAGGTGATCGAAGCGCTGGCGCGTCGTGGCGACGATCGCTTCGCCTTGGGCCTGCTGAGCCGCTCCGTCTTCGATCGCGAACTGACTGCGATGCTCGTCGCCCGCAAGAAACCCGTCGGCGCCTGCGACGTCGTGGGCAACGCCGCCCACAAAGCGCAGACTCAAGCCGTCGACGACGCCTTTTGGACCCTAAGCGTGCTCGGCGGCAGCTGCCGAAGCACCATGCAGCGCCTGACGGCGGATCCGGCGCAGCCGCCCCCCGTGCGGGGCATGGCAAACGAGTTCCTAGCGATGCTGCGCGACAAGTCCGTGCCCGCGCGCAGCGACCAACTCGAACGCATCAAAGGCCACCGACCCAGCGTGCAACGCGCGCGCATCATCTTCCGATCCCGGGAGTGAGCGACGCAACCCGCAGGCGTCGTGAGTCCTGCCCGTGCCGCGGTGTCTCCGCCTTGGGTTGGGTTTGTGTTGATTTTTTGGGGTCGAGGCACTTGCCGGCGCTGGGTCACTCATCTCATGCGGTGAGGCTGGGTTCGGACCAGCCTCTGACTCCGATACCTTCGCGGCGCTCCTGCGCGCTTTCGCAGGCGTGTTGCGATTGGGCCACAGTCCGCGACGCAGTTGCCAGGGCAACGATTCAATCCTGGATGCAAATCCCCGCGAGAAGCGCCCGGTACGGCCCGTGCACGGCAGCAGCGTCGTGCCGTCTGCCAAGCAAGGGATCGTGGACGACGCAGAGCGTCACGTCGCGGCTGCGGGTGTTCTCGCGGAGAACGAAGACAGCGCGATTGAAAGCGCAACCCCGGGTTGCACCTGGATCGACGCGCGGCTGCAAGACGGCGCGCTGAAGGTCGAAGCCGATCTGAGCCGGCAACCGCCGCTGTCATCCGCAGAACCGCAGCGCGCCCTCGATGCCCTGCGTCTTGCGGCACGCGGTGTGGCACGGCTGCATGCCCAGGGCGCAGTGCACGGAGACTTGCGCCCGGACACATTGCGCATGGTCGAAAACGGCGTCGCAGTGATCGTGGTGCGGGGAGGACCGACTCCTACGCAGCTTCTCGTCAGTCGCTTGCGCGGAGGCGCGCCCCTGGGTGACGTCGCATTCGCGGCGCCAGAAGTCGTGCGCGGCGAAGCAGCAACCCCGGCGTCCGACGTATTCTCTCTTGCTGCACTCGCGGTATTCGCCGTCACGGGTCAAGCGCCCTTGGGTCGCGTCGATGCCAGCGCTCTCGGGGATCTTGGGGCCGCGACGCGTACGGTCTTGGCCGCTCTGCACCCTTCGCCGGCGCGGCGGCCCAACTTGCAGGAGTTGCAGGATGCCCTGGCACAAGGTGCGAGCGAACACGCGCGCTCTCTGCCCTCCATGCTCAACATCGTGCTCGGACTCGCTGGCGCTTTTGTGTTTGCCGGCGTGCTCGCATTGACGCTGCGACAATGGGAAGACGCAGGTGCCGCTTGGCGCCTGACTGCATTGCTCGGATTTACGTTCGCAACCGCTGCGATGGGCCTGCTGCTCGGGCGCCTGGGGTTTGCGCGATCCGGCGGCGCGCTGGCTTTGCTCGCGCTGCAGCTGACCTGGGCCGACGCCTATTACATGCTGTCGATGCTGGGCCAGGCGGAGTCCTACGGCGCGTGGGCGCTGGCAGCCGCCGCGGTCGGCGTGCTGCATTGCGGAGTTGCCGCCATACGCCGCTCGCTGGTCGTCGGGGTTTCCGGCGTGACTGCGCTGTCCATCGCCTCTCTGAGTCTCGGCTTGGTGGTGACGTCGCCCCTGGAAGTCGCCGCGCTCGGATACGCCTTGGGAGTCAGCGCCGCCTACGCATGGTTCGCGGCGCTCATGGCGGGTCGCGTGCTCGCGTTGCCGTTCACGGTGGGAGCAGCCGTCGGGGTCGCGACTGCCTGTGTGCTGTCCGTCGCGCTTTCCGCAGAGCACCCGGCGCTCCTGGCTCTGCCCTACGCGGGTGCCGTCGCCGCGTATCTCGCCGCTCGATACTCGCCCCACCCTGCCGTGCTGCGCCGGACCGCCCTGGGCATCGTGCTGTGCGCGCCCGTGTTGCAGCTTGCCACCCATTGGTCGGTTTGGGCCCTCTTTGCCGCGGCCTTCGGCTACGCGGCGCTGCACCGACTGCTGACCGTACGCGCCAGCACAGTGGCAGCGCCCGCCAGCCAACTCGCCCCGCGCGTCAGCGGAGTCTTTCTAGCGGTCGTCGGTGTGGTGGCGGCCGCCGCCGCGGTTGTTCACTTCGCCGAGGCAGGGCCGGGCGAAGCCGTGTACTTCTTGGGATTGATTGGGCCGTATCTGGTCATCGCCGCGCTTCTCGCCGCTTCTGGACGCTTGGCGCCAACCTGCGGCGCGCTGCTGCTTGGCATCACGCCTTCCCTGCAGGCCATGCTCGCGTACGCTTCGCCTTACGCAACCTGGGGCTGCATCGCCATCGGAAGCATCGCGCTGTGGCGCTCGGAACGAACCCCGGCTGCACGCCACTGGCTGTGGGTCGGCGCAGCGAACATCGCCCTGGCACCCATGTTGCTGACGGCCTGGGCGACCCTAGGCCACGGTGCAGACGAGCTCTTCACCGTCGCCTTCGATCCGGGCGCTGCCGTGGAATGGTCGCGAACGCGCGCGGCGTACGTGATCACGCTGTTCGGCGCTGTCGTGCTTTTGGTGCGGGCTTCCCTGGCGCGACGCAGCATTGAGCTAGAGATCGCCGCACTGGTGACCTTCTTTTTGCCCGTGCTGCTTGCTTCTGTCGCGCTGCTAAAGACCGACCTGTTCTACGCCGCGCTCAGCCTGCTAGGCGGCGGCGGCTTGCTCACGCTGGGAGTGCTGCGGCGACGCGCGCTGCTCACTATCGGGAGCGCCCTTGGGCTGTTGGTCGTGCTTTCGATCCAGTACTTCGCGAAGCTCTCCACGCTGGTGCCGTGGTCCGCCCTCGCCCTTGCTTTTGGCGTGACGCTTTTTGGTTTGGGCATCGTCTTCGAGAAACGACTCAAGGCGCTGCTGCCGACGCTGCGGCAGTGGGACTAAGCGCGGGGGCTAGCACGCAGCCGCTCTGCCCGGACTGGAGCCGAGCGCCCTCGCGCTTTTTCCGGGCCGGCGCCGGGCTGGTTGTAGACTGAAGCCGTGGCCCTCGAGCTCCGCCCCGGCGTCGTCATCGCGGACAAACTCCGCCTGCTGCGGCAGTTGGGGCACGGCGGCATGGGTGTGGTCTGGGCCGCGCGGCACGAAACGCTGGAAACCGACGTTGCCGTCAAGCTGATCCGCCCCGAGCGCGGCCAAGACGACGCGCTGATCGCGCGCTTCGAACGGGAAGCGAAGACCACGGCGCGCATCCAGCACCCTCACGTGGTGCACGTGATGGACTTCGGCAGCGTCGACGCCGCTGTTCCGTATATCGTGATGGAGCTGCTAAGCGGCTTCTCGCTGGCGGAGCTGCTCGAAAGTGGCGGCCGGCTGAGTCTTGCTTCGGCGCTGGTATTGGTACAGCAGGTCGGCGGCGCGCTGGCCAGCGCGCACGAGCGCGGCGTGGTGCACCGGGACATCAAGCCCCACAACATCTTCGTGCTGGAAGAGAGCCGGGGTTATCCGCTGTTCGTCAAGGTGCTGGACTTTGGCATCGCCAAAATGCTGTCCGACACCCAGGTACCCGGCGGCAGCCAGACCCTGACCGAGACCGGCGCCGTGATTGGTTCCCCGCCGTATATGAGCCCCGAACAGATTGAAGGCAAACCCATCGATCTGCGAACGGACCTGTGGTCACTGGGCGTGATCGTCTATGAGTGTTTGACGGGGCAGCGTCCGTTTCAGGGCAGCTCTTTCGTGGGCGTGGGTGCGGCGATTCTGAATGGCACCTACACGCCAGCGCGGGAGCTGCGACCGAACTTGCCCCGGGCGGTGGAGGATTGGCTGTCGAAGGTGCTCAACTTGGATCCGAGCGCGCGTTTTTCGACGGCGGCGGAGATGGTCGAGGCGTTCCAGCGCGCGGCGGCGGAGTCGACGGCGCCGGGGGACGCAGTGGCAGGCCTTTCGGGGGTGGCGGTCGCGTCCGCGGCGTCGGGCTTTGAATCGACGCTGGACGCGACTCCGCCAGTGGATACTGGGACAGTGCATACTGACAACGTACCGGTTTCCCTTGGAAAAACCGCGAGTCAGCCGCCGATCGCGGTCAAAGGCGCGGCGCCGCGACGGCGGGGGGCGGACTCCCGCGACGGCGCTGCCCGCGACGGCGCTGCCCGCGACGACGCTGCCCGCGACGACGCTGCCCGCGACGGCGCGTCGACGGACACGGACGCTTCGACGGACAGCGCGGTGTCGAGCGCGAGTCGAAGGGCACCGAGCGGAAAGGCGCGCCGGCTGCGCAGCGTGGTGATGTACGGACTGCCGGCCGTCGCCGTCGCGGGCACGCTGGCGGCATTGGGTTTCATGCGCAGCAGCGGCGCAGCGGATTGCCCGGCCGGAATGGTGAAGATCCCGAGCAGCACGTTCCGGGTCGGCTCGGCACCGGACGGCGAAACGCCAAGCGACGAAGCGCCGCAGCAGCGAGTCACCCTCGACGCCTTCTGTCTCGACAAGACGGAAGTCAGCGGCGGCGAATACGCAAAGTGCAAGGACTGCGCACCGCTGCCGCGCACCGTGCAGGGCGAGGGCTTGACCCCAAACGCCATCACCTTCTGGAGTCAGTTCTGCAACGCAGCGGACGCACTGGATCACCCCGTGAACTGTGTGGACCTGCCACGGGCCAGCGCCTTTTGCGAATCCCAGGGCAAGCGCTTGCCGACAGAAACGGAGTGGGAGCTCGCGGCGCGAGGCCCGGAAGCGCGCACTTTCCCCTGGGGTGAGAGCGCGCCCACGAATACGCGCCTGAACGCCTGCGGCGCTGAGTGCAGCGAGCTGTTGACGGAGCGCCTCAAACAGATCGGGCGCGATCCGTGGCCACGCATGCACGAGCAGAGCGACGGCGCGCCGACCACCGCGCCCGTGGGAACCCACCCGGAAGGCGCGTCAGAAAGCGGCATCTTCGATTTGGCGGGCAACGTCTGGGAGTGGACCAGCAGCCACTACTGCCGCTACGACGACGCCGACTGCGGCGATTCGCGACGTGTGATCCGCGGCGGGGGCTGGGACACGGTCGAAAGCCAGGACGTACGCTCCGCGCGTCGCCTGCCCAGCGCCCCGAACGCCCGCAGCTGGAGCGTCGGTTTCCGTTGCGCCAAGTCGCTGTAACGCTTCCGCGCCGCACGCGGTCCTAGGAACCTGCTTGAGTGCGCAGACTGGCTGATTGCGTTGGGCCTACACCTTCAGACGCAAGCAGCCCAGCGGCGACCCGTTCACGGTGTTCCCAGTGCAACTGGAGCCGGCACGCAGCCGGCACGAGCGTCTACGCCGATACCAGACGAACGTTGTTGAACTTACGATCGCAGACGGGAGTCGAATTGTCGCTAGCGTCATGTTGCCACGACAACTGCTAGGCTCTTTCACCCCCCGCTCAGGGCTGGAAGATCTGAGCAAACACCCCTGCGTCGTCGGTGGTGTTGTTGCCGACTGTCTCTTCCTGACGGCGGTCAGTCCAGACGATCACGAAGCGGCCCCCGCTCGCCATCGCCATGCGAGAGTCGTCCTGGTCGCCCTGGTCGAAAGTGTTGACCCGGAACGTCGGTTCCGGGCGCGTACCATTCGCATTGAAACGCTGCGCCCACACGTCGTCGCCATTGCCCGGCACGGGGCCGCCGTCGTTGCTCCAGGTCACAACCCAGCGCCCCGCCGAGTCGATGCCAACGCCGGGTTGCTCCATGAATCCAGTGGTGGCGAGGGACACGGCGAGTTCCGTTCCCGTCTTAGCGCCGGACTTGTCGAAGAACTGCGCGTACACGCCTTGCGAAGGGTTGGGCGAGGCGTGCCGGCTTTGCCACACGACAACGAAGCTACCGTCGCCGCGCATGGCAACGCTGGGTTTGTCCTGAGCTCCCGTCGTGCTCGTGTTTACGGCGAACTCCCCGCCAGCGAGCGTACCCGCCGCAGCGATGCGTTGACCGAACACCTCTGTGTTGATGTCGTAGTAACGCCAAACGGCCACGAGATCCCCCGCATCAGCAATGGCCAAGTCCAACTCGTACGCGCGCCGCAGGTTCGTGACCCAGAACGCCGCGGCTTTGGGCGCCGCCGCCGCGCTGTACTGACGAGCCTTCGCGCCGGTGGTGAAGCCTTTCTCCCAATCGAAGAGCACGGTGAACTCTCCGCTCTTGTTCATCGCCACGGAGACTTTGTATTCCGTCCATTGATCGGTGGTGTTGTCGACGGTTTGCTGAGCGCCGTTCTTGGCGCCGTTCGCGGCGTAGGCCTGCGCGTAGACATTGCGGTCTGCGCTACCGTAGCCAGACCAAGCAACGACGAAGCGACCGTCCGGCGCCATGGCGACGTCGTAGTTCTCGGGCCCGTAGTAGAGCGCGCTGGCCTTGGTCGCGGAAATCTGGAATTCGCCGCCAGCTTTGGTGCCGTCCGCGTTGAAGCGTTGGCCGTAGAGCTCGCTCGTGGTGCCACCGGCTTGGCCGCGACTCATCCAAACCACGACGAAGCGACCGTCCTCTGCCATGGCGACGCGGGGATGTTCCTGATCTTGGGGCAGCGTCGCGTTGACGTGGATCTCGCCACCGACGCGCGGTCCGCCCAGTGCCGGACTGCCGCCAGTGCCTCCCCCGGTGCCGCCCGTCGCCGTGCCGCCGCTGCCGCCGCCGCCTGCTGCACCGGCAGCGCCTCCGAGTCCGGCCGTGCCTGCGCTTCCGGCCACCCCTCCGGTCCCGCCAGTTCCGCCCCCACCACTCGTTCCGCCCCAGGCGCCGCTGCCGGCGTACCCGGCGGCGCCACTGCTGCCAGCCGTCGCGCCGGTGCCGCCAAAGCCGCCACCCGCCGCGGAGCCCGCGGCACCACCGCTACCGCTACCTCCGTCGCTTCCGCCGCAGCCGGCGAGCAATCCCAACGCGACACCCGAAATGACCAACAAGGAACGGTTCATGACTTCCTCCAGAGCAGACGATCCGGAGCAGCCTCACACGATCCGCGCTCGGCGTCGTGTCAGCAAATGCCGACATGCCCCAAGCGTTTCTGTTGGGTTTATTGAAAGTTTCAGCGGCAACCACCTCAGTTGCAGTCGCCCAGTCTGCGTCTGACTCTTGCTCCCAAAAGTCACTCAGCTGCTCGTCCCGATGATCGAATGACAGACAGCTCTTCACCCTTGGACTCTGGCGCGGCAAGCCGCATGCTCCGGGCGATGCAACAGATCCGGGACAAGGGCTGCCAGCCACTCCAGGTTCGAGCCGTGCCGCGATCCATCTGGGCGTTCGTCGGCGTCTTTGCTCTGCCCGCGCTCGCTTCTGCCCAGCCGGGTGATCTCGCTCAATCCACCGGGCCCAGGCAGACAGCTGACTCGGGAGGATCGGAACTCGCGTTCCCGGTCGGCGTGCTCGGTAGTTACGGCCTAGAAGAAGCCTACGGCATTGGCGTCGGTCTGCGCGGCGGAGTGCGCAGAACGCCGTTTTACGTCGGTCTCTCCTTCGTCAATCACTTCGGCGAACGCGAAGAGAATGTTCTGTACGCCGGACCCGAGGTGGGGTTGTCGGCGCGGGTGCCGCTGGTGGTTGCTTTCGTGACTTCGAGCGCGGGCGTGCTGCGCGCCAACAGTGGGGGCGAAGACCAGACGGAAATCTTCCTCGGGCCCGGCGCAAGCCTGGTGAGCGCGCCCAGTTCACCGCTCGCCCCGGGTTTCGTCGGGGTCGACGCGCGTTACATCTGGGTGCCCGGTACCGACGGCGGAAACAGCAGTGTGTTTTCCCTTTGGCTGGGCATAGAATTCGGCGGCCCGAGTCCACAACGCGCGCGGTCGCTCTAGCTGAGCGGGGCCTAGGCGTCGCTGCCCTCAATCTTTCTTCGCGCGCTCGCGCATGCGCAACAGCTTGCCGCGGGAAACGCCCAGCCGCTTTGCGGCCGCGGTGAGGTTGCCGTCGGCGGCCGCGATGGCAACGTTCACGACTTCTTCGGTGAGCGCGGTGGTCGCCGGGGCGGCCTGCTTGCCGAGGGCTTCGTCGAGGCCCCACACGCGCAGCCCTGGTTCTGGGTCGGCGCGGCGTGCCGCGGCAAGCGCGGCGTCGAGCTCGCGCACGTTGCCGGGCCAGGGGGCGAGCAGCAAGCGCTCCACGGCTTCCACTTCAACGGCGTTTGCATCAAGGGGTGCATCGGCACGCGCGCTCAGCGCCTGCGCGATGCTGAGGAGATCTTCGGGGCGCTCTCGCAGCGACGGCAGCGCGACGCGCGCCAGGGCCAAGCGCGCGTATAGATCGCGGCGGAACGTTCCCGCTTCGACCATCGCTTCGAGATTGCGATGCGTGGCCGCGAGCACCAGCACGTCGACGCTCAACGGCCGCGAGGCACCCACGGGCAGCACTTCGCGGTTTTCGAGCAGTCGCAACAACTTGGGCTGTAACTCCAGGGGTAGCTCGCCGATTTCGTCCAGGACCAGCGTCCCGCCGTCGTGAGCGACGACCACACCCGGCGACGCGCCCTGGGCGCCGGAAAACGCTCCGGCGGCGTGTCCGAAGAACTGCGACTCGAAGACGCCGGCGGCAACCCCGGCGACGTTGACGAAGGCGAGGGGCTTTGCGCGATGGCAGCTTTCGGCGATGGCACGCGCCAGCAGCTCTTTGCCCGTGCCCGTTTCGCCTTCGATCAGTACGTTGCGCGGCTTGTCTCCAGCGATCCCGCGAAGGCTGTTTGCGACCTTGCGCAGACCGTAGGGACCGATCAGCTCGCCCAGCGGGAGCTCGGGCGCCAGCGCTCCAAGAAACTCTTGGCGGTATACGAAGAGCGTGCCGCCAATGCGAAGGATCGCGCCGGACTCGAGGGTAACGCGATCCGACGCGGACAAGCGTGCACCGTTGACCCAAGTGCCGTTGCGCGAACCCGCGTCGGCCACAGACAGCACGCCACCGGCGCGATCGATCGAGAGGTGCTTGGACGAAACCTTTTCATCCGCGAGGTTCGCCGCAGCAAGCCAGTCGCGACCGACGACCGATCCCGAATCGGGTACGGCCAGAGCGTGGGGGCGCGGGAAGGCGCAGACAAACGCGGGCCGCGTCGCGCCGGTTTTCGGCGGAGACGGCCCACGGTGTTCGACGGTGCTCGCGCTGTCACTCGACATGCGTCCGCAGAGTGCCACGCGGCCAATGTCGGACCAAGGACTCAAAACAGCGGCGCGTCGAAGCCGCAGCCGGAATCTCACGCGACCGCCTGTCGCCCAAGACCGCCTCGAGCGACGCACAGACGGCAAGCTCGACCTTGGCTTCAAGAAGCCGCGGCGCGACGGCACGCGCGCCTTCGTTCTCGAGCTCGGCAGTACCGCGCCCGCGTTTCCACATGTTGCGCTTGACGCGGCGGGTCTACCGCCGAATTGGCGTCTCCAACTCCGTGCCGCGGCGCAGCTGCGCCAGGCCCAGACGAATCGATTGCATCCCGGAGCGGAGGCAGTGTGAGCCCGTTGACGGGTGCATTTCTTGTGTTACAACAAATGCGTGCGGTTCGAATGGGATCCCAGAAAAGCCGCAGAAAACGAGCGGAAGCACGGCGTGAGCTTCCCGGAGGCGGCTACCTGTTTCGACGATCCGAAGGGATGCTACTTGCGCAACGAGGCGCCTGCTTACGAAGACAGGATGATTCTGATCGCGCACTCGTCTCAGAGCAGATTGCTGTTTGTGGTTCACGCCGAGGTCGGTCGCGACAGCATTCGCATTGTCAGCGCCCGGAAAGCGAGCCCCGCGCAAAGGAAGATCTATGACGGACTGGACTGATGAACCCATCGACTTGAAGGTCTGGAAGCGCGTGCCCGGCAATCCGTTCGCCGATTATGTGGCGGCGGATGGCATTGCGCTTTGGTCACTTTGGGAAATGCCATCCTGCGCGGCGGGGAAGGTTGTGCGACGCGGTCGCCCCGCGGGAGAGCCCACAGCCGTGCGTAGCGTGCGCCTGCCGGTAGCGAAGTGGGAGGAATTGGAAAAGCAAGCGGCAGCGGAGAACACTTCCGTGAACGCGCTCATCCGTCGGCGCCTTGGGTGACTGAGGCCTTGCTTCGTCCAGTCCGCAGCAAGCTCAAGCAACCTTCCTGCCCTTCCCCCTCCCTGTTCACTCTCTTTTTCTGACGCTCGAGGAGAGACTCGGCGTGAAGTTCCGGCGGCAGGCTGCCTGGTCGCTACATCGCTGACTTTCTTGCTGAACGACAATTACATCGCCCCATCCTGTTGCCGTGGGCAATCGTCGCCACTGTTCCCGCGCGCACCGCTACGAAGACGGCGTGGAAGGCGTTGCGGGAGGGTTGAGGGCAACCCGCACCGAGATTCGGGCGGGTCGGTTTCGCAGAGCCTCTAGGGTAGCGGCATGTCGAGACCGCGCATTGCGATCTCGCCGCCGACCGGCGGGATCTTCAGCGGCGCGTTTGTCGACTTTCGGTTTTCGTGGCCTCTGGAGGAGCGCCGTCTCGAGTTGGTGGGCTGAAAGGAATGGGGCTTTCCGTGGGCTCTCCGGCCTGGGTAGTCGGTTCGTCAGCCCGCGCCTTTCTGCTAGCATCGGCCTCCTCATGCTTCGATTCACGACCTGGGCGGCGCTCGCCGCAATGGCTTCTCTCGGCTGCTCATCTTCCTCATCGGACCCTGCAGGTACGGGCGGCGCACCGCCCACGGATGGCGGAACCGGCGGTGCGGGCGGCGCCGATGCTGCTCAGGCCATCTGCACCACGCCCACCGCCGTACTCTGCTCGGATCAAGTCTTCCAAGAGATGAACCTCAAGAAGCCGCCGGCGCCGGGAAACATCACCAGCACTCCGGATGGCGCAGGCTTCTCATCGACGATCGACGCAACCGCCGGTGGCGCCTTCAACCCGAATCCGGACTCCTACGTGTACGGGCGCTTCGATGACACGGGGCTCCTCAAAGTGGACATTGGCGATGAAGAGGCGTTGGACTCGATGGATTGGGACATCGCATTCAGACGCTACGTCATGCGCATCAACAGCGGGCACTCGGGTCCGTCGTGCGTCACCGCTGCGCGGCTTCCGGGCGCCCCCGTCTACGACGACCTGACGCAAGTGCCCGCGGGCCTGACCTATCGGAACGACGAGTATTTCACCGCAAGCTGCGAGATCATTCCGGACGGCTCCGGCCTGCCGAACTCACCTGCAACCGCGCTGTCCAGCTACTGGACCTACCCGGGCTGCGTTCAAATGACCGGCAACGTCTTCGTCGTGCGCGTCGCCAGCGGGCGGCAGCTCAAGCTGACCGTGACCCACTACTACGACGACGCCAATCAACAGACCTGCAACACCACGGGCGCCGTGCCGCAGGGCACACCGTCAGCGACCTTCCAAATGCGCTGGTCATGGCTCGATTGAGACTTGGCGCCGCGCTCGCATGTGCGGCAGTAGTCGGATGCGGCGCAGGCGAACCGCGCGCGGAGGACATCGCAACCACCCAAGACGCGGTGCGCCCAGATACACCCGGGGCGAGTCTTCAGTTCAAATTCAACGCGAGCGACGTGGTCGAAACTCACCAATCTAGCCAAGCGCGTTTCCTCGTTCACTTCACCCGCAATGGGTCCAACGCCGTGCCCGCCGCAGACGGCGACAATAGCGGCGTGCCGGACTTCGTCGAGGACGTCGCCGAGACCTACGAAAGCGTGCTGACCCACTACGAGAGTCTGGGGTTTTCGGCGCCCTTGTCCGATGCGGGCAAGGCGGACAACGGCGGGGATGGTGCCTTCGACGTGTACCTGGTGGATTTTGCCGGAGTCGGGGACGGGAACTTCCAGAAGGAATTCTGCACCAGCGAAAACCCGCAGCGGTGCTCCGGCTACATGGTGCAGGAAAATGACTACGTGGGTTACGGCTACCCTTCCACTCAAGTGGCCAACCGCATCTTGTGCAGCCATGAGTTCTTCCACGCCGTGCAGGCAGCCTACGACACCGAGCAGGGCAGCGTGTTCAGTGAGGGAAGCGCGGTCTGGGCCACGGAGAGCTTCGACGCCTCGCTGAAGGACTTCGAGGGCTTCCTAGGCGGATATTTTCAGAACCCGGATCGCTCGCTCGATGTGCCGCTGCCCGGACCCGTCGATCCTTTCAGCTACGGCAGCGGGATCTTCTTCCAGTTCCTGGAAGAGCGCCACGGCGCCGGCACCGTGCGCGGCTTGTGGCAGGCGGTCGAAAACGGCTCCGGTGGTGTCGCCGACCCCTATTGGCTGACGGCGCTCGACCCGCTACTCGCGACGAAGGGCTCGAGCTTTGCGGAAACCTACACGGACTTCGCTACCTGGAACTTGATGACCGCGCTGCGCGGCGACCCGAGCCGTTCTTATGCGGCGGGCAAGAGCTACCCCGCTGTGAAGCTCGAGAGCGTCGATGCGCCGTACTCCAAAGACAAGCTTCGTGTGTTCTACGCGTCGGCCCAGTACTACCGCTTGATGCCTGGAGGGCGCGCGGAAATGACCGCCGCGCTGGTCAATACGCCGACCGCACCGGATGCAACGGAAGGTCTGTCGCTGCTGCTGGCGAGCCGATCGGGCTCGCTGTATGACCCGGTGGTTCGAGTCGCGGATGCGGCGGCGGGAACTGAGACGGTGGCGACAGCGTCGGCCGCAGAGCTCGTCGTGGTCGTGGTCAACCCCAAGGCGGAGGGTGAATCGGCGCGGCCGGGGCTGTGCATCGGCACAGCCGACGAAGTCACCACCTGCCGCAACAACCTCAGCGGCGCGGCCGGCGGCGGTGGCGCGGCAGGGTCGGCAGGCTCGGGCGGGACTGCGGGGACCGCGAGCAACGCAGCGAAGGACGACGGCGAATCGGGCTGCGGCTGTCGCACGGTACGTCGATCGCCGTTACCGCTTGGCCCTTGGCTTCTTGGGCTCGGACTCGCCTACTCGCTCTGCTTGCGCAGGCGCTCGCGTCGACCCCTTCGGCGGCGGCGCTGAAGCAACAAGAGCGGCGGGATCAGCGCGGCTAGGCTGAGCGAGGCCGGGGCGCCAGCGGTTCGGCATCCGCAGCTCCCATCGTCACTTGCCGACTTGGCCGGAGGCTTGTTGATTCCACCGTCGGCGCCACCATCCACGCCAGCTTCGACGCCGCCATCGGTGATCGGCGGCAGGCCGAGTGCCTTGCGCAGCGCCGGCACGGGATCGAGGATGCCAAAGCCATAGACTTTGTCGTGGCCAGTTGCATCGGGAACTGCAAAAGGAGCGGCCCGGGTCGTCTCGGTCATGAGCTGATACAGTTCAGCCGAAGTCTTTTCCGGAGCCACCGTGACCACTAGCCCGGCCACGCCGGCGGCGACGGGACAGGACGAGGACGTGCCGCCGAACAGGTTCGTGTAGTCTCCGGGGTCGTCTCCGTCCGGCCCGGAGATGTCGGTGGTGAGGGTGCCGGTTGGCGCGACGAAGTCGAGCGAGTTGCCGAAGTTGGTGAAGGGAGTGGAATCGTCGAAGTTGTTCACGGCGCCGACGTTCAGCACCTCGGGCAGTGCGTGCAGTTCGTTGTCTAAGATCTCCCGGTCGTCGTTGCCGGCTGCAAACAGCACCAGGGCGCCTTTGCCGCTGCGCCCGTTTTCGAAGACGTTTCTGACTGCGGCGGCCAGCGCCGCGGGGGCTGGAATCGCGCCCACGTAACCCCAACTATTCGAGACGATCGCGGCGTCGACTTGCAAAGCGAAGTCGAAGGCGGCCACGGATGCGGAGGTCGGCAGCGGAGCGTCGACCAGAAGCCGCACGCAGTGGAGGCGACACTCGGGACAGCCGCCGGCAATGCCCAAGGAGTTGTTGGTGTCGGCGGCAATGATGCCGGACACGGCCGTACCGTGCGCGGCCCCGGACTGGGTCAAGTCGAAACTCGGATCATCGTCGCCAGTGACCACGTCCTTGCCCGACTCCCATTTGCTCGCGAGGTCCGGGTGTTTCAGATCGCAACCGCTGTCCACGACCACGATGCGGGTATTGGCACTGCCCTGGCTCAAAGCCCAAGCCTCCGGCATTCGCAGTTTGTCGAAGTACCACTGCCCAGAGTATCGCGGGTCGTTCGGAGTGAACGGGTCCGCACTCGCTTTCAACCGGAAGTAAAGATCTGGCGCTGCCGACACGACACCACGCGCGCGCGCCTCAGCGGACGACAAGCGAACCGCCAAGGACAGACCGTCCGCCCCTGCGGCGTCTTCCACCAACCACAGGTCGATGCTTTTCATCAGTGGACCCACGACGCGCGCGCCAAGCTCGCTCAGCGCGGACGCCGACTTTGAGCTGAGCTTCACGATAGCCGTTGGGCCAATGTGCGCATCGACCTCCGTCTTGCGTCCCTCGTAGCGCAATCGAAGCGCGCTCAGCTGTTCGCCATTCGGACCGAGCGCAGAGGCGCCCGTGTAGCGCGCGCTCACAGTCTCGTTTCCGTCGCGGAACGATTGCCAGGTTTCCGTCACCGGCGCGGCGCTGCTCGTAGCAGTGAAGGACGGCACGGCCAGCCCCAGGAACACTCCCCAGAGCGCTCCCGGCCGAAGCCCAGCGACATGAAACGTCATCTTTGAGAGCTTATGCCACGCGCGACCGGCGTGCGACCCTGTCTCAACTGGTTGTGCCAAGCGTCCGCGGATTCATCTTGCTCGACGCGGGCGCGGCGTCCGCAGAGTGCCACGCGGCCAATGCCGGACCAAGGACTCAAAACAGCGGCGTGCCGTCGAAGCCGCAGCCGGGATCTCCCACTTGGCAGCGTCCGCTTGCGACGCCGGTGCTGGTGCTAGTGCCGGTGGCTGCGACGGGGCCGGAGCTCTGGCCGCGCTTGTGCGAGAGCGCGTCCCGGAGTTGATCCAGGGCGCGGGCGTACGCTTGGCGATCTGCCTGCGTGGCGCCCGGTGCCTTGGCGCGTGCGGCTGCCCGCGCGGCGTCTTGAGTGGTTTGAGATCGGCGCGCGGTCTCTGCCCATGCAACCAAATCGCCGTGACGCGCGTCGAGCTGTCGGAGCTCGCCCAGGGCGTTGCCGCGCTCCTCGAGTTCGTCGAGGGCCGAGCCAAAGGTGCTGAGCTGCGAGTGAGTGGGCGTCGTCTCGCTGACCCCATCCCGCGCAGCTTGCGCGGTGGCGCGTGCAGCTTCCAAGTGCTTCTCGGAGAAACGCGCCGCCAGTGCCGCGTGCCGTCGGTCCAGCGCCCCTAGCTGAACGCTCTTTGCTTCCTCACGCTCTTGCAGCAGCGCGGCGTTGCGACCCGAGAGCTCTTCGACGGTCTGCGCGTGAGCAACAGACGCCTGGTGCGCTTGGTAGGCGCCAGCGCCCCCGACGCAGGCGGCCAGGGCAAGCGCCGCCGACAGCACATACTCCCGAGTGCGGCGCCGGGTAGCGCGACGAACACGCAGGGCTTCTAGCTCGTGCGCGCGCACAGCGTTGTCGATTTGGAGCCGCGCTTGTGCTTCTGCCTGAATGCGCGCCACTTCAACTTCCGCCTGGGCGCGGCCCGCGCGGCGCGCCGCCTCCATGCGTTCTTCAAGGGCCCGCGCCGCTTCGGCTTCCTGTTGTGCGGCGAGCTGGGCGCGCTGCTTTGCGGCATGCTCCGCCTGGGCCGCCTGCTCCGCCGCCCGCTTGCGATCGCGCTGCTGCGCTTCCTGCGCGGCCTCGGCGCGCAATCGGCCCGACTCAATGCGCGTCAGCTCCGTCAGGGAAGTCATCACGGAGGTTTCGGTGGTGGCGGGATGTGGCTTGCTCATGCTGTGGGCTCCTGTCTGGGTTGCCCACGCGCTTTTGCAGTCGCCGTGCCGACGCAAATGCCGGACTATTTCTGGGATTTCGCCGGGGATTCTGCGATCGCGATCGCGTCTGCACTGCGCGATCGCGATCGCGATCGCGCGGCGGCCAACTGCAACAGCGTGACCAACGCAGCGTGGGTGCACGCATGGGAGGAGTGCCCCAGTGCCTGCACGCGACCCGACCCTAAAACCCAACTAGCGACGGTAGTGGTGGTCGTCCGGTTCGGCTTCGACGAGCATGAGCGGGAACTTGAGCAACACGCCGGCCTCACCGTAGGTCTGCCCTTCAGGCTCGGCGAAGAGGTGGCCCACTCCGCCGTAGAGATGCACGGCGGCCAGAGATAGTAGGAAGCGCGCTCGGAAACCGTCGGTGGCAGGATCGCTGAGCTGGCGCACGTAGCCCACGTCCAGACCGAAAATGGCAGCGCCCGCTTCGGCGCCAACGCTCATACGTGTGGACTTCGATCCAGAATCGCGCAGCACGTCTCCGTAGACCCCCGCCCACATGAAGTCCTTGCCAATGTAAACCAGGCTCAGCTCTGTGCCGAGCAGGAAGCCGTTGGACAGCGGATCGGGATTGACAGAGTAGCCAAGGTTCACGCCCATGGGGAGCCACAACGAATCACGCACCTTGGGCCCGGCGTCTGCATGTGCAGCGGTTGGAGCGCACAGCACTCCCAGACTCAGTGCCAGCGCAGTGATCGGAACTCTCATCGCAGCTCGACTTGTACTCCGCTTTCGGGTTCAACGTCTCTGAGTTCGATCACAACGCGCGGGCGGCCCTGGGAAGCGACACGTTTGCCTTCGACGATCACCGCGGCGGCGCGTCCATGGGGATCCTGCAGCACAACGCGCAGCGTGCGGATCGGTCCGTGCCAATACGCGCCGCTTTTGAGCACGTAACCGAAGTCGCCGGTGCCGGGCTGCACGTAGCGCACCGCGAGCCAGCTTTGCGGCGCCTCGAAGTCCGCGGCCCGTAGCCATAGGTCCCAGGTTTCCGCGGCGTTACCTACGGGCAAGCTGCCCGCTTCGCCGCGGGCGACACGCACCGAGCGGGACGCGCTGCCGAGCACTTCGGCGTGGAAGTTGCGACACGCGCCGCGAGGGCCACCGATGGGAAACGTTGCGATGCGGTTTTTCGCGCGGCCGCGGCTTTCAAACTGGAACAAAGCTTCGACCTGCACACTGTCGTCGCGGCCGATACGCAGGTTCAGTTGTTCGTGCGCAAGTGCCAGGCCGCTGTCTTCGACGTAGGGATAGCGCGGCACCACGCCGAGACCGGACGGCGCGCACGCTGAGGCAGCGATGGCGCACAGTCCGATCCTGCAGACCCGGGACCCAAGGGTCCGCGCGGGCGTCATGGGACGCGGACGCCGGGCTTGGACTCGAGGTACGAGCGCAGCGCGAGCGGCATGGCGCAGGACTTGAAGGACTTGCTGTCGATCCACACGTGGTGCGTCTGCCCGATGGCGGCGGGTGTGCCGTCGCTTTTCAGCACGCGATACGCAAAGCGCGTGCTCGAAGAGCCCAACTGCGCGAACACAACTTCGACGACGACTTGATCGCCGAAAAAAAGAGGCGAGAGGTAGTCCGCCTCGGCGTGCACCAGAGGCGCGGCCATTTCGCGACGGGCCAACATGCCCGGCACATCGAGGCCGGCTTGGAGCAGCAGCGCGAGATAGGCGTCGCTGAAGTACTCGAAGGTGCGCGCAAAGTAGATGGTGCCGGCGGCGTCGACGTCTTGGAACTTCACGGCGCGCGTTTGCGAGCACAGCGCCGGTTGCGCGGCGAGGATCGCGTCTTTTTCGAAGTCGGGTGGTGGCACGGACAAAACCTGCGTTCGCAGTTACGCGGCGGCGTGGAGCGCGTCAAGATGCAGGGGGACCTGCGGCGGCGACTGGAACGAGCCGGCGGAACGGCTGGAAGCCACCGGCGGAACGACGGATACTCGGAGGCGCGCCTCGATCGCGGACTTCCCATGCCACGACTTTTTGACCTTCCGATCCACGTGGCTTCGCGCTGGATCTTCAACTGCTATGTGGTGGAAGCGGACGGCGGCGCGCCGCTGGTCGTGGACCCGGGCTTGCCAGTCACCGCGACGGGCGCCCTGGAAGCATTGCGGGAGCTCGACGCAGAGCACGTGACGGTGGTGTCGAGCCATGGGCACTCGGATCACGTGGGCGGGATCCCCACGTTGCTGGGGGCCGTGCGGGGGAAGGTGTGGTTGCCCGCACGCTGCGAAGCGTATCTAGCCGGCGAGTTGCCCCGCGCACCGGGGCTGCGGGAAGTGGCGAAGATCTTGCCGGTGTTCGGCGACCAGCGCTTTGACTGGCAAGCCGTGCGGGAGTTCGCGGGAGAAGCTTCGAAGCAAGGCTACGGGCGCAGTCCACGCATGCAGATCTCGTTTGAAGTGGAAGGTTTCTTGAGGGACGGAGACACCATCGAAAACTCACCGGGCTGGGAAGTGCTCCACACGCCCGGGCACACCGATGACTCTACGTGCTTGTACCATCGGGCTTCGGCCACGCTGATCTCCGGGGACGCCGTGCTCACCCACGCGGGGCGCGCTTGGTTCAACCCGGAGGTGACGGACCGCGGCGCTTCCAACGATACAGAAACGCGCCTGCGCGAGTTGGACGTGCGTCATTTGCTGCCGGGCCACGGCAAACCCATCGCCGGCAAGGCCCTGCTGCGCGACGCGCGTTCATTCCGCGACCAACCAGAGACGCGCAGCGCGCTCAGCCGCATCGCGCGCCGTGTCGGCAGTTGGTGAATGCGCTGACGGCGAACGCGACGCGGGGACAGCCGGCGCGGGGGCGGACGGCGCAGGTGAGAGTGCCCAGTCGATGAACAGCGCTAGCCCCACGCCGGTGGCGGCGCCGATCACGTCCCAAGTGAAGTCTTTGTAGCTCGGAGTGCCGGCGCCCGTGGCGTCGTAGGCCTCCTTGCCGGCACCTGCTGCGATGGCGAGGGAACCGCCGAAGAGAGCGCGCTGCCAGCGCTCATCCGTCACGGGCACGGCTAGTGCGTACCCTCCCGCGGCGATGGCCGCCGACACGGAAAAGTGCAGCGCCTTGTCCTCGGCGAACCACGGATCTTCTTGAGCCGCTGCGGGCAACGTCAGGCAGGTTGCGAACGCAACGCAAAACACGGCAACAGCGCGGCGGTGCACCCGCGCAGCGTAGCGAAAAGTCCCGGCGCTGGCGCGGTTTCAGTCGATGGGGATCGCGGCCTGGCAGTGCCCGGCCACGCATTCTGCAGAACTTCCAGGTGGGAACGGCTGCGGCAGACAGGGCGGGCAATCTCCGGCGGGGTCGCAGACGAGTTGCTCAAAGGGTACGTTCTTGTTGTACGCGATCAGGTCCCAGGAAGACCCAGCGCAGGTCTGGCAGCATCCCGAACCCCAGCGCAAGCGACAGTCGTCCTTGGTCTTACACGCGGACAGCTCGCTCGTGCGAATGTCTTTGGGCGTGCACTGACCCGCCTCGCATAGCGCGATCAAGTTTGGCTGAGGGAACTCCGCGCAATCCGGACAGGCAACGGGATCCGCGCAGTAGAAGTTGTTGGCCTCTTTGGATTTGTTGTGGTTGACGCCGATGAAACCTTCAAGCTTGGGCTCACCGCAGTAGCCGCAACAGTTCGTTGGGAACAAGAAACACTGTCCCGGTCCGTCGCAGGCGGCGAAGGCATTGCCTCCACTGCCGCCACCGGCGCCCGAACCGCCACTGCCACTCACGCCTCCGCCGTTGCCGCCGCCTCCAACTGCGCCCGTCGCTGCGGTGCCTCCGCTGCCCCCGGCGGCAGACCCGCCGCTACCGGCGCCGCCATCAGGCCCGGAGCCACTCGTAGACGACCCACCGCAGGCCAGCATGCTGGCCAGGGAAAGACCCACAAAGAACGAACCCCGCACGACGTGCTTGAACATGCCCGCCACTCTAGCAATCCGGATGCCGCAGCTGGGACCGGGGAATTGCCGAAAAAAGCCCGGGGTCCACGCGAGGACTGTGTGCCAACCATGCCAGATCTGCGGCAGCGGCGTCGCACCGGGGCGGATCCGACGCGGACTTTGCTACGGTGAGCGCCATGAGCACCCTCAGCGCCATGCTCGACGATCTGCCACCTGAAACCGCAGCCTTGCTGAGCCGATTCCACTTCGATCGCGCGCGCTTCGAAGCCCTGGCGACGCGACTCACGGGCGCGCCCATCGACAACCGCGTGAGCGGCGTGGTCGAGCCGCCGACGGACGACGATTTGTTGCCGTGCCCGGCTGCGGACACGCCGCGGGCGGCGCAGCTGGCGGAAGCGGGGCGGGGTGCATTGGGACGCGGCGAGGTCGCGCTGGTGGTGCTCGCGGGCGGCATGGCGACGCGCATGGGCGGCGTGGTCAAGGCGCTGGTTCCCGCCTTGGGCGAGCGCACGTTTTTGGATCTGCGCTTGGGCGAAGTGCAGAGCATGTCGAAGCAATCGAATGCGCGGCTGCCCTTTTGGCTCATGACAAGCTCGGCCACCGAAGACGGCATCGTGGCCGCACTAGGCGATCGCCTTTCTGGCGACTCGATTGCCACATTCCCACAGTTCGTGTCATTGCGGTTGCGACCAGACGGCACGCTGTTCGTCGATGCCAGTGGCAAGCCCAGCGTGCAGGCCTTCGGACACGGCGACTTACCCGACGCCTTGCGCCGCAGCGGCCTGCTTGCGCGCTTCGTGGAAAGCGGTGGGCGCTACTTGGTCGTCGCTAACTTGGACAATCTGGGCGCAAGCGTGGATCCGACGCTGATCGGCATGCACATGGAGCACAGCGCGCCAGTCAGCTGCGAAGTCGTGCAGAAGGTGGGCACGGATCGCGGAGGGATCCCGGTACGCCTGGATGGGCGCCGGGTCGTGCTCGAAGAGTTCCGCCTGCCCCAGAGCTTCGACCCGACCCGCGTGCGCGTCTTCAACACGAACACCTTCGTGCTCGACGCCCGCGCCGTGCTCGAGCTCGACGCGGACTGGACCTACTTTGTTGTAGAAAAGCAGGTGGAAGGCGAGACCGTGATCCAGTTTGAGCGACTGCTTGGAGAAATCACCAGCTTTCTGGATAGCCGCTTCCTAGTCGTCCCGCGCAGCGGCGCCGAGTCACGATTCTTACCCGTGAAAGACCACGCCGAGCTAAAAGCCCGACAGGGCGAGATAGAGACCATCGCGCGCGCTCGAGGAATGCTTTGATGAAACGTACGCTCCACCACGTGGCATTGGCCGTCGGCGTCCTGTGCGCTGCCCAAACTGCAAGTGCGCAAGAGGTCGTCGCACGCCCCACACGACTGCCCACCTTCGGCCGCAGCGTTGCCGGCACCGACGACAGCTCGGCGCTTTCGCAAAACCCGGCGAACCTCGCATTCATGCCGGGCGCCGAGTTCCGCTGGACCAGCATCTATCTGGACGACACCAACACGGTGCCCTGGCAGGGCCATGCCCTCGGCTTCGCATTCCCAATCCCGTTCATTCCACTGTCCACAGGCATTCGCCTCGACTTGGTGGATCCCCCGGCGAACGCCGCAGCCAACAGCTTCGGCTCTGCCAACTACCAGTGGCTGACCTGGGGCTTGGCACTGGGTTCGGAGACAAGCGCGGTCGGGCTTTCGGTGCAGCGCTCGTATTCCGATGCGCCCTTTGTGGATCAGCTGTCGTCCTTTTCTCTGGCGTACTCCACGCGTCCCCTCGACGCGCTTGGGCTGTCCTTCGTGGCCCACGACGTCAACGGACCCACCAACGGCATCTTTGGCCTGGATCGCAGCTACGATTTGGCGATGGCCGTGCGGCCCCTGGGCACGCGCGCCCTGGAAGTCGGGCTCGAAGGCAAGTTCGTGGACCGCAGCCGCGACACTTTTTGGATCCCTCGCGCCACCCTCGGCATCGACATCGGTCCGATTGGCCGACTGCGTGGCGAGTTTTCCTACAGCCGCTTCGACGACAAGGACCGCCGCGCGTGGCTGGCCACCGCCGGGCTCGACTTGCATTTCAACGGCGCCGGCGGCTCCGCGTCCCTGGGCGGCGGCGCAGTGACCGGCGACGGGCTGGGGCAAAAGGAATCCTTCGGTGTGTACATGGATATCGCGCCTGCCCGGGGCTGGCGCGAACCCACGGGGCCCGAGCTGCCACGCTATGCATTGCGCATTCGCGTGGAAGACGGCGGCGGCGCCCGGGCACAGGTCGCGATGTTGCGACGTCTGTGGGGCATTGCGGAAGAGCCGTCGGTGGACGCCGTGGTGCTGGAGCTGCGCACTTCGCCGGCGGGCTCTCTGGCGCACATCCAAGAGCTGCGCGACGCGGTGCACCACCTGCGCCAGAACGGCAAGCGCGTGTTGTGCCATTTGGAAGACGCAGGCGGCGCGGAGCTGTATCTGTGTTCCGCGGCCAACAGGATCTTGATCAACCCCGCCGGCGGGCTGCGCTTTGCGGGGCTCAAAACCCAGCGCATGTACTTCAAGGGCATGCT
>CBDUPW010000087.1:0-24522 GCA_965369205.1 uncultured Polyangiaceae bacterium | reverse complement strand
GGGCGGACGACGCCGAGGACGACGCTGCCGAGGCCAACGGCGACGCAATCGCCGCGACGCTAGAAAAGGCGGAGAGCGTCGACGGCGCGAACGACAGCGCTCCAGCGGCGGAACCAGCAGCTGAGGTCGCACACGGCAACGCGCCCACTGCGGAAGCAGGCGAAGAAGCGGCGGAGACCCCGCCCGCGGAAGCATGGACAGACGAGTCCGCCGCAGACAAGTCGGCAGCGACCGAAGGCGACGACGCAGGCAGCTCACGACGCATCAGCGACGACGGGCGCCGCGGCAGGGGCCGGCGTCGACGTCGGCGGGGCGGCCGCCGCGACGACACCGAAAGCGCGGGCACGGAAGCTCGCGGCTCCAACGCCAAGTCCGAGGGCAACGGCTCCAGCTCCAGCCAGAGCAAGGGGCGCGGGGGTCGTTCGTCGGGGCGCTCCGGGCGGTCCGGCGGGCGCTCTGGGCGCGGTGGCGACAATCGGCGCGGCAAACCGAAGACGACTTCGCGGGTATCGCGCTCGGTTCCCATTACGGAGGTCGTGAAAGAGGGCGACCAAGTCGTCGTTCAGATCACCAAAGAGCCGATTGGAACCAAGGGTGCTCGCGTTTCGAGCCACGTGTCTTTGCCCGGGCGGTACGCCGTGTACCTCCCGACCGTCGAGCATGTCGGGATCTCCAAGCGCATTGGCGGCGGCCGTGAACGCTCACGTCTGCGCGAGGTGATCGATTCACTGAAGCCCGCCATGGGCGGCTTGATCGTGCGCACGGTCGCCGAAGGCCTGACCAAGAAGCAGCTCAAAGCCGACGTCGGCTACCTGATGAAGCTGTGGGCCGACGTCGCCGAAAAGAAGAAGGAGGCCAAGTCTCCTTCGATTCTGTACGCCGAGCTCGACATCGTCTTGAAGACCGCCCGCGACTTGTTCACGGACGAGATCGAAACGATCGTGATCGACGACAAGGAGCAGTACACGCGCCTGGTGCGATTCGTAGAGATGTTTCTACCCGGTCGCGTGAAAGACATTCAGCTTTACCAAGGCCAGGAGCCGATCTTCGACGCTTACGGCATTGAAGACGAAATCGGCAGAGCACTCAGCCGCAAAGTCCCTCTGCCCAGTGGTGGCTACCTGGTGATCGATCAGGCCGAGGCGCTCGCAGCCATCGACGTCAACACCGGGCGCTTCATCGGCAAGGGCAGCAAAGACCTCGAAGAGACAGCGCTGAAGACGAACTTGGAAGCGGTCGAGGAAATCGCCTACCAGCTGAGGTTCCGCAACATCGGCGGTCTGGTGATCTTGGATTTGATCGACATGGAAGTCGCATCCAACCGCGACAAGGTCTATCGCGCACTCGAGACGCGGCTGGCAAAAGACAAAGCAAAGACGACGATCAACCGCATTAGTGAACTCGGCCTGCTGGAGATGACGCGCAAGCGCACCCGCGAAAGCCTGAGCCGCACGATGAACGAGCCCTGCTTCTATTGCGACGGCACGGGGCAAATCCAGTCGCGCCAGACGATCGCCTACGAGATCTTGCGCCAGATCCGGCGAGAACGTGCCTCGCTTGCGGGTTACAATGTCACGGTGAACGCCCACCCCGCCATCGTGGATCTCCTTCAAACCGAAGAAAAGGAAGCGGTGCAGGAGGCTGAGCGACGCTACATGCGACGCATCGAACTCATACCGCGCACCGAGTATCACATCGAGCAATTCGACTTGCAGGGGAAGTGACATGAAGACCGACCGCCAGGAAGAACGTGTCACGATCAACAAAGAGTTCGATTCGTTTGATCAGTTCATCCAGGAGTATGTGACGAACATCTCCCGAACTGGCGCTTTCATCAAAACTGACACGCCCCTGCCAATTGGCACGGAAGTGAACCTGCGTTTCTCGGTGATCATGGACGACATCGAGACGATAGAAGGCATCGGCAAGGTGGTCCGCGTCGATACGAACCCGCCGGGCATGGGCGTGGTCTTTCTCAAGCTCGCCAGCTACTCGGAGAAGTTGATCCAGAAGCTGCTGATCCAGCACGGAAAGCTCTAAGCGCTCGGGCCGCGGGTCGCTCAGCCCGGCGGGACGAAAATCGGTAATGGCCCCAGGGGATGCTATCCTCTGAGGCGATGAGTGCACCCAAGCTGCTCGGCCTCATTGCGCTGTGCCTGCTGCCTCTGATTGGCACGGGCAGTTGCGCCGGCACAGAATGCGAACGCAATAGCGACTGTGCCTTCGCGCAATGCATCTCCGGCGAGTGCAAGGCCGAGTGCAAGCTGGATTTGGACTGCCCCCTCGGCACCGTTTGCAATCGCGAGCTGGGTCGTTGCGACCCGCCGGATGCTGGCGGACTCGACGCTGGTGCCACGGGCGGCTCGAGCGGCACAGGCGGCGGCAGCGACGCGAGCCTCGGCGGCTTTGCCGGTGCGGGGGGTACGGGCGGCACGGTGTCCACGGGCGGAACGCTGGCCACCGGTGGTACGTCGGCCACTGGGGGCACGTCCGGTACCGGCGGCATCGTCGGCACAGGCGGGAGCGGCAATAAGGTCGAGTTCGACGTTTGTGCCAGCGGCACCGAATGTAAGCCTGGGTTGATTTGCATGCCCTTTGGCAAGTCCGGTGGCCCACGCTGCACTCGGCCATGTGCACAGGTCGGCGCCAGCGGCGCATGTATGACGGGCACGCGTTGCGAAGACATTGGCGGCAACAAATACTGCATGCCACCGGACATCGGGAAGCCGTGCAGCGTCGCCGCGGACTGCCAGTTCGCGTGTTTGCTTTCCACAAAGCATTGCACTGGCTCTTGCAACACCGGAGCGGACTGTCCCAACGGGTGGGGCTGCATGCCGGTGGGTGGCACGAAGGTCTGCGTCAAGGCGGCAGAGGCGTGCGACGGCGTGAACAACGGCGCGTGCGTCGTGCCGGCAGCGTGTGATCTGTCGCCGAATCTGGTGGTCGGCAGCTGCACGCTCGCCTGTACCTCCGCGGCGGAATGTCCCCAGCGCGCCCTGGGCATGAGCCCGTGGAGCTGCGACGGCCTGTGTCGACGGCCGTCCAGCGGTCCGACGGCGATCTACGGTCCCCTGGAAGGCGGCACCGCACCCTCGCAGTGGGCGTGCAACGGCTTCAACCAAGTCGTGAACGTGTGCGGCGATGGACAACATATCAACTTCAACGCCTTCACCATCCCGCCGCCCCCAGCAGTGAGCTGCTCGGCAACGGTCACCACGGATGGGGTAGCCGGTGACGCCTGCGTCGATTCCTGCCGCTACGCCGGCGGGTGTCCCTTCGGCTTCCAGTGTGTGGCTGTCGGGTCCGTGGCTGCCAACAGCCGCATCGGCCTTTGTTTGCCGGGCTTTGGCTCCGTTCAGGTCGGCGGCACGTGCTCACGGGACGCAGATTGTTTCTTTGGCTACTGCAATCGCACGGCCGGCAAATGCTCCCGGGACTGCAGCCAGGACGGGCTGTGTCCGACCGGCTCCACGTGTGTTGCTGGCGGCGGGCCAACGGTCGAGGGCTTGCCCTTTCGGCGTTGCCAGTAGCCAAGCACTGCGCAAAGTATCAGCTCTGATAGCGCGGGGTTGCGTTCCAGGCGGGTGTCGCGCTACTCAGCCCGTCCCATGTTTCTCAATCTCGGAAGACCCAAGCGCGATCGCAAGCGCAGCTCACGTTACGCGGCCAAACGCAAAGCCAAGAACCGGCGCCGTCGCGCCCGCGTTCGCGCCGGTAAGTGAGTTTCTCGGGCGCGCGCTTAGTCCAAGTCCTCTTCTAGGACTCGGCGCGCCACGTCCAAGCTGAAGCCCGCGCGCGCCAGTGCGCCCAGGTCGCGATCGCGACGTGCGGTACGTTCGTCTGCTGCGCGGTGTGGTCCCAGGCGCCGCTTGCGTGCGAAGCGCCGAGCCGCGTCGAGGTCGCCATCGACGCCGCGATCCCGATCCGCTTCCGAGATGGCGTCCTGGATCGCCGCGGCGTCGACGCCGCGCGCGGAAAGCTTGTGGGCGATGGCGCGTCGGGAGCTGCCGCGTTCACGCAGAGACCACGCTATCGTCGCGGCATAGCGCTGGTCGTTGAGCAGCCCAGACGCTAGGTACCGCGCGATGAGTTCTTCGACGTAGGCTTCGGCGCGCTGCACCAGATCCGGGTCCACCTGTCGTCCGTGCCGGCGGATGCCGCGCTGCAACACCTTGCGCAGATTAGCGGCGCTGCTGTCGAAGCGGTTGAGGTAGGACGTCGCGTTCTTTTCTAGGGTCTCGGGCGCCAGGGCCTTTTCGGGAGTGAGTCTGGGTTTCCGCGCGGCCACGGCAGCGGTCTGCCACGGCTGCGGTGCGGAGTCCAAAACGCGCCAGACTCCAGACAGAGTCCCTTCAGCGCCGACCCGCATGCAGCGCAGTCTGGCACTCGTCCAAGTACTCGCCCGCCACCTGCAGTAACGGACGCGGCGTGCCGTCGCTTTCGAATCGTGCGTCCCAATGGGTCACGCCGGCAAGCGCGGTCAGCACGTCGACGAGTCGGTCCGCGGCATCTGGTTCGGTGGATTTGCGAGCTTCGGCAACGCGTTTTTCGAGCTCACGAACCAGTGCGGGGACCAATACGGGGTCGCCCAAGCGTCCCGAAAGACGGACGTAACGATTGCGCACCCACCAGGCGTATTCGTCGTCGAAGTTTGCTTCGGCGGCCAGAAAGCGCTCGGCAAAGTAGGCGCGCTCGGATTCCGAAGCTGGCGCGTCGTCGGCTTCCACTTTTTTTACTAGTGGAATGAGCGCGCCCATGGCCTTGGACAGGCCCAGGTAGCTCGCCTGCTCGCCGCCGTTGGGATAGCCCGTGTAGCGGCCGGAAAGGAGGTTCGGCATATCGTCTAGGATCTCCACCTTGTGGTGGAAGTTTCCCGAACCGAAGAACGACGAACGACCGAATGCGAAGGTCCCAGAGGGTGGCGGTTCCAGCTCCCGAATTGCGGCCGTCATTGCAGGACGAGCGGTCTGCAACGCGCCTAAGACCGCCTTTGCGCCGACCGTACCCCGCAGTACTTTTGCGTCGAAGCGTGCCGCAACCTCGTAGGTGTAGCGGTCGTAGCCGCCGCCTGTGAGTCGGTGCTCGAATCCGAGCACGCGGAATTCCGTGCTTTCGTCGTCTTCGCGCGTCAGCCGCCAAAGGGAAAAGTAACCTCCATGGCCGTAGCCGGTCTCAAGGTGGATTTCTCGTACGTCCGAGGTGAGCGGATCGCAGCCGAAATGCACTTCCACAGTCCCACCCTTGATGGTGGGCTGGAATTCTTTCACCAAGCTGCGAGCCAGCGCTGCTTCCCGCCGCCGATGATCGACACAGGTGCTTGGCTCCTGAATTTTCCGTGCTGCGGGCAGCACCGGGGGCCCCTTGGGCAAGCAACGATTGGGACCGGAAGCACGCGTCGGGGCAGGGGGCGTCGCTTGCGGCGGCTCCGCGCGGATCACCGGTACCGCGGCGGCCGGGGCTTGGGCGGGCGGCGAGGCCGACGGCGCACAGTGCGTGCACGCGCCAAGCATCAGCCATGTCCCAAGTCGCATCACACCCACGCAGGTTGGTCTCCTGGGAACAGCGAATGTTCCCGCGCTGGCGAGGCCAGCGTTCAGAGCGTATCCTGAGCGCATGCGGAACAGGTGGTTTTGCGGGGTGTTGGTGAGCTTTGGGCTGTGCGTCGCCTGCGGGGGCAGCTCCGACGCGGATCCGGCGGGCTCCGGGGGCGCCAGTGCTGGCTCCGGCGGACAATCGGGTGGCGCCGGAACAGGCGGACTGGGCGGCACAGCCGGAACCGCCGGCGCAGGCGGCCAGGGCGGCTCGCCCGTGGCGTTTGGCAGCTGCGCGGATACGCCGCCGCCCGGGGCAGAGAAACCCGCTCCCCTGCCCACCTACGCGGGGACCTGCCCCAGCCTCGTCGCCGGCGACAACACCATCACCACCCAGGGCGGCTCGCGCGGATTCCGCTTGGCCCTGCCCGCAGACATCAAGCCCGGCGAGAACCTACCGGTGATCTTCCTGTGGCACTGGCTCGGCGGGGACGCCAAGGACTTCTACGAACTCGGCGAAGTACAAAAAGCCGTGGACTCCCAGCGCTTCATCGGCGTGTTGCCAGAGAAGAAGGGCGACACCTTGTTCACGTGGCCGATGGAAGTCGTATCGAGCCAAACGCGCGTTGACGAAGAGCTTCAGTTCTTTGACGACATGTTGGCCTGCGTCGGTGCGCAGTTCAGCGTGAACGAAAACTGCGTCTCGAGCGCCGGAGTCAGCGCCGGAGCACTCTGGACGGGCCAACTTGCCATCGAACGCGGCAAGCACTTGTCCTCGTTCATTTCCTTGTCTGGCGGAACCGGTGGCGTGATCCGACCTTGGAAGTCTTCAGAGCATGCCATGCCCGCTTTGGTTCTTTGGGGCGGCCCCACGGACAACTGCGCCGGTCTGCTGCAATTCGCAAGCACGTCCAAGAGCCTGGAAGACGGCCTGGAAAAGGACGGCCATTTCTTCATCGAGTGCGTGCACAACTGTGGCCACTCCCAGCCGCCCTTCGACGGCAGCTTGTCCACCTACTCAGGTCTGTGGCAGTTCGTGCTCGACCACCCCTACTGGCTCAAGGACGGCACCTCCCCGTACTCTCAGAGCGGGTTGCCTTCGGACATGCCGGCGTGGTGCGGCATCGGCAAAGGCAGCGCCACGATGCGCACGGGTGTCTGCGACAATCCGTCGCAGTGCTGACGCGGCGTCAGGGGCCGAGGGCAACCAGGGCGAAGAACGCGCCCCGCTCGCGCATGCCGGGCGCTTCGAAGCGACGGCGAAAAGCGTCTGCAACGAGGTAGTACCGAGCGCCGGAGATCGTCTTGGTCACAGGAGTACGGGGCCGCAGCTCCGTTGATCCGCCAGGGTGCTCGACGATGACGCGAAAGAATTCCAGCTCCGGGTCGCGGCCATCGGCAATGCCGTCGCGGGAGCGATAGCCGCCCACTTCCAACGCGCCGTTCTCGATGCCCAAGAACAGCACGGTGCCGTCCTGAGCGACGACGGCGCTGTCCCAGATGCGCGTCTTGCCATCGTCCACCCAGTCGTACATGGCGCATACAGTCCGACCCTTGGTCAGCGGCGGCTTCGTACCCGCGGGCAGCTGTAGCCGCACCGTCTGCGGCTCCGTCGCGTCAGCGCCCACACGGCCCGTCTCGTCCCCGGAAACGTAATCCGCGGCACAAGACACGTCCTTGGGCGCGATGCGGATATCGTAGCTGTCACACGCGCCTGCACGGCGCAGCGGCGATATCTCCTCGACTGCGCCGCGGACGCCCCGCCAGTCAGACCTCGGAAGCGCCGGCATGAGCGTCGGCTGGCAAAAGGGCGGCGCCGCTTTTGGAGCCGAAGTGCCGGGGCCAGGGTCAGCGGGCTGCGACCCTTTTTCGCAGCGGCAAGACACGCAGAGCAGCGGCGCGATCAGCGCCGCACACACGACCCAGCGAGACCTGCTGACGCTCAACCGCCGCGTTTGAGCTCAGTGAGCACCAGTTTGCTCACCGCTTTTAGCGTGTCAAAGACGCCCATGCCGGAGCGCGCGTTGGCCTCGTAGTCCGGCACAGCCATGGGGTTGAGCAACTCGCGTAGCTCTTCAACGGGCACGATGTTTGGAAGGTCGCGCTTGTTGTACTGAATCACGAACGGGATCTTCTCAAGGGAGTAGCCTTGCTCCGCGAGGTTCGTGCGGAGGTTGTCCATGCTCTCTTGGTTCGCCTCGAGACGCTCGATCTGCGAGTCGGCGCAGAAGATGATTCCGTCCACGCCCTTGAGGATGAGCTTGCGGCTAGCGTCGTAGAAGACCTGGCCAGGCACCGTGTAGAGATGGAAGCGGGTCTTGAACCCGCGGATCTCACCAAGACTGAGGGGCAAGAAGTCGAAAAACAGCGTGCGCTCCGTTTCCGTCGCGAGGCTGATCATTTTGCCCTTCGCGTCGGGGTTCGTGCGCTCGTAGATGTACTGCAGATTCGTCGTTTTTCCGCAGAGGCCGGGGCCGTAGTAGACGATCTTGCAATTGATCTCCCGAGCCATGTAGTTGATGAAGCTCATCGCTCAGGAAACCTCAGTCGTTGAACAGGTTGTCGATGTCCTCGTCGGTGATCTCCGCGAAGGGCGAATCCGAGCCAGGCTCTTGGACCTTCGACAGGAGTGCTTCGAATATACGGTTCAGTTCGTCGGTGGCCTTGCGCACCCGGAGGCGAACGAGCCCTAGGCTGGACTTCGCATCGAAGATGACCACCAAGATGACTCGGTTGCCTACCAGCTGGATGTGGATGTTCGCGTTCTGCCCCTCGTGGAACTGAGCTGCGAATTCCTGCTCGCGAAGCAACTTCGCGATACCGCCGGTTGCCGCGATATTACCCGCGGTCAGTGAGGCAAGTGATGTCGTGTCGAGATTGTCGATGTCACCACTCGCCGAGATGAGTTGGCCGTTTTTGTCGACAATGAATACGACTTTGGCGTTCGCTTCCTTCACCAGCCGATCCACAACCGTCTGGATCTGGTTGAACTCCTCTTCGTACATCACCATCTGCGGGTTAACCATTCGTACCTCCGCGGCGCCCAACGTCGGCAAGCCGATCGTGGGACCACCGCCTCATCGTCGCGCGCGAGCCTTGTTAGCTTGGAGAACCCTTCTATCTGACCCCTCTCGGCCCAGCAAGCGCGGGATTGGGGTCCGAGGTGGAATGCGCACGAACGCGGCACAACCCGAGACAAAAAGACTGGCCCGGCGCGGCGCGGCGACTACCTGAACACAGGTTCTCAGCTGAGGGCGCGGTGGGAAGCCCAGCCCAGCACCAACATCACTGCCAGGGCCGCCCCGAACCCGGTCAGGACCGCTCCGCCGCTGGAAAGGTCCAAAGAACCAGCGGAAATGATCCCAGCCGCGCCGGCCAGAGCCAGCACAACAAGGTTGGAATTGGCGATCTCGACCCGGCTCGTCCCCTGCATAGCGCCCCTACTACGAGGGCCGGCCCAGGATCTTCCCTCGCCTTGCGTGCACTCTGGGCCCCTAGTAATCCGGGGCCGTGAGGTCGCTCGCGCTTCTAGTCCTGTTGTTCCTCGTCGCGATTGCGCCGCACTCCCGCGCCGTCGACTCCCTCTTCCACCCGGACCTGTTACGGGCCGAGCGCGCCCTGGAAACCGCAAAGGGCCCGGAAGTGTATTCGGCGCTGCGTCAGATTTGGCTGAGCTGGGACCGGGCCGACCCAAATCAAGTCGAGTCGGCCCTCCGCAGAGCGGAGGGGAACCCGCGCTTGAGTGCACCCGGTCGTGCCTACGCCAAGCTGCTCACGGCCTACTCCCGACTGCGGCGCGGCGACGTCGCCGCCGCCCGCCAACGCCTCGACGAACTGGGCTTCATTCGCCGCTGGCTTCTCGTGGGCCCCTTCGACAACGAGGGCAAGGCCGGCTTGGCCGCCGAATCCGGCCCGGAAAGCGAACTGGCGTCCGCCGTCGTATTCGGCCGAGCGTATTCTGGGAAGGAGCGCGCCGTCCGCTTCCGTGTCGTGCCAGACGCTTTCCCGTTCGGATTTGTCGACCTGGGCGCGCTGCTGCGGCCCGAGCGAAAAGTCTGCGGTGTATTGCGCACCACACTCGCACCCAAGCCGGGGACCAAAGCGCGTTTGATCAGCTTGTGGGTTGGCACAGGCGGCGCTGTACGGGTCTATTTCAACGGCGTCACGGTGCTGGAAGATCCCACCTACCGCAACCATGATGCGGACCGGCTTGCCGCGACGGTGCGGCTTCTGGCCGGCAAGAATGACCTCACGGTGAAGGTCTGTGGTGACGACACGCCGCCGGTCGTATCGGTGCGCGTGGCGGACGAACAGGGCACACCTGACCCGAATATCGAGGTGGGGATCAGCGCGAAAGACCTGGAGGCAGCCGCTCAAACCGTAGGAGAAACCAAGGCAAAACCCCCAAAGGCACCGGCCCAGCGCCTGCTTGGACCGCTCCAAGCCTTCGAGAAGATCAGCGCGGACAAACGCGCGGCCAGCGCCCATGCCTTCGCCCGGTACCTGGTCGATACCGATGGCGATGACCCAACCGAACACCGCGCGCGGGATTTGGCGCGACGGGCAGCAGAACAAGAACCCACCCTCGAGCGATTGCTGCTCGCGGGTGAACTGTCCGAAGATCGCAACCAACGCAAAGACTGGATCGATCGCGCAGATGCCCTCATCAAGAAACAAGCTCGCTTCGAAGAAGACGTGGCTTTCGCCCGGGCGGAGCTTCTGCTGGGGGGTCCGAGTTGGCGCAAAGCGACGTCGCTTTTGGATCAGGTCCTAGCGCGGAATCCGGATCACCTCGGTGCGCTGCGAGCCCGTTCCGAGCTGTACAATTCAGCGGGGCTCAAGCGCACCGCTCTGGCGGCTTTGGAACGTGCTGCAGAACGCAACCCTTGGTCAGTCGGCGTGCTCAACATGCTCGCCAGCCAGCAGCGGGCGCTCGGTTACGAGACGGAAGCTGCCGAATCCGAAGCGCGTTACTTTTCACTACGATTCGATGACCGGACGTATCTGAACGCGCAAGTCGATCTTGCCGTAGCGCGGCGGGATCGGCGCGGCGCAGAGCGTTGGGTGGCGCGCCTGCTGGAAGCAGACCCGGACAGCCAATGGGCCCTCGGTCTAGCGGCGCGGACCTACCGCGCATTCGGTCAGGCGGATCGCGCAGTTTCTACCTACAAACGCGCCCTGGAGCTCGCGCCAGAGGACGTCGGAACGCTGCGCACGCTGTCGGATTTGATGGGCGAGCTGGGCAAGCGAGACGAGCAGCTCAAGCTGCTCCGCGCGATCCTGAGGATCCGTCCGCAGGACAAGCAAGTGCGCGAGTACGTGGCACACATCGAACCCGAGAAGCCCCGGGCGGACGAAGCCTACGCCTGGGCTTCGAAGAAGTTTCTGCGCTTTCGTCACGCGCCCGCGGCCGGCAATACCCGCCGCACCCTTCGCGACCTGACCGTATCGACGATGTTCCCCAACGGACTGTCCAGCCAGTTCCGCCAGATCGTATTTCAGCCGCTCACAGATGCGGCCGCAGCGACCCAACGCCAGTACTCCTTTCAGTATCAAGCCGATCGTCAGGTGGTGCAATTGCGCGGCGCCCGGGTGTTCCGCGGCGACGGCCGGACAGACGAGGCTATCGAGTACGGAGAAAGCGCCGCGGATGACCCGTCCGTCAGCATGTACACCTCGGCCCGGAACTTCACGGTGCAACTGCCGCGCCTAGAGCCCGGTGATGTCGTCGAGCTTCGTTACCGCGTGGACGATGTCACACCACGCAACGAATTCGCGAACTACTTTGGCGAGGTCGTCTTTATGCAGTCGGACGAGCCTGTGCAGAACGCGGAGTACGTTCTGATCACGCCGAAGCAGCGCACTCTGCACATCGACGCCAAGGTGCCGAACCTAAAGCGCGAAGTGAAAGAGACCGGGGAGCTGCGTACCTATCGCTTTTTCGCCAAGACAGTACCCGCCCTGCGCCCGGAGCCGGCCATGCCGCCTTGGTCCGAAGTACTCGGATTCGTACATGTTTCCACCTACGCCAACTGGAAGGACCTGGGGAGTTGGTACTGGGGCTTGTCGAAAGATCAATTCGACCTCGACGACCGCACCCGCAAGCTCGCGAAAGAAATCGCCAAGGGCAAGACCTCGGACCTCGATAAGGTGAAGGCGGTCTACAACTGGGTGATCGACAATACCCGCTACGTTGCGCTGGAGTTCGGCATCTACGGATTCAAGCCGCGGCGCTGCGTGCAGACGGTGGCGCGCGGTTGGGGCGACTGCAAAGACAAGGCAACCGTCATTGTCACGCTCCTGGAGGAGCTGGGCATCAAGTCAACCATCGTGATCCTGCGCACTCAGATGCGTGGTGACTTCAAGTCCTCTGTGGCGAGCCTGGCACCCTTTGACCACGCCATCGTGTACGTGCCGTCGCTCGATCTGTATCTAGACGGTACGGCGGAATACACCGGCGCCACAGAGTTACCAAAGATGGACTACGGCGCCCTCGGCATTCTGGTCAATCGCGGTGATAGCAAGCTGGTGAGGCTACCCGACGGCGACCCCGCGAAGAACGTGTTGCAGCGGCAGCTATCCGCGGTGATCGCCGCTGACGGGTCTGCGAAGCTCGACATGACCTATACGACGAGCGGTGTGGCCGCCCCGGACTACCGGCGCCGGTACCACGCCGAGGCAACTCGCAAGGACCGCGTCCTGGGCGACCTGGCTCGTCAGTATCCCGGGTTTTCGCTGGCCAAGGACGGCGTGAAGGTCAATGACCTGAGTGACTACGAAAAGCCTGTCGTCATGAGCGTCAAGGGCTCTGTACCGGGATTCGCGCGCCGGGAAGGCGACCGCCTGAGCGCCAGCGTCACGCCCGACGTTCGCCTGACGCCGGTCTACGCTTCGCTTTCGTCGCGCAGCCAGGACGTACGCATCTTGGGCTTTTCGAGCGTGAACGAGACTTCCACGGTGCGGCTGCCAGCGGGCTACAAGGTGCTCAGCTCGCCGCAGCCCAAGCAGGTTGAGTCGGTCTTCGGAAGCGCATCTGTGCGGGTGGAAACCTCGGACGGCCAAATCAAAGTCACTGGAAAGCTCAGCCTGAAGGTCTCGCGGGTCACCCCGAAGCAGTACGCGGCGTTCAGGAAGTTCTGCGCTGACGTGGATCGCGCGTTCGAGCCTCGCTTGGTGTTGGGGAAATGAAGATGCCGACCTTGCTTCGAGTCTGGTTGCTGCTGCTGTTGTGTAGCTTGAGCTACCTGTCCCTCGGTTGTGGCGCGGGCGCACGAGCCGGTCAGTATCAATCGGAGCTTTCCACCGCGCGCCACGCCGGCCGCGCGTCGTCGGACGCGGATGTCGTCGGCCGCTGGCTACTGGCCGAATTGATTTCGCCCGGCGGCCATGCGGATGCCGCAAAAAACGCACGAAAGCGTCTGGACGAATTGGAGCAGGATGGCGCGACGCTGGGGCACTTGGCCCGAGCGCTCGACGACGAGGTGCATGGTCGCCTGCGCAGCGCGCCGGAGCACTATCTGCGCGCGGTCAAGGCGGCGCGGGGCGAGCATTCGGAGCTGGCGCCTTTGATCGGGTGGTTCGCCGCACATCGGGCGGTTGCGCTGCGTCACAACGCGCCCGGGCTGTACGATCGCCACCGCGAGCTCGTGCGCGACGTCATGCTCGATCCCGTTTCCCTGGGCTGGCGCGCGCGCGGGGAGCTCGTTGAGTGGTGGGCTGACGAGGCGTACTCCGCGGGCACGGGCGCATTGGACGAGAAGAGCCAGGCGGCGTTCGGTTGCGTGTCACCGATCCGCATGGCCGGACCCTTCGGCCGTGGCACAGCCCCGGACAGCTACCGCTCGTTCCCGGCGGAGCTCCCGGGACCGTGGCCCACTCGTTTTCCCCAGGACCCGACCCGAGCGACGGTGCCGCAGATCCTGAAGGTGGAGCAGCGCGGCTGCTTCGCGCGGGCTGAAGACGCCCGGGAGCGCGGGATCTTTTACGCCGAGACGTACCTAGAGCTCGACGGGGACCGCGAGCTGATCATTGCAGCGCAGGGCGCCCTCGCCGTGTTCGTCAACGACACACAGGTCCTGGATCGCGACCCACGCAAGTGGGGCGTGTGGCCGAAGTTCGGCGTACAAGTCTGGCTACCCAAGGGCCGCCACCGGGTATTGGTGCGCCTCTCGGAGCCGCAAACGTCGATCCGCGTGCTCGCCCCGGGCGGTGCACCCGCGAAGGTCAAAGCCAGCGCAGACCCGAGTGGTCTCAATTCGGTGGTCGCCCCCCGGGTCACGGCAGATCCGAACGTGTTGGTGCGCTACGTCGACAAGGGGCGCGTGCGGGATCCGGGTAGCGACTTGACGCGTTTTCTGGCTGCCTTTCTAGCCTTCATCGAGGGACAGGGCGACGTGGCCACGGTGCTTTCGGAGCCGCTGCTGAAAGAACCTGCGCGCGCCACCGGACCCATCCTGAGCTTGAGTGCCGGTTTCGTAGAGCGTGATCCTCTATTCGATCGCACTCAGCTCGCGGATCTCGCGCGCGAGCTGCACACGCGCGCCGCAAAGCGCGATCCGGAGCTCTGGCAGTCGGCACTCGCGCTCGCCGCCTGGGAAGCAGAACGTGCCGGACCCACCGAGGCGACAAAAGTCTTGCGCCGCCTCGTTGAACGTTTTCCGCAAGTGCCAACAGTGCTCTTGGCGCTGGCGCGCGTGTATGGCGAACTTGGTTGGAGTGCGGAATACTTAGCCACCGCAAAAGAGCTAGCGAAGAAGTTCCCTCAAGACGAGGAAGCACTCACGCTAGCGATTGGCGCGCTCGATTCCACCGGAGAGATGAGCGCTGCAGATGCGTACGTCGAACGCATCCTCAAGTTAAACCCGGAGAGCGAGATCAAGCTCAGCCGCGCCCTCGGCCGCTCCGACTACGCCGCGGCCCTGAGCGAACTGAAGCGTCTGCACAACCGTCGACCGGAGCGCAAAGACCTCGCTGAGCGCATCTCGGATGTCATGATCCGCGCCGGCGACCGAGCGCAAGTCTGGAAGAAGCTCGAAGCGGCGCTGGAACAAAACCCGCGCAGCGGTCCGCACAGATTGGCCCTGGCCGATGCGCGATTCGCCAAGGGGGATCGCGCAGCGCTAAGACAGGCCGTCGTCGATGCCATCGTCAAAGGAGCGCCCACTTCGGAGTTGGAAGACGCGCTCGATCTGGTGGAAGGCTCTTCCCAACTTGAGCCGTTCCGCATCGACGCTTTGGACGTGATCCGCAAATATGAAGCGTCCAACCGACACCTAACCGGCACGGCGGCCCGGATTTTGGATTACGCGGCGATCTGGGTGCACCCGAACGGCTCAAGCCGCATGCTGGAGCACGAAGTCATTCGAATCCAAAGCCCAGAAGCCATTGGCAAGCTCGCAGAGCACCCGCGGCTTGAAGGCATTGTGCTGCACATGCGGGTCATCAAGAAGGATGGCCGCATCTTGGAGCCTGAGATCGTGCCAGGCAAACCCACGGTCACCTTCCCCCACTTGGAGGTCGGCGACTATCTCGAAACGGAACACGTCGTCACACGCGCATCCGAAAGCCCGGACGGCACCGAGTACTTGGGCCCGCATTGGTTCTTCCGTGAAGAGAACATCGCGTACGCACGCAGCGAGCTCGTATTCGTCACGCCCGCCGACAAGAAGCTGATCATCGAAACCCGCGGCAAAGTTCCTGCGCCCTCCGTCAAGGAAATGGATGGACTGGTCATGCGCCGGTGGCGCGTCGACGAAAGCCCCGCCGCACCAGCGGAGCCGGGATCCGCGCCGATCACGGAGTTCTTGCCGAGCGTGCGTCTTGGCTGGGGCGTGAGGCTCGATAGCAGGCTGCTCCACCTGGCCGACAACCTCACTGATGTCACGCCGATCGATCCTCGCATCGTGCGCATCGCACAGCGCATCGTCGCCCCGCTACCGAAGCGTCAAAAAGAAGCGCGCGCTCGCCGCCTGTATCGCTGGGTGCTCGAGAACGTGGAGGACGGCAAAGAGACCGACGGCCGGCGGGTCATTGTGGGCAAGAACGGCAACCGTTGGCGCGGCTTTTCCGCATTGTGTCGAGCAGTCGGGATCCAAGCGGACTTCGCCGTGGCCCGTAATCGCCTCGCTCCGAAGCCTGCCAGTGAGCTGGAACGCGCCAGTCAGTTTGCGGAACCTTTGCTCCGCATCACGACCGAAAAGGGAGCCATCTGGCTCACGCTCGCCAGTAAGTTTGCGCCCTTCGGCTATGTGCCTGTGGAGATCCGTGGCGTGCCCGCCTACGCACTCGTTGATCCGAAGCCGGTCCAAGTGACAACGCCGGTCAGCGGCACTGAGGACAGCGTGGTCTACGACGGGGACATCAAACTCGCGGCGAACGGCTCCGCGAAGCTGACCTTGTCGCAGCGGTTCACGGGCAAGTACGCCATGGCGATCCGCGCGGCGATCGCGCAGCTTTCCGAGGCGCAATTGCGCGATGTGGTGGAGTCCCGGCTTCTGGGACGCGCCCTGCGTGGGGCGCACCTTGACCGCTTCGAGTTCGAAGGCCGCGACGACCTCGACGCGCCCCTGGTGTTGAAGATGAAGGCCAATATGAGCGCCTTTGCGCAAGTGACGGGCGGCGAGCTGATGATCGCGCCGCCGTTTTCACCGCAGATCAGCCAGCTTGCGACCTTGCCGGAACGCGAGACGCCGCTCTTGATTGGCGAAACCACTCATCAGGAGGTGACGGTGCGCATTCACCTACCGACCGGTGCCACCGCACTCGTACCGCCTCCACAGACCGTGAAGCAGCGGGATATGGAAGTTCAGGTGAAAGACCGCTTCAAGAAGAGGGTGATCACCCTCGACCGCAACTTGAGCCTGCCGGCGGGCAGGGTGCAGCCGGGCGAATACGCAGCATTCGTGGCGTTCGCGCGCCGTGCCGACGACGCACTCAACGCGACGATCCGCGTGCGACTCCGCTAGGACCCGGCGGGTATCGCGAGGTCCTTCACTGCTGGCGAGCCGGGCGCCGGGCGCCTAGCGCCTCTGCGCGCCCGCCTAGGCAGCCGATCGAAACACCGCTGGCTCTACGGCGCCTACTTGGCGCTCTTCTTGGCCTTGTCGTCGGCTTCTTTGAGGCGTTGCTCGATGCGTTTGCGCACTGCCGCATACTGGTCCTGCATCTGCTTCCAGGCAGCGACGCGCTTCTTGCGTTCCTCGGCAGATGCCGGATACGTCTTGGCATCTGGGTTCTGCTTCGCGAATTCGCCATAGGCGTTCCAGCGATCCGTCGCGTCGTCCAGGGACTTCTGACGCTCGCGAAGGTCAGCGAGCACGAACAAGATCTTACCTTTTAGGGACTTGTCGCTCCCGACGTAGCGCAGTGCCGCAACCCAACTGGCTTCCGCTTCTGACAGCTCGTTCTTGGCCAGGTGCGCTTCGCCGATCCGGTAGTGGCCCAAGGCGTTCTGAGGCTCTTTGGTGATTGCCTCTTTGAAGGACGCGATAGCGCCGTCGAAGTCTCGCGCGACGTAGAGATCGTCGCCCTTCTTCAGCGACTCCCAAAACGGACTGATGCCGACAATACCTTGGGGATCACGCTTGACCTCGCCGGCGCCAGCTTTGGGCGCAGCGGCGGCCGCGGGCTTCTTTTCGGCTTTACCTTGTGCCAGCGCCGTCGGGGAAAACAGCAAGGCGGCGCCCAGAACTGCGATGTTTCGGAACTGCATGCTGTCGCCAGACTATCAGGTTTTTTTCCGCTACCAAGGAACGCACAAAAATCCACAAAAAGCGCGGTCAAGGCGCGTTCGGAATGCAGCGCCCCTGGTGTAGGATGCTCGGCCCATGAGCGGGGGTCGCAATGTCCGGCCGTTTCCTTGGCAGGCGCTGGAGCGGCTGAGCCGAGATGCCGCCCGTGCGGGCAGTCGCGTCCGCCAAAAGGTTTCGGCATCGCTGGATCTCGCGCGGTTGCCCGCGGCCCTGAGCGCCGTGCTTGGAGCCGACACCGCGGCGTACCTCGACGGGGTCCGCGTCGCCGACGCGCCGCGGACGCGGTTGCCGCCGATCCTGCGCGCCACAAACGACGCCGCCGCCATCTGCCTTTACTGCGAGGCGGCGTTGGTGGAGACAGCGCTCGGCCACGTGCTTGCGCGGACAACCTCCGTCTCCGATCCCGCCGGGCAGCTCGACCCATCGCTCGCGGGCGCATGCGCTGCAATAGCGACTGAAGTCGTGAGGCGTGCGCATGGTGCTGTCCCCTTCGAGATCGGACCCGCCACGTCACCCACAAGCACTGGCTGTCAGCTCGACTTCACCGTGGTCGTCGACGGACGCGCATTCCGGGTGAGCGCATGGGTAGAAGATCGGGAAGCGCATTTCGCCACGGCGCCCACTCGGACCCTAGACGCGCTTGGGTCGCTGCCCATCGAGATCCCGCTCGTCGCGGCCGTCGCAACCCTGGACCCAGCAGAGTTCGCCGCCCTGGGAGTCGGCGATGCCTTCTTGCCTGGCGCTGGCTGGTGGCTCGACCGCGCGCTGACGGGAGATGCGGTGCTCGCATCTGCTGCCCAAGAGCTTGGCGTGGCCGTCGAACTCTCGCCCGCGGGCGAGATTGTGGTACGGGGCGGAACGAGGTCTTTGACCCTGGAGGTGTCCGAAGTGTCCGAAAAGAACGGCCCAGTGGAAGGGGCACTCGTCGATGCGGCGATGGATGCACCCATCGTCGTGCGATTGGAGCTTGGCAGTGTGAGCATGAGCGCACGGGAGTGGGCACAGCTCGGTCCGGGGGACGTCATCGAGACGGGCCAGCGCCTTGCCGAGCCCGTCGTGTTGCGTGTGGGTGGACAAGAAGTCGCCCGAGGCGAGCTCGTGGACATCGAGGGAGAGCTGGGCGTAAAGATCCGGTCCATGTCCGGAGGAGCCAACTGATGCGCGGGTTGATAGGCGTGGCGATGGGCGTTTTAATGGCGCTCGGTTGTGACGAAACCAAGAGCACACCGGCTCCAGGTGCTTCGGCCTCAGCAATGGCGAGCGCGGCAGTGAGCGCCAAACCAGCTCCGCCGCCCGCACCTTGGTTTGTGGGCAGTTGGCAGGGCACCTACGACGCACAGCACTACTTGATCGAAATGACGAAGAAGCAAGGCGGCGTACGCGAGTGGAGCGAAGATGACGGCGGTGCTGGCGAGGGCGAGGGCAAGATCACGCTGCAAGTCACCGAAGAGAAGACCATCACCGGCACGGCTTCGGGACCGCTGGGTGACATGGTGGCTTCGGGGCAGGTTGACGAGGAAAGCTTCCGGGTGCGCCTCAGCCCCAAGTCCCCGGGCGAGCGCGCCTTCAACGGGGTGTTCGTGGCCAAACGCAAAGGCGAGGGCCTAAGCGGTCGCTTGCAAGCGTCCACGGGCGACTCTCGCACCGTGCGCGACGCGCCCGTCGAACTGAAGAAGGGTGGGGGCACGGCGGCAGCGCCGGCCGGATCTGCACCGTAGCTATGCCGACGGTCCTTTTGGATCTATCGGTGCTGTCGACGGGTGCCCGCACCCTTGGCATCGGTCGCTATGTCGCGGATCTCGCGGTCGGGCTGGTGTCCGCGACCCGCGGAACGCGTTTTCGAGTGCTCGGCGTCGAGCGCATCAGTCTGCTGGGCCGCGAACAGGTGACGGAAGATTTGGATGCAGCTGTGACCCGGCTGCGGGATCGGCGTGTGGCGATCCGCAGCCACGTCGACTGGGCGTACCGCGTCCGTCTGGGCCTCACCCGCGCTGCCCGACATGTCGCTCCGGATTTGGTGCATACGGGGCACCCGGGCGCGACACCCTTGGGCAAGCTTGCATGCCCAAGGGTCACGACTTGCCACGACCTGATCCCGCTCAGGTACCCCCGGCAGTACCTGACCTGGCGTGATGGTTACCATCGCGGTCGGCAACACCTGGATCAGCGCCGCTATCATTCTGCGACCCATGTGATCGCGGTGAGTGAAACCTCCGCCAATGATCTGGTGACGTTGCTTGGGATCCCGGCCTCGAAGATCACCGTCGTGCATAACGGCGTGGACTTGCAGCGCTGGACCAGCGAGCCCGGAGCAAGCGACAGCAGCATCCGGGAACGCCTAGGCGTCGCGCAGTGCAGCTACATCCTGTCCGTAGGCGACACCAATTGGCGCAAGAATCCCGAAGGCGTTCTGCGCGCTTTGGCCCTCGCTAGACGCGCACTCAAGGGCCATGAGCTCAGGTTGGTGTGGGCGGCACGCCTGAGCCCAGTCGCGCGCGCCAAACTCACTGCCCTTGCGGTATCCCTCGGTGTGCAGGACGCACTCATCCTGCCTGGCTACGTCAGCGACGAAGATCTCGGCGCCCTGTACCGGGGAGCGGTCGCGCAGGTCTTCGTCTCCAGAGCGGAAGGCTTCGGCTACCCCGCGCTCGAGGCCATGGCCAGCGGGTGCCCGGTGATCACCAGCGACCGCAGCAGCATGGCGGAGATCGCCGCAGACGCGGCCATCCTGGTCGACCCAGAAAGCCACGAGGCCATTGCTGAACCCATCGCCCAGCTGACGCGAGATGGCGAAGAGCGGCGGCGATGGTCCGAACGCGGCGTAGCCCGCGCGGCTCGCTTCAGCCTTGAGGCCATGGCGCGCGACACGTTGGGCGTGTACGAGCAAGTCGTCGCTCGGCGCTGACGCCGCTTGACAGCACGCTGCCGCCGGGGCGCCATTTGGTCGGATTCATGAACGAAATCGCAGAGCGGCTTTCGCAGATTCGTTCGCGCATCGCTGCAGCGGCACACGCCGCTGGGCGACCGCCGGAGAGCGTGCGGCTCATCGCCGTCTCCAAGACCAAGCCGGCCACGGACATCCGGCAGGCGTATGCTGCGGGGCAACGAGATTTTGGCGAGAACTACGTACAGGAGCTCGCTCTCAAAGCCGTCGAGCTAGCCGATCTCCCAGAGCTGCGCTTTCACTTCATTGGGCATCTGCAACGCAACAAGGTCAAGAACGTCGTGGCGCATGCGCACATGGTGCATACCGTTGACTCCGTGCGGCTGGCACAAGAACTCGAGAAGCGAGTCCCGCAAGCCAAAGCTCCGTTCGCCGTGTTGGTCGAAGTCAACGTGGGGGGCGAAGCGCAGAAGTCCGGAGTCGCGCCCGACCAAGTGGACGCTGTACTCGACGCCGTGGACGCCGCGGAGGCGCTGACGCTACGCGGCCTGATGACCGTGCCGCCTTGGTCCGAAGCGCCCGGGGAAGCGCGCCGCTACTTCGACGCCCTCGCTTCCCTACGGGATCGCGTTGGCGGACGGGCTCGGCTGCCGGAAATGAGCATGGGCATGTCCGCGGATCTGGAACACGCCATCGCCGCGGGCGCGACCTATGTGCGCGTTGGCACGGCGATCTTCGGCGAGCGTGGTCCGAAATGAAGCGAAGGAAGGCAGCGGACCCGGGGCCGACCCTGATGCAGGCGGCGCTCGCACGCGGCAACCTTGGCGGTGGCGCGGCGCCCTTGGCGGATCGCATGCGACCGCGCCAGCTCGCCGACGTCGTCGGCCAAGGGCACCTTTTGGGCGGCAAATCCTGGCTCAACGACGCCATCCTTCAAGATCGCGTGCCGTCTCTGATCCTGTGGGGACCGCCCGGTTCCGGCAAGACAACGCTCGCCAGTGTCATCGCGCGCAGCACGCAAGCCGAGTTCGTGCCGTTCAACGCAGTGCTGGGCGGGGTCGCGGAGCTACGAGAAATCTTGGCGGCCGCCAAGGAACGCGGCGCCTATCAGGGCAAACGCACGATCTTGTTCGTGGACGAGATCCACCGCTTCAACAAGGGACAGCAAGACGCTTTCCTGCCCCATGTGGAACGCGGCTCGGTCACGCTCATCGGAGCCACCACGGAGAACCCGTCGTTTTCCGTGAACAACGCGCTGCTCTCTCGGTGTCGCGTGCTCAGGCTGGAGGGGCTGCAGGACGACGCGGTCATGGCACTGTTAGGACGCGCCGTTCTCGATCCGGATCACGGTCTTGGAACGAAACAGCTGACGCTCAGTGACGACGCCGCACGGGGCATCGCGCGCGCAGCACGCGGCGACGCGCGACGCGCCCTGGGCCTGCTCGAAATGACCGTCGCGGCGCTGGGCCCGGATGAGAAGCGGGTCGACCTGCCCCAGGTCGAACGGGCGGCAGAGAGCCCGACGCTGCTCTACGACAAGAGCGGCGAGGAGCACTACAACGTTGTCAGCGCCTTCATCAAGTCCATGCGCGGCAGCGACCCAGACGCCGCACTGTATTGGATGCTGCGGATGTTGGACGCGGGCGAGGATCCGTTGTTTGTGTCGCGCCGCATGCTAATATTCGCGAGCGAAGACGTCGGCAACGCGGACCCAAGAGCGCTCGCTGTGGCGTCGGATGCCGATCGCGCGTTTCAACGCCTCGGCATGCCCGAGGGCCTGTTCTCATTGAGTCAGGCGTGCCTCTATTTGGCCAGCTGCCCCAAGTCGAACTCCGTGCTGCGCGCGATCAGCGCGGCACGGGGCGCCATCGCCGAACACGGCGCGCTGCCGGTGCCCACCAAGCTCCGCAACGCAGCCACTGCCCTGATGCGACGCGAAGGCTACGGACAGGGCTACGTCTATCCCCACGATCACGAACATAGCGAAGTGCCGGATGAGGTGCACTTGCCGGACGCGTTGGCGGGGCAGCGTTTCTATGTTCCGTCGCGGGAAGGGCTTGAAGCGCAGATTGCGGATCGGCTTGCGAGGCTGCGTAAGGGTGCGTCGGAGTGAGCGCGGGCGCGTGAGCGGGCGTGGGCGCGTGAGCGGGCGTGAGCGCGGGCGCGGGCGGCCCGGGTTAGCTTTCGGTGGGGAAGCGCAGGACGAAACTGGTGCCCGTGCCGAGCTGCGAGGACAGCTCCACTTCGCCGCCTGCTGCGAGCACTGCGTCTCGGACCGAAGCCAGGCCGAGGCCGGTGCCATGGGAGCGACTCTTCGTTGTGAAGAACGGTTCGAAAGCCCGCGCTTGGGTCTCGGGATCCATGCCCACGCCGGTGTCGCGCACCTCGATTCGCGCCTGGGCGCCCTCCCGCTGCAACGCAACCTCTAGCACCCCACCCTGGGGCATGGCGTCCCGGGCGTTTAGCGCCAGATTCAGCAGCACCTGTTCGAGCTGGGCGGGATCGATCAGCACGTGGCAGGGAGCCTCCGCCAGCTGCAGACGCAGCTCGATGTTGTCGGAGAGCACTGTGCGAACGCCGCCCACGACGCTCTCCAAGCACTGCCGAAGCTCCACCCGCTGAGGACGAGCCGGGCGGCGGGTACCAAGGGAAAACAGACGCTTGATCAGATTGCGACCGCGCTCTGCCGCTGCGTGGATGTCGTCAAGGGCGGCGCCGATGTGGCCGTGATTACGGCGGCCGAGGGCGACGCTCATGCTGATGACCGAGAGAAGATTGTTGAAGTCGTGGGCGATGCCGCTCGCCAGCCGGCCCACGGATTCCATGCGCTCGGACTGCTGCAACTTTTCCTGCAACTCGAGCTTTTCTGTGACGTCCGTTCCGTAAACGACCACGCTGCGCACGTCGGGATCGTCCAGCATGCTGCGAGCAACGATCTCAAGGGTCAGATAGTGCCCCGCCTTGTGGCGGAAGCGCGCGTGGCCTTCCCAGACGTCGAGGGAGCGACCGACCAGCTGGGCCAGCGCTGTCTGCACTTCGTCCGCGTCGTCCGGGTGCACCAGGGTCAGCACGTTCGCGCCCATGAGTTCGCCGCGTCCGTACCCCAGCGGCCGGTTGCGCCCTTGAAACTCGACTTGAAGCTGACCCCGCTCGTCGAGCAGATCTACCATGTCGCTGGAACCCTCGAGCAACGCCCGCAACAGTTCGACCTCTCGACGCAGACGGTCTAGATCGCTAGCAGGACGCCCCTCGTCGCGCAGCAGCATGTTCCGGGTGCATTGTAGCGATCTTTCGTCTCACGCGTCGGGATTCATCACAACGCCGATTTCGGGGACATTCCGGTACTTTTGCGCCCAGTCGAGGCCGTATCCGACAACAAAAACATCATCGATGGTGAAACCCAAGTGGTCGATAGGCACTTGCTTTTGCATCCTGGCCGGTTTGTGCAGAAGCGCACAGACCTGCAGACTGGCGGGCTGTCGATTCTTCAAAGAAGACAGGATGTAGTCCAGGGTCAGCCCAGTATCCACGATGTCTTCAACGACCATGACGTGCTCGCCTTCAATAGGACGCGTCAGATCCAAGGTGATCTGGACGACGCCACTGGACGTGGTGTCGTTGCCATAACTCTGCACACCCAAGAACTCGACGCGCAGGGGCAGATCGATTGCTCGCGCTAGGTCCGACGCGAATACGAAGCTTCCTTTGAGCACGCACAAGAGCACGAGCTCCTTGCCGGCGTAAGCTTTGGTGATCTGCTTGCCCAGCTCTGCCACCCGGCTCTGGATCTGCTCCGGGGTGTACAGGGTCTTGATCGTGTCTTGGTACCAGGCCATGCCCAGGGCTACGGGTGGTGCCAGTAGCCGTCAACCGAAAGCCACCCGCGGTGATGAAAGTACGTGGCGATGCGGACTTGCGATCCGTCGCTGCGCCAAGAAATTGAGCCCTGGTTGTCGGTGCGCAGGGCCGTTGAACCCTGTTTCGTGAGTAGCTCCAGCGTAGGAGCGTGAGGGTGTCCGAACCGGTTGCGAGTTCCGCAGGAGATCGTCGCGACGGCCGGCTGCACGTGTCGCAGGAAGTCTTCGCTCGTCGAGGTGCGACTGCCGTGATGTCCGACCTTCAATAGATCCGCGCGCAAGCTGGCGCCGTGCATGCCAATGAGATCCCTCTCAAGCTCCGCCTCAGCGTCGCCGGTCAGCAGAGCAGCGCGTTCCCCATGCTGCAAATGCACGACGAAGGAGTTGTCGTTGGCGTCGCGGGCCGGCGCAAACCCCGGGCAAGGCGCTAGAACACGCAGGCGCAAACCGCCGCGTTCATGGGTGCCGCAGACGTCCGTAGGCTGGCGCACGGCCACACC
>CBDUPW010000086.1:0-24614 GCA_965369205.1 uncultured Polyangiaceae bacterium | reverse complement strand
CCAAACAAATCCACCATCAGGCGCGACCGGTCGATCACGCGTGACCCGCGCCGACCCAAAGACTCTTGGCCCAACGCCGACCCCCGTGACCGCGCAAGAACAATCCCACGTGCACCCACGCCGTCCGGCCCAATGCGTCCTGGCCCCCCCTCTGGATTAGTGCAACTGCGTGCGCCAATGCACTCGACCCAAACCCAAATGGGTCCCGCGGTTTTCGTCCCTATTGGAAAACTTTGATGATGGCGTAATGTTTGTGCACTTTTTTCGTGGTAGCGGCAGATTCCGACGTGCACGGACGGGAATTTCAGATAAATTGCCGCGTCCCGAACCGGGCAGCCGGCCGGGGCAGAAGAGGAGCCACAACATGTTCGACGTCCAATCTTCGCCCTCAAACTCCAAACCCGACAACGAGTTGTTTCCGGAGCTAATGACCAAGGCGCCCGTTTCGAAGCGTGCCCCTTCGTCCCTGCCGAAACCGCCAGGTCGGGTTTCCGGGTTGCCGCTGCCGCCGAGCATGCGCAAGCCGAAGCTGGAGCCGGTGGAGACCGTCGAAGCTGCTGAGCTTGTAGAGGACGACGAGGTCGAAACTATTGACGCGCGTGAGATGAGCGACGCGCGTGATGAGATGAGTGATGACTCCGAAACGGAACCGCTCCCCCTCGCGATCTCCGACGAAGAATTGATCGAGGATGCACCGGCCGCGGCTGTGTCTCCTCTTGACGCGCTGATGCAGTCGAAGACGAAACCTGCGTCGAGTCGGCCGATCCTGCCGAAGTACGATGCTGAGCTCGACGACGGGCCGACCATTGCGCTTCCCTCTTCGGTTGTGAATCCACCGCCGACCTCGCGGCCGCCTCCACGCTCTCAGAGCGTGTCGGGTCCTGTGCTCGCTCGTGCATCGAGTGCCCTGAAGAGCGCTCCGCTGCCGCCCATTCCCATGCCGCCGGTTTCCGCGCCGACGGCGTCTGCGCCGACCGCGTCCGCGCCCGCACCCCGCAGCGTTTCGGCGCCGCCGACCAGTGCGCGGGTCCCCACGGGTTTGCTGCGCGCCGGCGGTTCGGCGCCCCCGCCAGTGCAGGCGTTTGCTCCCGTGCCGGCGGTTGCCGTGGCACAGCCCAGCGCCGACTCCGGTCGGCTTTCGAGCATCCCGCCGGTGATGGAGTCGCTTCCTCCGCCGGCACCGAAATCGCGCAGCATCCTGCCGTGGTTGGCCGCTGCCGCAGCGGTGGTGTTGATCGCGGGCACTGGAATCGGCTTCGCCGCAGTCAAGGGTTCGGCCCTTGGTTTTGGCGGTAGCTCTACGGGGAGCGTCGTGGTGACCGCTGCGGGGGTTGGCGGGAAAGCCGTCAGCGGACTCCGCGTGTTGGTGGACGGTGAAGAGAAGTGCTCGACGTCACCTTGTCGGATCGACGCCGCGCGCGCCGGAACCCGTTTGATCACGGCGACGGCTCCTGGCTACGAGTCGACGGCCGCTCGGGCGGTGAGCGTGGAAGCCGGCGGTGAGTCGGCACTGCACATCGACCTGACGCCGGTGGCCCAGACGGAAACCGTCGCAGAGGCGCCCAAGGCCGAAGCGCCCAAGGCCGAAGAAAAGACCGAGGCGCCGGCCGCGAAGATTGAGACGGCGGACAAGGCGGATAAGGCGAGCAGCGCGCCCGCCAAGGTGTCGAGTGCCAAGGCGGCTCCGGCGGTGGCCAAGCCGGCGGTCGAGGAAAAGCCGGCTCCTGCTGCCATGGGCACCCTGAACATCAACTCCATCCCCCGCGCCAATGTGGTGCTCGACGGTCGTCCCATGGGCATGACCCCGGTGATGGGTGTTTCGGTCACTCCGGGCAATCACACCGTCGTGTTCGTGCACCCCGAGCACGGCCGCAAAGTTGCCGGCGCCAACGTGCAAGCCGGTGGTACGGCGACGGTCGGCGTACGCTTCTAGGTCGGAGCACAAGCCAAAGCCACGCGGCGGCGCCTGCTAGCCGCCCGTGGCGAATACTGCGAGTTCGAGCGCTTCGAGGCGCTCTTGTAGCTCGGGGTTGAAGCCGCCGTCGTATTCGATCGCCTGTTTGACGGCGTCCCGCGCGGCCGCCAAGTCGCCCTCGTCAATGGCGCGGGCGGCCTTCTTCGCGCAGATTTTCGCCGCGGCGGTCTTGCACAACTCGGGCAGGGGTCGTGTCGTGCCGGGTGCCAGGGATGGAGTCTGCTTGGGCAGCGCACCCAGGTCCATGCGCAGCTTGCCCGCCTCCACACCCATGTCGTAGCGCACGCGCAGCTGGCTGTCGCAGAGCACTCGGTATGCTTCGGAACCCCGTCGGAAGATGCGCTGCACCTTGGAAAGGGTTTCTATGCTGGCGTCTGCATGCAGATCTGGGTGGAAGGCCAGGGCAAACTCGCGATACGCGTCGCGGATCGTCTCCGGCGATGCGATGGGGAGCACGCCGAGCACTTCGTAGTAGTTTGCGTCGTCTAGGACCTCGTCCCACTGTGCGATGCGGACTGCGTCTGCGGGAACGATCATCCCGTTACATTGTACTGGGCGTGGCGCTGCGCCAAGGCGGAAACGTCTGCGCCCGTCGGCACTGCAATCAAGCGGACTGCTGCAACAGCCTCGCGGCCGGACGCCACGTCTCGGGCGCGCACGTTCAACAGGCCGTCCGTGTCCAAAGCGAAGGTCACTGCGATGCTGGTCGCGCCGCGAGGTGCGGGCGATAGGCCGGATAGCTCAACCTCGCCAAGCAGTGCGTTTTGGGCGAACTGATTGGACTCGCCCTGGGCGACGCGAATGCGCACCGAGGTCTGGTTGTCCATCGCCGTGGCGAAGCTTCGAGTCTCTTCACAGGGAACGGGCGTGTTGCGCTTGATGATGGCGTCGCAGTAGCCGCTGACGGTTTCGAGCAGCAGCGATAGCGGCGTGACGTCCACCAAGAGCGGCACGCCCGGGGGTTTGTCCGCCACCAGGGGCGCCTGGGCTGGAGCCATGGGCGCGATGGGCGGCGGTTGGGGGGCCTGCGGCGCCTGCGGCGCCTGCGGCGCCCAAGGCGGTACGTCCATGCCTGCGGTCACCGGCGGGTTCGGTTGTGCGCCTGCGCCAAATAGGCCGGGAACCTGGGCCGCTTGGGGGGCCGAGGGGGCGAGGGGTGAGGGGGCGAGGGGCGCGGCCGCGGGGGAGGGGGAGCCAAGACCGAGGGTGCTGCCAAAAGCCGCCGCGGGAATGCCTTGCACTGCGTTGGTCGTCGTCTCTTCTTCGTCCGGTGCTTCGGGCACAGGAAGCATCATTTGGTCGACGACGGACCCCGTACGACGCTTCGCTTGCGTGTCCGTGGAAGTTCCCGTGCGCCGATTCGCAACTTCCGTCACTTCATCCGTGGACGCCGGCCCCGCCATCGAACGCATTTGGGCAGTGTCCGGCGACAGGTTGATCAGGTTGGAGCCGTCGTCGAATAGATCGTCTTCGTCAAGCTGATACACCGGAGGGCCACCCGGCGGATCTGAGCTTTCGTCTTCACTGGTGAGCGTCGAGATCGGCGGGCGCGCGCCGCGACGGCTTTGGCGCGCGATCTCTTCGGCAACGTCGGGGCTCTGGGCGGTGACGTCCTCCGTCTCGGGACCCGGGGGCCGGCCGCTTTCGATCAACGGAAGCTCCATGCCCGCATCCACGACACTCGGAAGCTTGCCCCGCGGACCGGTCTTTCGGGCTTGGTCGGCGGCGGCGGCGGCGCTCATCAGGGTATTGACGGGCGGGCCGCCACGCGCCTGGGCGGCCGCAGGTCCGAGGCCGGGGCCTGTGGGCATGCGTCCGCGGGGACCGAGGCCTGCGACGGTGGCCGGTGGATGATCCGGAGCGGGCCCCAGGCCGGTACCGGTGGTCGCACGCTTGCGGCCACCCCCTTGGTCTGCGGTGTGCGGCGCCGCGCTCATGGGAGCGCCGGGACTCGGCACGACCAAGGGTCGGCGTTGCGCCACGGCGTCTTCGGCTTCTGCATTGAGGCCGGGGGCGGTGGGAATGCGGCCACGGCCCGGGCCATAGGGCTGCGTATTGGGTTCAAAACCTTCCGGGCGGGGGCGATTCGGTGGCCACGTCGCGCCACGCTTTGGCGGCACGGTGCGCGGTCGCTTGGCGGGGTTGGGAGGCACTGGGATGTCGCCGCGACGGCGTTCCTGGCCCGTGAGGGCGGCGGCTTGGATCGCTGCGCCGATGGCCACGACTTCATCCGGGCTGATGTGGCCCAGCACCGGGCGCTGAAAGAACTCCTCCACGCGACTGCGCACGAGGGGCATTCGAGTACTGCCGCCCACGAGCAAGATCTGGTCGAAATCGTCAGCTTTGAGCCGGGCGACCTCCAGGGCTTCACTACAGACCTTGAACGTCTTGTCGACCATGGGGCCCGCGAGGGCGTCGAGCTCACTGCGCGTCATGCCAAAGGTGAAGTCGAGGGACTGTCCACTGACGCCGTGGGCAACCTCGGGGATCGTCAGCGTGACGACGCCTTCGGTGGAAAGGCGAGCCTTGAGCACTTCGGCACTTGCCCGAAGTCGCTCGAATGCCTGGGGATTGTCCCGGGGGTCGTAGCGGTGCTCGCGCAAGAAGGTCTCCGCCATGCGGTCGGCGATGGCGAGGTCGATGTCGTCGCCGCCCAGGAATGTGTCGCCCGCAGTCGCGAGCACTTCGAAGACGTTCTCGGACAAGTCGAGCAGGGTGACGTCGAAGGTGCCGCCACCGAAATCGTAGACTGCAATGCGTTCGTTCGCGCTCTTGCCATAGCCGTATGCCAATGCGGCGGCCGTGGGTTCGTTCAAGATCCGCAATACATCAATGCCAGCGACGCGTCCGGCAACCTTCGTGGCTGCGCGCTGCAAGTCGTTGAAGTTCGCCGGCACCGTGATCACGGCGCGCTCGACGTTCGAGCCCACGGCAGCGTCCGCGATGGACTTGGCGCGTCGCAGTACAAATGCGCTAATTTCCGGCAGCGTGTAGGTTTCGCCGCGGGCAACCACCAGGGTGGCTTGGCCTGGGCCCTCGCGCATCTCGAAGGCGAAGCGCGAGCGCGCTTGGCGGACTTCTTCGGAGTCCCAGCTGCGGCCAATCAGTCGCTTAACGGAGTAGATCGTGTTGCTGGCGTCGACCAAGCGCCGCTCTTTTGCGGCCCGCCCGACCAAGACGTTGCCGCTGGGATGGAACGACACCACGGACGGCAATAGGCGGTCGCCTTTGTCATCCGCGACTGCGGTCGCCTGTCCGTCTTGAACCAGACCGACGACGGTATTCGTCGTACCCAAGTCAATGCCGACAACAGTCATAGTCGTCCCTTTAGGCTTCCGCTGCGCATGTGTCGCTGCGCCCGTTCCGAGAGTGTTCGCGCTCGATCGCTTCCAGCTCGAGGTCGATCCAGCGTCCAACTTGTCGCGGAAACGGCCACATCCAACCGTAGTCCGCACTGGTGAAGCGTCGGAGTAGCTCCCTGCGGAAACTCGGCGCCTTGGCCGCAGCGAGTCCTTTCAGCTCCGCCGTCGCGCGTAGGGACTCTGCGTAGGCTTCCCATTCGATGCGTGCGCGACCGTAGGCAAGTCCCAGCGGCAAGATGGGAAGGAAATAGAGGAATGCCATCAGTGGCAAGGTTAAGCGCCGCCGCTGTCGCAAGTGCACGCGTTCGTGACGCAAGGTGATCACCCGGTCGACCTCCGGCGTGGCGTCCCAGCAGTGCGGTACGTAGAGCGTGTCGCCGATCACCGTGTGGTAGTGGGTGAGGTACTCGGTCATGCGCCCGAGGGTCACGACGCGCAGCGCCACATCGATGGCGCGGCTCAGCCGGTTCCCGTCCTTGTGCACGATGCGGAACAACGGGAATTCTCGGCGGATTTCCTCGGAGAACGATTGCAGCACCCACGGGCATCTTAATGCATCGATCCCACTGAATCGATGCATTCGGCGGCCGCCCAGGCGACCGGGGGGGGAGGCAAAAAGCCGCGGTTTGAGCACTCATCCCAAGATGTCACCCTGGCCGACCACACGCCCATTGGCCAAGTCCTGGGCAGGAAGCTCTTTCCGGCCCTCCAGCTGAGCTCGGAGGATTTCTAGGCTGCCGGCCGCCGTGGCGACCAAGATCCGCTTTTTGTCCCAGATTTCGATGCGGCCCGGGGGCCCCGGGGCAGGCAGGTTGCTCTCTGCCGCCTGAGTGATGCGCAGGCGTTTCTCGTCCAGACGCGCCGTAGCCCCCGGCCGCGGCGCCAGGGCTCGGATTTGGCGAGCTAGCTCCGCCGCAGACTTGCCGAAATCCAGGGCGCAGTCCGATTTGTCTATGGGTGGGGCGTGAGTCGCCAGGGCATCGTCTTGGGCGACGGCCCGCAGCTCTCCAGCAAGCACCCGGGGCAGGTCCAACTCGATCACGGTCTGCCCCAGAGCGGCGAGCCGCGCGCTGAGGCTGCCCGCATCGTCGTCCGGTGCGATGGCCAGCTCCCGACGGCAGTAGACGGGGCCCGTGTCCAGCCCGGCGTCCATCTGCATCAGGCTGATGCCCGTCGTGGCGTCCCCCGACCAAATAGCGTGTTGGATCGGCGCAGCCCCGCGAAACCTGGGCAAAAGTGACGCATGTAGATTCACGCAACCGCGGCTGGGCGCGTCGAGCACGGCCTGGGGCAGGATGCGGCCGTAGGCCAGCACAACGGCGATTTCTACGGAGCGCTGATGCAGCCATTCGTGCAGGTTTCCGGTCTTCACCTTCACAGGCTGGTGGACCTCGAGACCGAGCCCAAGCGCAGCTTCTTTCACCGCCGGCGCACGTAGCTTCATGCCGCGCCCCGCGGGTCGGTCTGGCTGGCAAACGACGCCCACGACCTGGGTCGTATGCGCCAGGGCCTGCAGTGCTGGGACGGCGATCTCGGGCGTCCCAAAGAAAACCGTGCGCGTGGGGCTTTTTGCGATCAACTTGCGGGCTCGCATCATTGTGCAGCCACTGCCCCCGCGCAAGCCCCGTGCCAGCTATGGACGCGGGGCGCAGGGGTGCTTAGCTTGACCCAAGTCCTCGGACGAAGGAAAAGCCAGTCTGAGTGCCTCCGAACGGCGGCGCCAAACCCCGTGTGAAGGGAAGAAACGAAAATGAGTGAACGCAAGAAGCGCGGAGAGTCCAAGGAGCCGGATAGCAGCGACGAAGAAGTCCGATTCGGCAGTGACCTTCCCGTTCTGCCCATTCGGAACGCTGTGCTGTTTCCCGGTGCTGTGGCTCCCTTCGACGTGGGTCGAGAGAAATCCGTCGCGCTCGTCGAAGACGTGCACAATCTGCCGTCACCGGTCATTGCGATTTTCGCGCAACGCGATCCCTCTACGGACGACCCCGGTGCAGATGACTTGTATCCCGTGGGCTGTGCGGCACGCGTGCTCAAGGCTCTCAAGCACAGCTCCGGCAACTATTCACTGATTCTCCAGGGACTGACCCGCATCCGTCTCGATGAGTTGACGGACACAGCTCCGTACCTGAAGGCGAAGACCACGCGTGTTGAGTCCGCGCCGATTGAGGATGTCGAGGCCGAGGCGCTGGCAATGAGTCTCCGTGACGTGGCGAAGCAGGTGATTCAGCTAATGCCCGAGTTGCCTCGGGAGGCGGGTTCCCTGATCGACTCGATTCAGGCGCCCGGCGCCTTGGCCGACCTCGTCGCCGCCAATCTGGACGCGCCCGTCGAGGAAAAGGCTCAGCTGATCGAGACCGTCGAAGTGAAGGAGCGCATCCGAAAGGTGCTGCGCCTGCTGACCCGGCAGCTGGAAATCCTCAAAATGCGCGAGCGCATCAACTCCCAGATCAAAGAGGAGATGGGCAAAAACCAGCGCGAGTACGTGCTTCGCCAACAGCTCAAGGCCATCAAAGAAGAGCTGGGAGAAGACGACGGCGACCAAGGCGATCTCGACGGCCTTGAGGAACGCATCGCCAAAGCACACCTCCCGAGCGAGGCGGACAACGTTGCCAGAAAGCAGCTCAAGCGCCTGCGCTCAATGCAGGTCGGCAGTGCCGAGTACACGGTGGTTCGTACCTATCTGGACTGGATCCTGGACATCCCGTGGACGAACCAGACCGAAGACAACCTGGATATCGCCGAGGTGCGTCGGGTGCTGGACGAAGACCACTACGGGCTCGAGAAGGTTAAGAAGCGCATCGTCGAATACCTTGCCGTGCGCAAGCTGAAGAAGGACAAGAAGGGCCCCATCCTGTGTCTGCTCGGCCCGCCAGGCGTCGGTAAGACCAGCTTGGGACGCAGCATTGCCCGGGCGTTGGATCGCAAGTTCGTGCGCATCAGTCTCGGCGGCGTGCACGACGAAGCGGCCATTCGCGGGCACCGGCGCACCTACGTGGGCGCGCTCCCAGGTCAAATCATCCAGGGCATGAAAAAAGCGGCCACGATCAATCCCGTCTTCATGATGGATGAGGTCGACAAGATCGGGCACGACTTCCGCGGCGATCCGAGCGCGGCATTGCTCGAAGTGCTCGATCCAGAGCAGAACAACGCGTTCGCAGATCACTACCTGGAAATTCCCTACGACCTGTCCAGCGTGATGTTCGTGGCGACGGCCAACGTGGCCGATCCGATCCCGCCACCCCTGCGTGATCGCATGGAGATTCTGGAAATCCCCGGCTACACGCGGCGGGAGAAGTTGGCCATCGCGCGCCAACACCTGATCCCGAAACAGCTTGAGGAACACGGACTCACTTCCGAGACCTTGACCATCACCGACGAGGCCATCGAAGAGGTGATCGAGCACTACACCCGCGAGGCTGGTGTGCGCTCCTTGGAACGGACCGTTGCGAGCGTGATCCGTGGCGTGGCGGTGAAGGTCGCCGAGGGCGACACCACGCCGCGCACCGTCAAGACCGAGGACGATCTGCGCGAGTACCTGGGTGCCATCAAGTACACCAGCGAAGTCGCAGAGCGTACCGAAGAGACGGGTGTCGTCACGGGCCTGGCGTGGACGAGCGTTGGCGGCGAGATCCTCTTCATTGAGGCCACACGCATGTTCGGTTCCGGCAAACTGCAACTCACCGGGCAGCTGGGTGATGTCATGAAAGAGAGTGCCCACGCGGCGCTCTCCTACGTGCGCACGAACGCGGAGAAGTACGGTATCGCCAAGGACTTCTTGGAGAAGAGTGACATTCACATTCACATTCCGGCGGGCGCGATGCCCAAGGACGGGCCGAGTGCGGGTATCACCATGTTCACTGCGCTGGTGTCCCTACTGACCGGGATCCGGGTCCGCCACGATGTGGCCATGACCGGAGAAATCTCGTTGCGTGGCCGGGTGCTGCCCATCGGTGGCCTCAAAGAAAAGGCCCTGGGTGCGCACCGCGCAGGGATCCGCCGCGTGCTCGTGCCCGAACGCAATAAGGCCGACGTCGACGAGGTGCCCAAAGAAGTCCGAGACGAGCTTGAGTTCATCTTCGTGCACAAGTTGGACGAAGTGCTCGAATCGGCATTGGAGAGCATGCCGCAGCCCTCTCAGGCGTATTTGGACGAGGTCGCCCAAAAAGAAGCGGGCGCCCAGCAGACGTCGACGAACTGAGAGCGCGTCTGGAAACCGCGCTTTGGCGCTACTCGGGTAGCGGACGATGCAGCAAGGCCTCGTCCGCAGCCTGACGCACTACGCTTTGAGTGCGTTGGAACAACTCCTTCGCTGCACTCCGACTGTCCGCGACAGCGGTCATGCCGAAACGACCGCGATCGCCGATCGCACTCATCATGTGAAACACGACTCCGGCCTGGCGCACGTGGTCGTAGTGCAACCGGTGCCGTACGGCGACGTCGAAAAGATCGTCTGGTGTCAGCGCGCGGTACTCGGGGCAGGCCAGGCCGTCCCCGGCGACGTAGTGTTTCTCGCGGCCGCTCTCCAGATGGAAGCGCGCTTCTGCGGGATCGTACTTCCCGTCCGTTAAGAACTGCAGGGTCAAAAACGGATGTGTGGTTCCGCCCTTGCGCAGATTGAGCTCGATGGCAAAGGGGACCCACGTGCCCCCTTGCTCCGCGCACACATAGTCGATCGCGAAGCGGCCCAGCACTCCCTGGGCCACGAGCGCGGGGCCAACTTGGACGGACTGTTCGGCGATGAGGCGCGCGTAGGCAGTGTCCGCTGGAAAGACGCAACCCTCGTATTTCTGGCCTTCGCTACCGCCTAGAAGCTGGTCGTGGGTCGAAAGCAATTCGACTTTGCCCAATGGCGTGACGCGCATCTGCACGCTTGGGCTCTCGATCCGCGCACCGAGCACGCGCTCTTCGACGATGCCTTTTTGCGCCGCGAACTTCTCCAGGAACTGGGGCACGTTGAGGTGCTTGGCTTCCAGTTTCATTTGAGCGAGGCGGGGCCGAATGGCGTCCGGCGTCGCTGGCACGTCCCGCAGGTCCACCACTGCGTTGCCCTCGCCGCTCACCCCGTCGTCGTGTTTCACCATGGCCTGCTTGACGTCCGGGCGCTGCTTCTTCAACTCCGCGAGTGCGCCAAGAATGTCCTGCTCAGAACGTAGGTCTTCATAGCCGAGGGGCAGCGAAAGCCCGCAGTCGCGGAAGAGCTTGCGTGCGCCGCTCTTGGTGCCGAGTTCGAGGGTCTTCGGATCCGCGGCATACATGGGGATGCCGAGCCGCAAGGCCAAGTCGCGTTCGTAGTGCGTGGTGTTGAACGGAACCAGATGCGCGCGGTCGGGATTCGGGATCAGGGATCGGATGTGACTCAAGAGCCGCGGCCGCTGCAGAAGCTTGAGACTCAGCGGTTGCGGGGCCCCGTCGCAGGGTGCAATCAGGAACAAGCGTCGTCTCGCGTGACTGGTCACCACGCCCGGCAGGAGCCCCAAGTAGTAGTCGACGATATTCGGTACGATCGGTGCTGAGGTGATGTAGATGAGTCGCGCACTGGGTTGCCGTAGCAATAACAGCAAGAACAGAAATCGTTCTTCGTAGGCTTGCAGCAAGGAACCTTCCAGGCCGGCGAAATCCACCGTCAGGGAAGGCACGACGACGATGGTTTGTTCACCGTCGTCATCGAGGCTCTCGATGGCCCGCCACAGGGGAACCAGACGCTGTTGCAGGCTTTCGAAGCGGTGTTGCAGCTCCTCTTCGGATCCCGGGAGCCGGGGATCGGCCAGTTCCAAACTCATGGCGCTTCTGCGCGCTGCCACAGACGCAGCCCGCCCATGAGCCCCTGGGAGTTCTCGAAGAGGCGCACATTGTCCGGCAGGGGCACACGGAGCTTGCGGGCGTTTCCGCCACCCAGGTGCAGTTGCTCGGGGTTGAAGATCGGCTGCAGCTGGCTCAGCATCTCCAGTACGCGGGCGCTCCAGCGTTTCTTGCCGATGCGATCTAACTCGGCATCACAAATGCGTTCTTCGTAGGTGCAGCCCTTCTTGAACGGGTGGTGGCCGAGTTCGAGATTGGGATACAGCACGCCGTCCGTATACAGCGCAGCCCCGAGGCCAGTGCCTAACGTAAGCACCATCTCGGCGCCCTTGCCGGTGATGACACCGAAGCCCTGCAGATCGGCGTCGTTCATGACGCGCAACGGGCAACCCAGAGCGGCGCCGAGGGTTGCGGCGAGGTCATGACCCGCCCACATTTCGGTGCCGAGGTTTGGGGCTGTTCGGATCACGCCTTGTTGCACGACGCCTGGGAAGCCAACGGCGACTCGGTCAAATGGCGCGTGGGTCTTGCTCAGTTCCACGATCGTGGTGAGCACGGCGTCCGGCGTCGCAGGCTGCGGGGTCGGTTTGCGCGTCCGTTCAGTGGCACGGGTGCCATCCGCAGCGAGGACCAGCATCTTGATGCCGGTCCCGCCGACGTCTACGGAAAGGGTTCGAGCGTGGGCTATCATGGGGTCGGCAGCATAGTCATAGGGCTTGCCGAGGGTGCACTACGTTGCGGCCTGGGCGCGACGGGGCTACGGTCTGTGCCGTGAAACGCTTGGTTTTTGGCGTTTTTGGCGCTTGCCTGGCGTGTTCGTCGGGTACAGATCCATCGGCAGCGCCCGCGGCGGCGGCGCGCGTGCAGGCGGCCGTGCCGAGCGCCCCGGTGGCAAAGCCCAAAAAGCGCACCTGTCTCGAGCGCATCGCGGCCCTGCGCAAGGACAAACCTCGCGCCGGCTTCGCACCACCGGATCCGGGTCGGGCGGAGCTGCTCGCGCGTGCCAAGGCCGAGCCCGTGCTGTTCCTGCGCGCGCCCCGGGTAGACGACACGGCGCCCGGGGAGGTGCTCAGCTATCGGCGACAGATCGAGCAGAACCCCGCGCCAGGGTACACCTTCAGTCGATTGTATCGCGTCGTGCGTAACCGCCCCGAGATTGCGCGCGCTCTGTTACTACGGGAAGGCTATCTGTACGCGACGCAGCCCTCGCTGGCCGCCGCCATGGTCGATGTCGTGGAGCTGCAGCATCTCTTCGAAGAGCCAGAGCTTGTGATCCAACGGGGCGCCGCGCGACTACGCGCTCGCAAGTCCGGTCGGTACTACCAATACCTGGACGGACCCGAAAAGGGGGAGCGAGCGCGGGTACTTTTATTCGATCGGGTGTGGCCCGCGGGCACGGCGCCGGCGGCGCCTCTGGCGGTGGACGTTCGGACTAGCAAACATCGATTGGGCTTTTCCCGCCTGGATGTGCAACACGCCACAGGCGACCATCTGATTGCCCGGGCACGCTACGGAGTCCACTGGGTGGATACCTTGTTCCGCATTTCGGGAGCCACCCTGGAAAAAGACTGCGAAGTCGTGCCCGAAGCCATGGCCGAGCCCGTGGCCGCGGCCCGCAGGGTGGAGCGGCGTCGAGCTGGGTCGTTGTCGAAGAAGCACGATGCGATCGTCGCGATGGTGCGGGAAGCGCTCCCTTTCGACGAGCCGCGCACCGAGGAGGGGCAGCAAGACGGCAACCTGCGGCCGGCATGGCTGTGGGCGTACAAACACGGTTGGGATATGTACACCTTCAACGACGACAACTACTTCGTCTTTGATTCGGGCGGACGACCCAAGGTGCCTCAGGTCTGCATCGACTTCATCACGGATACCCTGGAACGGGCCAGCGGCACCTGGTGGGATCCCCGCGACAGCGGACAACGCAGGCGGGTGCAGGGCGGCGTCGACTTCGACGCGGTCGGGATCGAAAACCGTCGTAGCGTGGACGTGTTCATCCAGTTCGCCAAAAGCAAGCCGGAGTGGTTCGACGTATATGAATTGGACCCGGCTGAACGCAGCCGGTTTCTCGACAGGACAGAGTTCTTTGCGCATTTGGCGCAGAACGCCGATCGCTACGCCGCGGGCGACGTCGTGGCCATCTTTGGGCCCCGAAGCGACGGCGAGAATCACTGGCATTCCTTCTTCGTCTACGATTCGGATCCAGTGAGCGGAATGCCGCTGGTGTTGGCAAGCAACGCTGGGCGCCCGCGGATCCGCACTTGGGAAGCGGAGATGCGTTCTGCCCCGCTGCGCAGCATCAAAGCGCGCGTTCGGTTTCGCATGGATTGGTTGGACCGCGTCCTGGGCACGTCGGACGCGCCCGCTCCGCCGCCGCTGATCTCGGCGCCCATATGAAGCTGCGGCGTCTGCTCGGGCTTTCGACCGGGCTGGCCGCATTTTCGTGTGCTGCGGCCCCCGTGCCACTGCCCTACGATCCGCCCGCAGCCGTTGCGCCGCGGGATCCGACACTGCTCTGGTTGCCGCGGCGGGCCGGGCAATTGCAGGAAATTCCGGCGAACCCAAGATGCAGCTTTCCCGTGCGGAGGAGCAGGCTAAGCTCTGCGCCGCCGCGCGGCGGTTCCACGAGGATTCAGCCCCGCAGGCGTTTCGGAGGTAGTTTTGGAAAAGGAACGCGTTCGGTTTCCCATTCGGATCGGGCTCTTGGGTTGCGGTACGGTAGGCGGCGGTGTGCTGCGGCTGATCCGCGATAACGCCGAGTACTTGGCGTCGCGGGTGGGCGCTCCCCTCGAAGTGCGTCACGTCCTTGTACGCGACCCGGCGAAGGATCGCGTTGCCGAGTGTGAGAGCGGATGGATCACGACAGATCCGGAAGTGGTGTTGGGGTCGGACGTCGACGTCGTCGTTGAGGTCATGGGCGGTGAGAACCCGGCGAAAAACTACGTGACCCGCGCCATCAGCAGCGGCAAAGGCGTTGTGACAGCCAACAAATTTCTCCTCGCCAAACACGGCCCGGACCTGGTCGAACAGGCCATCGCCGCCGGCGTGGATCTGGCTTTTGAAGCGTCCGTGGGCGGCGGGATCCCGATCATCCGAACGCTGCGAGAGGCGCTCACGAGTGACTGGGTCGAGTCCGTGCATGCGATCCTGAACGGCACCTGCAACTACATCCTCACCCGCATGCGAGACGACGGCGTGAGCTTCGACGTGGCATTGGCCGAAGCTCAAGCCAAGGGTTACGCCGAGGCAGATCCCACCCTGGACGTGGACGGACACGACGCCGCGCAGAAGCTCGTTGTGCTGAGCATGTTGGCCTTCGGCGCACGGATGGATCCTGCAGCGCTTTCCGTGGAAGGCATCCGCGCCATTGATCAACTCGACTTTCGCTTTGCGGACCGATTTGGCTTCACCATCAAGCACCTGGCTATCGGCAAGGACTTGGGGGAGCGCGTGGAGTTGCGCGTGCATCCCACCTTGGTGCCCAAGGGCAGTGTCTTGGCGAACGTGGACGGCGTGCTCAACGGCGCGTTTATCATGGGGCGGGCCCTGGGGCCGTGCCTCCTAGTCGGTCGCGGCGCCGGAGACATGCCCACAGCGGTGAGTGTTGTGGCGGATGTGGTGGACGTGGCGCGCTCGAAGATGGAGGGCGAACCGGGGCTATTCACCCGCGGAATTCAGATGAAGGAGCGCCCCCTGGTTCCGATGGATGACGTAGAGTCCCGCTTCTATCTGCGCTTCGACGTGGACGATAGCCCCGGGGTCCTGGGTCGGATCGCAACCTTACTTGGCGACGGCGGCGTGAGCATCGAGCAGATGGTGCAAGAGGGGCGCGCCAGCGCCGAGAACGACGCCGTGCCCGTGTTGATCATTACTCATGACTGTCGCGAGGGCGGCGTGAGAAAGGCCGTCCAAGCCATCGCTCGAGAGGCCTTCATGCGCGGCGCGCCGCGCTTGATCCGCATCGAGGACGTCTGAGTGGCAGTAGATCCGAGCCTGCCCTTGGGCGTGTTCGACTCGGGGCTCGGCGGCCTGACCGTCGTGCACGCGCTGAGTCAGGCGCTGCCGGGAGAAGACATCATTTACCTTGGAGACACCGCGCGTGTCCCCTACGGGACGCGCTCGCCAGAGACGGTCGTGCGTTACGCCCAAGGGTGCGCTGCGGTGCTGGTGCGCCGCGGCATCAAAGCCCTGGTTGTCGCCTGTAATACTGCCAGTGCCGTCAGTATCGACGTGCTGCGCGCAGAGTTAGACCTGCCGGTACTCGGCGTCGTAGAGCCCGGGGCCCAAGCCGCCGTGCAAGCCGCAGAGGAAGCGCAACGCCATCAGCGGGAGCCGGTCAAGATTGGAGTGCTGGGCACCGCTGGGACCGTGCGCTCCGGGGCCTACCCGCGCGCCGTCGCGAAGATTTCCACGCGGCTCGAGGTGCTTGCGGCTCCGGCGCCGCTGCTCGTGCCCTTGGTTGAAGAAGGCTGGCTCGACGGAGACGTCCCTGAGCTTGCCGTGGCTCGCTACGTCGAGCCACTGATCGCCCAAGGCGTCCGGGTGCTTGTCTTGGGGTGTACCCACTACCCGCTGCTACGACCGGTGATCGAGCGTGTGGCCGCGCGCATCGCCGGTGCGCCGGTTCCCGTTGTAGACAGCGCGCAGGCAACGGCGGACGCATTGCTACGCTATGTCGACGAAGAGCGCCTGGCGCGCCATCCCGCGCCCACGAGGCCGCGCAAGCTGGAGCTCTTGGTGACGGATCTTCCGGCGAGCTTCGAGGTCGTGGCTGCGCGCTTCTTGAGCGAGCGGCTGCCCCCGGCCACCCAAATAGACCTGTAGCGGCGTGCTGCCTCAGCCGGTCACGTCCGTCAGTGAGGCTTCGGGCTCGCTGGCGCATACGTAAAGCACGGCCATGCGCACCGCGACGCCGGCTTCGACCTGGTCGAGCACGACGCTGCGGGGGCCGTCGGCGACCTCGTCGGAGATCTCCACTCCGCGGTTCATGGGGCCCGGATGCATGACGATGGCGTCGGGCTTCGCCAGGGCAAGGCGCGCTGTGTTGAGGCCGTACACCTTGGAATACTCGCGCAAGCTAGGGAATAGCGCGGCCCCCAAGCGTTCGCGTTGGATGCGTAGCATCATGACCACGTCCGCACCTTCCAGGGCAGGTTCAAGGCGGTCGAAGGCGCGGACTCCAAGGGAGTCGGCAGGGCAGGGCAGCATGGTGCGGGGCCCCGCCACACAGACGCTGGCACCCAGGCGTGTGAGCAAGATCGCATTGGAGCGAGCGACGCGGCTGTGTTGGATGTCGCCGACAATCGTGACCCGCAAACCGTCGATTCGTCCAACCCGTTTGCGAATCGTGAAGGCGTCCAGCAATGCCTGGGTCGGGTGCTCGTGCATGCCGTCGCCTGCGTTGACGACCGCGGCGCGGGAGCGCTGCGCGACGTAGTGTGCGGCGCCACTCGCGCCGTGGCGCACCACAATGACGTCTGCATGCATGGCGTCCAGCGTGGCGACCGTATCCTTAAGGGTTTCCCCTTTGGTCGTGCTGGAGCTGGAGCCCGCCATGTTCACGACGTCGGCGCCGAGGCGCTTGCCCGCCAACTCGAAGCTGGTACGGGTGCGGGTCGACGCCTCGAAGAAGCAGTTGATCACCGTCTTGCCACGCAGGGTCGGCACTTTTCGAATCGGGCGCCGCGAAACCTCGAAAAACGCCTCGGCTGCGTCGAGGATCCGCGTCGCAGCAGGTGCATCCAGATCGGATGCGGAGACTAGATGACGTAAGCGCTCGCTGTTCATATGAAACTCGGCACGACCGATCGTGCTCCCGTGCTGTGTACCAAGGCGCGGAGCCCAAGGGCATCGTCCAGAACTTCCACGCGGTCTTCCGGCTCCAAATCCAGCTTGATGACTGAATAGTCCGGGACGATGGGCAGCTCGCGGCCGCTGCGTTCAACCAGGGCTGCGAGTTCGATGCGGCGCGGACGACCGTAGTCCATCAACGCATCGATGGCAGCGCGCACCGTGCGCCCCGTGAACACCACGTCGTCGCATAAGATGACGACTTTGTTCTGCAGAGATCCCGGGACTTGGCTTGGGCCAATCTTCGGGTTGGCCAGCGCAGTCGCAGTGTCGTCGCGATACAGTGTGATATCGACGCTGCCGCGCGGCACGGTTTGCCCCTCGAGTTCCAACAGCCAATGGGCGAGGGCGTCCGCAATGGGCTCTCCTCCGCGGCGGATCCCGATCAGCACCACATCAGAGAGCCCGTGGCTGCGTTCCACAATTTGCCCGGCTACGCGGCGGAGACCGCGCTGCACCGCTTCGGCATCAAGTACCACCTGCACGTTGCCCGGGGCTTAGCACGGGCCCCGGCATCGGCAAAACGGAAGCCGCACCGCGCGCGGTGCGCCGCCTTCTGACTCGGCGCACTAGTTCAGCAACTTGCCGTCGGGACCACGTTTGTCGTCATCGTCGTCCTTGGACGCCTCGTCCCGGGCGCCGGGGATCACGCGCAAGGACGAGCCCTGCACGCGTCGCTTGCGGGCCTCTCGGTCGCGTTGGGCTTCGCGTTCGAGCCGCGCCAAGCGCAAGCTGAGCCAGAAGCGGCGCGCGGGCGAGGGCGTGCCGCCGCCGAAGAGATACCCCGCAATCATTCCGCCGAAGGGGGAGAGCAGCCCGCACATGGGCCGCTCCAGGGTGATCACGTACAGCACGGACATGCCCACCACAAACAGGATCAGCCCGCGTGAAGTCACCGGCAACACGAAGAACAGCCGTACGGTCTGACCCTTGAAGGTGAGCGCCCAGGCGATGGCGATGGCCTCGATGGCGGGGACGAAACTCATCCAGTATTCGCCCACAAGTTTGGCGCTGAGGCTGGCGCCGAGCGCGAGCTCCAAGAGCGCTTGGAACGTGTAGGCAAACAAGCTGGAGACTGCCAAGAACCGCAGCAGGCGCGGCCCACCCCACTGCTCCTCAAGGGTGGGAGTCAGGAAGTACAACCCGATCAGTACAAACGCGATGCCGCCGACGCTTGGCACGTGCAGGAGCGGTGCGGTGAAGATCCGCCAGACTTCACCTTCTAGGATCAGCCGAGTGCTGCCCGCGAAGAGATAGAATGTCTCGGGCGGCACACCACCCCAATTCATTCCCAAGGCAAACGCGAGCCATATCGCGAACAGCGCGAGCATGACCGCCTTGAGCACCCGGCCAGGTTTGGGCAGAACGAATTGGGACTCCTGTCCGTTGCTCACGGCTCAACCCTAGTGTGCTGTCTCGGAAGTAACAATCCTTCGGATTGCTGAGAGCGCCTCAGGCGCGCAAGTTGCGTGGCTCACTCGGGTCGACAGTTCGCACGGCGTGCGATTCCAGGGACCACGATCGCGTCGCAGATGGCTTTGGGCCCCGCGGAGCCGTCGGACTTGAGCGTGGATACGTGCACGCCGTAGCTCTTCGGTTCGAGACCATCGAATCGAATGGTCGCGCCACAGGGAACACTCGTCGGGTTGCCCGTGGCAATGATATCGCCGGCAACGCTCACGATCCCGCCGGGGCCGCAGCTCTCCCCCAGGCTCGCGATAACACCTGCGGTCTCCACTTCCATGCTGCCCGAAGCGAGCAGGGTGCCGCAGCCGGCGTCGACGATGGCTCCAGATTGTGCGGTGCGGAAACAGCTGGTTCCCCAGGTCGGGAACAGCTCGCCAGCTTCGTATCCGAAGAGCTCGAAGTGATACGTCTGCGAGCCCTCGAGCCCGCCAAACACGATCGCTTCGCCGCAGTCTGCCGATTGCACCGCACCGGTTTCCACGAGCGTTGCCTCGAAGCGCTCGACCTGCCCCGGATCTGAGCCGCATGCGGGCCCCGAAGCGTTGTCGGTCTGGATGCGGATTGCGGTTTCGGTGCTGTACGCTTCAGAAAGGGGGCTGCAGCCGCGCACGTATCGGGTGCGGTAGATCGCGGCGATGACCGGTCCCTGTCCGGGCACGTCTGAGTTGGTGCCGCAGTGGGTCGTCCAGCGAGGCGGCACGTAGTTGCCACTTGCAGGATCGACAAGCACGCGACTCCCCGGTCCAAGCGCTACCAAGTCCGTGCGGTCGTAGGCTTCAACTTCCGCGGAGTAGCGGTGCCCCGGCACAACGAAGGAAAACCCTGCTGCCTGCTGGCAGCTCACGGGAGCGAAGCGACCGCCGAGGGCGTCGGAGCGTACTACCGAACTTGGCAGTGAAAAGCTCACCGGCTCCTCTTTGGTACCCAGATCGGTCAGCGTGGCGACGAAGCTGCGCATGGCGCCGGGTGCGTCTGAGCAGGGCACCTCACCGCGGAAGTCCTCCGCAGACACGGCCACCACCGTCGGCAGGTCGATCCCGGTGCCCACAGGGCTAGTTCCGCAACCAACGAGGAGCGCGGTGAGAAGGGTGATCGGGCGTGCGTTCATGAGCGCCGCGACACTTAGCGGATGCGGGCCAGCGCCGAAAGGCCCTGGGTGAGGCACCTCGGATTGTGCCTATTTTCCGGCAGGATCCGCCGGGAGGTAGATGCGCGCGTCCCCAAGCGGTTCGTAGGTGACCAGCTGGTCCGAGCGCAACTCGAGTCGCGCGGGGCCACCAGGCATCTCGATGGCGACCTCGGGTGGCGCGCCATTGCAGTTGCGCGTGAGCACGATGGGCGGACGGGAGAGTTCCAAGGCCGCCTGCCCCTTGTGGCGCCCGTATCGGAGAGTCGCGTGGGCGCCCCCGGAGGCCTCACAGATCAGACGAGTGCCATCCCGTAGCATCAGTTTCTCTTTGACCAGAATGCGCTCTTCGGCGCTCGCGACGCCGCGCGCGAGCTTCAGCTGCGATCCGATGGTGCGTTCGAAAGTCTCGATGGGATTCGGCGCAGGCAAGAACCCGCGTTCTTCCTGCTGAGATCCCCACAGCAGGGCCACACGCAGCACTTCCTCTTCGGGGGTTTCTTCCTTCGGCTGCTCCGGGCTGGGGCCTTGCGGGGCACGGCATGCGGCGATCATGCTGGCTGCTATGGCGAGTGCCCGCAGACGTTGCATCAGTCGGAGCCCGCGTCGTTCGCGGCGCTGTCTGGGGCAGCTGCCTCAGGCAATGCGTCCGCAGCAGCGTCTGGCAGCACCACGGGGGTGGCCAGAAACTCGCATTCCTGCACGCCTTCCGGGTTCAGGATCACCTCGCACGCCGTCGAGTGTACGGTCTTCGCTGAGACGGCAGGCGTGCACGTGGATAGTTCCGGCGTGCCGTCCTTCGCGCACCGCCCCGCGGCCTGGATGGTTGCGATGCAGGCTTTGACCTGGGGGGAGCCGGGTCGATCTCCCGACGCAAATCCGTGCAGGCAATGGTCTCGATAGAAGCGCTTGCACTCCGCCACATCGTCGACCAAACCGCAGAAGACGCCGGCTTCGCAGCGGGCGCTTTCGATGTCGCGGCATTCGTCCACCGCCACTGCGTCCGCACCGCATCCGGCGGCTTGCACCACCAAGAAGGTGTAGCCAAAGGCCCAGAGGGCTGCGCTCGTCGAACGGAAAACGGGCATGGCCTAGGCCGGTAACACGCGGGCAGGAGCTGGGTCGAATAATCGGCCAAAGCATTTTCGCAATCGATGCACGGGTCTGACATGATGGCTCGTGCCTTCTGCGATGGTGTTGTGTGCAGGGCTAGGAACGCGTCTGCGGCCGCTTACGTTGGAGCTGCCGAAGCCCCTCGTGCCCTTCGGAGACCGGTCCGTGCTCGCCCACATTGCTGGGCGCCTTCGGGCCGCGGGTTTTACCGAGGCGGTGGTCAATACACATCACTTGCCAGAGAAATTTGATAGCAAGATCCATGGTTTGAGCTTGAAGATTCATTTGGTACACGAGCCTGTTATTCGCGGGACGGCCGGCGGGTTGGAAGGTGGCCGGGCGCTACTGGGTGCGGCTCCGGTCTTGGTTTGGAATGGCGACATCGTGGCCAATCCGCCGGTGGAGCCCATGCTCAGAAGCGTTGCAGACGGGGGCCTGTGTTTGGCCGTTGCGCCGAGATCCCCGAGGGAGGGAACCGTTGGGCTGTCCGAAGTGGGTCACGTCGTGCGATTGCGCGGCGAGGTTTTCGGAGACGAAACCCAGGGCGGGGACTACGTGGGGATCGCTGCGGTGGGTGCGGACGTCCTATTGCAGCTGCCGGAAACGGGCTGTTTGATTGGGGATGTCGCCCTGCCGCTGCTGCGCGGCGGAGCTGTGCTCGCCACCGCGGCGGTCGACGGCCCCTGGTCGGATCTGGGAGATCCCGGCGCTTACCTCAGGGCAAATATGCAGTGGCTCGAGGGTGAGGTGCCCAGCGGCGTGCATGTCGGTCCCGGGGCGCGGATCGCCCCGGGTGTCCATCTCGAGCGAGCCATCATCGGCGAAGGCGCTGTGGTGGAAGGGCATGGCCCGGTCTCCGGCGTGATCGCCTGGCCAAAGGCGCGACTACGGGCGCCGCTCCGCAACGCGATCGTTACGAGCGCGGGGCGCGTTGTAGAGGTGGACACGCCGTAATTGGCGCCAAGCGCCGGCTCAGAGCGTCAACGGGCGGTGGGCAGCAACTCCACGTTTCGGGCTGGCGCGCCATCCGACGTCTGAGTCCCGCCGACCACCGCGAGGTGCCCGGTCGGCAGCAGCAGCGCGGAGGCAGCCGCACGCGGCACGCGCAGGGGCAGTGGAGTTCCCGCCAGCCCCAGTTTGACTTCAGTGGCGCCGCTGGCGGCGACGCCGATGACGACGACATCCGTGTCGGTCGTAAATGCGCGGGCGTCCATCAACGCGAGGGGCGCACCTACCGCCGAGGCCGAGCAGTTCGAGCCGCAATTCAGTGACAGCTCGACGCTTTCTGCGTCCTTTGCTCCGCCCACTCGCCAAACCGAGTCGCCTCGCGCCACCAAAGCTGCACCGACGCTGGGGTCCGGGGGGTAGGGCAGTACCACTCCCGCCGCGGCGCCAGGCGCGACCAGCTCGGCTCCCGCCGCGCTGTCGCTGCCGCCCACCAGGACGAGTCCACGCCCGTCCACCCAGGTGGCGGCGGCTCCCTGGCGCTCTGCAAGGGCGATAGTTTCGAGGGTGAGTTCCGGAGTCAGTAGCACGGCGCTGCTGCTGGGTTTGTCGGCGCGGGTGGGCCCGACGATGAACTCTCCGCGGTCCCCAGCGCTCACCGTCCGTCCGCCAGCCACCGCCGCCCAGTCGCTCAGGCCCGGTGGCGGCTCAGCTTTTCCGTTCGAACCGTCGGCGAGGTCGACCCAGATGGCCCAGCTTGCGCCGACCGCCAGGATCGTCGTGCCCACTGCGGCCAGGGAGCGGATCTCGCAAGGTGGCTCAGGACAGCCCAAGCTGAACTGGCTCTGGACTGGCGCCCACAGGCCCAAATCGTAGGACTCGGTGGCCGCGCGTTCACCGATGGTGCCTCCGGTCGCGAACAGGGTGCGACCGCCGATCATGGCCAACGCAGGGGCGGGCCCCAGGTCACCGCGGAGCAGACCCGGCGCCGAGGCAAAGCCTTCGGTCCGCGACACAAACAGCGGAAGTGCCAAACCTGCGACGCCCGCAGTTTGGATGGGAACACTGCGGCCCCAGACCCGCGCGGTGCCGGCGGCGTCCATCCCGCGCAGTTCGAAGGTCGCGATGCCGCCTTGACCTAGGTCGATGCGTGCGGGCGCAGCGGAGTCATCATGGATCGTCTTTTTCGATCCGGAGCTAGAGATCCGGTCGACGACCACACGTTCGGTCGGAGGGGAGGCGGTGAAGGGATCCGCCTCGTCGCCGTGGACCAAATACAGCTGTCCGGGTTCCGCGAGCTCACTGCCGCAACCCAATGCCGCGGCCGCGATCAACAAAGCCCAGGATTTCATCGGTCACACCTAGCGCGAAGGCGCCCCTTCGTCACGCGAACACGCAGGGACTGCAAAGCCGACCGCAGCGCGAGTAGGCTAGGGCCATGCTCAGCGCCCGCCTAGTGGATGTGCTCGCCGATCCGCTCCAGATCGGGCGAGCTCTGGCCAATCGGCCTGGTTTCGCCATGGCCTGGGACGCGCGGCCGGGGGGAACCTCCTGGATCGCTTGCGAGCCCGCGGGCGAGTCGGCGCAGCTTGACCCCGAAACGGACCTGCCGACCGAAGGACCCCTCGGCCTGGCCCACGCGCCGCGCTGGATCGGCTTGCTCCCCTATGAAAGCTGTCGCGGCCTTGAGCGGGCGTACGACACCGAACGCGACGTGCGCGCGCCGCCGCATGTCCTGCAGCCGCGTTGGCTCCGCTACGGCGCTGTGGTCGAGGTGCGGGCGGGCAGCGTGCGGGTGATTGGTGACGATAGCGGTCAAGTCAGGCGCCTGGCAGCCGCAGTGTTGCGCACGGCGGCCGCGGGGCCGGCTCGCTTGGAGCTGGTCGCGCCGGTGGAGGCCGAGGCGGTGCACGAGCAACGTATCCGTGAGGCCCTGAAGCTGATTGCGAAGGGTGAGTTGTATCAGGTGAATCTTGCTCGGCTTTTCCGCCTGCGCGGGAGTGGACATCCCATCGAGCACCTCGCGCGACAGGGCGGCCGTACGCGCGCAGCCTACGGCTTCGCTCTGGACACGGCGGAATTGGGTGTGGTGAGCACATCGCCGGAGCAGTTCCTGCGCACCTACCCCGACGGGCGGATCGTGACATCGCCGATCAAGGGCACGCGGCCGCGCGGGCGACACGCGATCGACGACGCCGCGCTTGCCCGGGAACTCGAAGCCGACCCAAAGGAGCGGGCCGAGCTGACCATGGTCGTTGATGTCGAGCGCAACGATCTGGGGCGGATCTGCCGGGCCGGCAGCGTGCGGCTCTTGGGGCCGTACGCCACGCAGACCCTGCCCACTCTGCATCATCGAGTGGCCCATGTGTCGGGGCTGCTCCGCGCCGGGGTGAGCCGTCGTGATGTGCTCGCAGCCATGCTTCCAAGCGGAAGCGTGACCGGTGCGCCCAAGGTCCGCGCCATGGAGGTGATCGCGGATCTGGAAAGCGCGCGTCGGGGCCTCTACACCGGCGCATTTGGCGTATTGCGCCACGATGGCTCCGTCGAATTGGGCATGGCGATCCGCACCCTGACCCTGGTGGATGGCGAAGCACATTACTACGCCGGCGGTGGGATCGTGGCGGACAGCGATCCGGCACGGGAAGTCGCAGAGACGCTGTGGAAGGCCCGCCAGATCTCCGAAAACGCCCAAAACTGGCCCGCTTGAGCCAAAGTTCGGTACGCCAGGGGTAAGCACCCATGGAAACCGTGAACGTTCGCAATTTGGAGCAAATCCACGAAGACGATCCCCGTCGCCGTGGTTCTCGTTTGGCGACGCTACTGCTGGCCTCCCTCGGCGGGGCTGCATTGGTTGTCGTTGGCGTGATGAGTGCCAAGCGCTCCGGTCCGCCGCGCCAAAGCGGTCAAGATCCCTTGGCCGCCCTCGTCGCTTCATCGAAGAACGAGTCCCAGCCGGCAGGACAGGTGGACGACGAAGACG
>CBDUPW010000085.1:0-24843 GCA_965369205.1 uncultured Polyangiaceae bacterium | reverse complement strand
CGAAGTTGATGGAGAAGTAGAACCAACCGATAACGCGACTGAGCAGGTGCTGGTTCTGCGTGCCGAATTGATCGCCCACGTGAGCGGTGACGCAGGGCTTGATGCCGCCGGATCCGATCGCGATCAGGCCGAGCCCTACGGCCAGACCCAGGCGTGTCTCGTCTACGGCCAGGGCCAAATGGCCCAGACAGTAGATGATCGAGACGCGCAAGATGGTGCTGTACTTGCCCCACCATGCGTCGCTGATGATCGCGCCCAACGCCGGCAGCGCGTACACCGCTGAGCCAAAGAGGTGGTAGTAACCCTTCGCCTCTTCCTTACCCATGACGTCGAGGGCGCCGTCGGAATTCAGCAGGTACTCGGTCATGAAGACGACGAGGATCGTCCGCATGCCGTAGTAGCTGAAGCGCTCCGCCGCCTCGTTGCCGATGATGAAGGGAATGCCCTTGGGCATCTCCTTGGATGGCAGCGGCGCGGTGCGGTGAGTCGATTGGGCCATGGCTGTGATCTGCTTAGATGAGTGTGACGACCCAGGTTGCGCCGATCCACGCCCCCACTGCCGAGCCGAGCGTGGCCAGCACTACCACGAGCAACACGCGGGTCACGGGGTTTCTGTAGTAGCCGCGCCAGGATTGGGTGTCCTCGCCCAAGCGCTGGCAGTCTTCTACGGTGGGTCGCCGCAGGTGGGCTTCGACCAGACCCGCGACCATGCCGGCGCCGATGGTAGGGTTGAGCGAGGTGATGGGCGAGGCGACGAACGCGGTCAGCACCGTGAGGGCTCGCGCGCCGGCCGCGATGGTGAATAGTGCGGCCGCGACGGAGTTGGGCAGGATCCAGGCGTACAGCATGTGGCGCAGGCCTTCGCCTTCGTGACGGGCGTAGCCAACACCGAATGCGGCCAGGACCAACGCCGGAATGATCCACTTCACGAGCCCCGTCAGCTTGGAGGGCAGGGGGATCTTGCCGAGTTCGTCGCGGTCCACCGGCTGTTTGTGTTGCTGCAACATGCCGCGCACGTGCCCCGCCCCAACGACAGCCACGATGCGCTTGCCCTTGGCCTGCTCCACAGACGAGATCAGCCATTGATCGCGCTCGTCGATCAGCGGCGTCTTCAGCCGTGGCATGGCCTCCGCCAGTTGGTCCAACATCTCTGAGATGGTGTCGCGGTCTTTGAGCGCTTCGATCTGCTCTTCGGTAATCTCTTGAACCGAAAAAGGCGCAGCAAGCATCACTGAAACGAGCTTCATCTTGCTGAAGAAGCCCAGGCTGGCCCAGGTGCGCCGCAGCGTCACCTGGATGTCCCGATCCGCCAGCACCAACTCCGCGCCCACGTCTTCGGCGGCGCGAACGGCCTCGACCAGCTCCGCGCCAGGGCGCACCCCGAGGCGCTCTCCCATCTTGCGCTGATAGGCCGACAGTCCCAGCGTCGAGAGCAAGAACAAAACCTTGCCCTCGCGGATCACCCGAAACAGGTCCAGCTTCAGCCAGCGGTTCTCATCTGTCAGTGTGTCGAAGCGCGTCTGGTCCAGCTCCACGCAGACCGTGTCCGGGCGAAGCTCGCTGATGGTTCGCCGCACGTCCTCGACGCTGCGCTGCGACACGTGGGCCGTGCCGACGATGAAGATTTCGCGGTCGCCGTCACTGATGCGGGTTACCGTTTCGGGTTGGCTCATGAGGTCAGCTCGCGGCAATAGCACGTGTGAGCTGCAGGCGTCCTCTCAAGGGGTGCGACACACTTCCGGCCTACCGCGCGCTGCCCCGTTCCCTCGAGTCCGGCACCACGCGCTCAGTGCGGGCTGATGGCTCGCTGCGGCGCTCAGCGACGCGCGTCGTCGAGCTCGTCGGCCACACCTGCGACGGCGGCTTGGCCGCGCTTGTCGAGTAGGCTGACGAGGAGGCCGGTCAAACCAGAGAGCAGGAACGCCGGCGGCAGTTCGCCGAGGGTCTTGAACCCATCGCCGACGCCCGGGAGCAGTGGCGCGGCGAACTTGAAGAGGGGCACGCAGGCGAATCCGACGAGCATGGCTCCGATGGCACCGTTCGCGGTCAAGCGGCGCCAGAAGAGTGAAAGAATGAGGGTAGGGCAAAACGTCGCGCTGATGCCTGACCAACCGAAAATCACGAACCAAAACACAGTGCGGTCCGGCGTGATCAGGGCGACGGTCACGGCGATGATCAGCGCCACGGCTGCGAGGGCGAAGGTAGCGACCCGGCTCTTCGAGACGAGTTCGTTGTCCGGCAGCTTGGGATGCAGCACTTTTTGGTAGACGTCGCGCACCAGCGCGCTGCCGGCGAGGACCAGCAGGGAATCCACGGTGCTCATGATCGCCGAAAGCACGATGGCGACAAAAAGGCCGACCAGGATCAGCGGCAAGAGATGCTCCACGAGCAGCGGCAACACATTCTCGCCGCCGTTGCCCAGCACTGATTCAAGCGCCTGCGCCGGTTCGGTCAGTGCGGCGCGGCCGACCATGCCGATCAGCACGGCGCCGAGGTCCGAGAGCACCGTGAAGGTGATGGCGACTTTGGCGCCGTGTTTGATATCGCTCTTCTTCTCCAGGGCGATGAAGCGTACGAAGATTTGCGGCGAACCCAAGAAGCCCAGGCCGATCAGAGAAAGCGAGATGACACTCAAGATCGTGGGCAGCGTCCAGCCGTCGCCGGGCCCCGCGAGGGAAAGGAGTCCCGGGTCGATGGCGTATAGCCGCGCCGACAACTCACCGAAGCCGCCTAGGGTGATGAGACCGATGACGGGAAGGGTCGTAAGCCCCAAGAACATCAAGGAGCCCTGAAAGACGTCGGACCAGGCCACGGCCAAAAAGCCCCCCGCGACGATGTACACCAAGACCACGACGAAGCCGACGCCGATGCCCACGAAGTAGTTCCAGCCCAGAAAGATCTCGAAGGCTTTGCCCGTCGCGTCGATTTGCGCGCTGACGTAGATGGTCACGAATACGACGAGGGCCACCGCGGACACGATGCGGAGGCGATGGGTCTTGTCGCGAAGGCGATCTTCGAGATAGTCGGGCACCGTCACGGAGTCGTAGCGATCCGTCAGGCCTTTGAAGCGTCGGCACATCAGGAGCCAAGCGCCCGCAACCCCGACCACTTCGCCGAGCACGACCCAGAGCGCCTTGGCGCCGACGACCGCACCCATGCCCGTCAACCCGAGCAGTAGCCACGCGCTCTCACCGGTGGCGCGCGCGCTGAACGCGACCGACCAGAAGCCGAGGCGCTTGCCGGCGGCAAAGTAGTCTTTGACGTCCTTCATGCGGCGCGACGCCACTGCTCCGATCCCCAAGAGGACCAGCAGATAAACGACGACAGCTATGAGCTTGACGACCACGACGCTGGCGACCGTAACATGGGCCACGCTGGTCTCGATTTCGCGTGGCTCGCTGCCACGGTCGCGTTTGCGGCGCGCTTGTATCGCGATTCCGAGTTTCCGTTGTCTAGCCCTGGCTAGGGTTGGCGACTTTCGTGCGCTTGGATGCGCGGTCGTGACGGAGGATTTTTCTCTTGGCAGCGCTTGCGCTAGGCTGGCGGCCTGTCAGAGCGAGATTCTAGTCCGGACGCGCCGCGGGCCGAGCCGCCGAAGGCGCAGCGTGCCAGACCGGGAGCACCCCGCCCGTCTGCCGGACGGGATGTAGGCGTGAGCGCACCGCCGCCGCTCGTGGTGCGGCCGCCGCCGCCCCGCGCGAGCTTGAAGCCCCGGCCGTTGAGTCAGAGTGTGCCCCCGGCGTTGAAACCGCCGCTACCGCCCCCTCGCAAAGAGCTGTCGTCAGTGTCCGTCTCTGACGGGGTATCGCCTGCCATCGAATCCGAGCCCGCTGGGCCCCCCATCGCCGTGCCGGGCTTCCCGCGATCGGCCGCGGATTTGCTCAAGCGTGTGGGCCCGCGTCCACCTCAGGCCACCTTGCCGTTGATGGGCGGGCCTCCGGCCAATCCAAACGTTGGGGCTCCGCCGCTGATCACGACTGCTCACGCTCCACCGGCCGCCGCGTCGTCGGCCGCGGAAAGAACGCCCAGCACGGCGCCCGGCCCTCCACCCAATTCGGCCGCGCGCGCGTCCATGGTTTCGCTGACCTCGGAGATCGAGCCGACGCTTCTGGTCGTTGGCGACGGCTTCGAAGGCGAGAAGGAATTGATCGACGCGCTGACGGAGCGCGGCGTGTATGTCGAACGCGCCAGCATGACGGACGCGCAGCAGTCCGTCGTGACGGTCGCGCCGGATCTCGTGGTGCTGACGGGCGACGCCGCCGGCGAGGATCTGACGAAAGTGCTCGAAGACTTGGGCGCGTCACCGATGAGCTCCGTAGTTCCCGTGGCCGTGCTGTCCGAAGACGACGAACTCTCACCCCGACTCGCTGCCTTTCGCCACGGCGCTGCGGCCGCAGTGTCCTTTGCGCAAGGTGCCGCGGGCGCGGCGGACCAACTCTCGGAACTGGTCCGCGCCATCCCCGAGCGCAGTGGGGAAAGCGAAGGAAAACTCGGGGAAGCAACTCTGCCGGAGTTGATCGATGCTCTGTCCGAGGAGGTACGCAGTGGGATCCTCTCGGTCTATGGCCCCGCGGACCCCGACTCGGTGCTGCGTCTGGCCCTGGGGGGTGGCAAGCCTCTCGCATCGGCGGTTTCCGACTTCGTGGAGCGCGTCAACGACGTGGTGCTGGACTCGGAGTCCGTGAAGTTCGGTTTCGAGGAGCGTGCTCCGGGAACGGTGAGTGTGCTTTCCGAACCGCCGCCGCCGTCTTCAAGATCTCGCAGCGAAATCCCGGGGGTGCGTGCGCTGATCGCGAGTCAAGACCCTGCGTCGGCGGACGCGCTGGCCCAGACCCTGCGTGGCCAGGGCGCGGAGGTGCAGCTGACGGACTTCGCGCCGAGCGAGTCGCGCATGGAGCGGCTGAGCCATTTCGATCCAATGGTGCTTTTGATCGGCGAGAAAGACTTGTCTCAGGATGGCTACGAGTTCTTGCGTCAGCTCTTTGCCGACCACCGACTGCGCTGGGCTTCGCTGTTGGTGGTGCGCTGGGGCGAAGTGTGGCCCGATGAGTCCGAGCCTGCCCGGCTTGAAGGCTTGGTCGGCAGCATCGCCGCGCTGACGGAACCCGACCACAGCGCCGAGCAGCGCGCGGCGTCCGGCGAGCGCTTTGACTTGCGACTCGAGAGTATCGGAGGCGCGCGTCTGTTGCGCGCGTTGGCGCGCGCTCGCAAGCCGCTTGCTCTCGAGCTGACGGGTCGCCGCGCGTTGGTGCGGATGTCGCTATCGGACGGCGCGGTGGTTTCCTGCGACGGCAAGTTCGGTGACGACCCCAGCCAGGTGCTCAGCGGGCTGCCCGCGCTTTCTGCGTTCCTGGTGCTGCGCTCTGGTCGCATCCGCGTTGCGTCAACGGAAGTTGCAGCCGGCGAGGAAGTCTTGGGCCAAGTCGGAACGCTGCTGGAGCAACTGGGCACCGACGCACCGATTGCGCCGTCGCTTTTCCCACGGGCCATCACGGACGCGATCCCCCCGCCTGCTGCCAGTCGCGTGGCGGTGGAGCCTGAAGCAACCGCCGGCGCACCTGTAGGGTGGAAACGCGGCGGCTGGGTGGCGTTGGCGCTGCTGGGGATCGGAGCGGTCGTCGCGCTGGTCGTGACGCTGCGCTCTACACAGCCAACCGCTGCCCCCGCGGCAGCCGAATCGGCCCCGGCGGTTACGGCTGCTGCGGCGAACAGCGAAGCGCCGCAAGCTGCGCCGGTCGAGGACGAATCGCTTTTGGGGCGCGCGCGGCGCGGGGATCCAAAAGCCCTTGCTGAACTCGAGGGCCTTCCGCCGGAGAAACGCAGCGCCGAACAGGCTCTGGCGCTTTCCCAAGGTTGGTTCGCCAAGAAGCGCGGCGAGCTCGACGCGCTCGCGGCGCAGCTCGAAAAAAATCCGTCGCGCCTCGAGCAGCGGGAAGTGCAAAACACCCTGCTCGAGTTCTCCCGGGATGCGAGCATGTCCCTGGCGACTCTGCGGGTGATCGCGAAACAGAAGCACGCGGCTGCGGTCGATCTGCTGTACGAGGTGTGGACGGGGACGCGCGGACGCACCGAGGCCACGCGCCTTGCCGAAGCGTTGGTCTACACCGCCGAGGTGCGCTCCCACGCGTCTCCCGCGCTTTCTGTGGTGCTCGATCTGCGCCAAGAGACCGACTGCGGCAAGATGCAAGCTGTGCTGAAACGCGCCGCGGAGCATGGGGATCGCCGCAGCTTGCGGCCTCTAGCGCAGCTGACGCTGCGGCGTGGCTGCGGTGAGGGCAAAACCCAAGACTGCTTTCCGTGCTTGCGCAAAGACGAAGAACTGCGCAAGACCATCAATGCCGTCAAAGGACGCCCGGGACCGGCATTCTGAGCGGCTTCGGTGGCGAGGCGCGAGTCGCACCCGGTGCGAGGCCGATGACGTCGAGAGACGCCACATCCAAAAAAGCCAGCTTGGAAGCGGCTACGGGTCGGCGTGGCTCAGAGCAATACGGTGAGTGCTGAGAGTGCAGCGACGATGACGCCGCCGGACGCAATCGCCGCGATGACGAGCAAGCGACGGTCTTCTGAACTGCGTCGCATCGGGATGTAGGCGAACTCGTCGACGTAGACGTCAGACTTGGTGGGCGCGTCCGCGGCAGCGGAGGGTGAGGGCGGCGACTCCGTGGTGACGGGTAGAGCAACGACCAGCTCGGTTTCGGATGGGGATCCCGCTTCGGTTTCGGCGACGGCGGCATCGGCGTTGCGTTCTGCGAATGCGGCGAGACGCGCGCGGGCTTCCAGGGCCTGCATCACGACTGCCTCAGATTCCTCTTCAGGCTCGTCGCAAGGGTAGATGGGATCGGCGCCACTTGGCGGCGGGCTGCTCCAGCGCTCCGGGTGGAACGGATCGGAACACGGCCCGCTCTCGACGTCCGAAGCTTCTTCGACCCGGGTCTGCGCGCTGCCCTGCACGGAATAGACCGAACGTAGGGTCGTTGACTTCAACTGCTCGAAGTACTTGGCGGCGTCACGGTCGGTCTTGCTTGGGATCACTGCAGGCATGCCGACGATGGTGCCGCCCGCGCTAATGACGCGCCTCTGGGTGTGGGGGTCTGGGGTAGACGGCGGTGATTCCATGGCGTCCCTACTACGCTCTAGGTGCGGCGGGGCTTCCTTGGATTCAGGGCGGGGGCCGCACCCGGGCAAAAACCTAGCAATTCCGTGAGGAAGGGCGCGGCTGGGGGAGCCGAGCCGGCGGCCTACCGCAAGCCTTCCCACAGGAATTGCCGAGCGGGCGCAACGATCGGCACTAAGTTCCATTGCATGCTTTCCTCGCGCGCACCCCTGCCTGCGCTATCGCCGGCGAAGCGCGACCAAGTGCGGCTCCGCCTGGAACGCGCCCTCGGCCCGAGCAAAGTCCTGACGGAAAGGGACCCCTGCGAGCGCTACGGCGCCGACGAAAGCGAAGCGGAGCCGCGAACGCCCGACGCGGTGGTGCTGGCGACCTGTGTGGACGACATCGTGGCCGCGTTGGCGGTGGCCCGAGAAGCGGACGTGCCGATCACGCCCCGAGGCGGGGGCACCGGGCGCACCGGGGGAGCAGTGCCGGTGGCGGGTGGCATTGTGCTGGCGACCCACGGCATGAGTCAGATCAAAGAGATCGATCGCGCCGAAGGCATTGCGGTCGTCGAGCCCGGCGTGGTGTTGGGAGACTTGCACGCGGCGGTGGAGGCCGAAGGTTGGTTCTACCCGCCGGATCCGAACAGCTGGGAGACGTGTGCCATCGGCGGAAACGTGGCGGAAAACGCCGGCGGCCCCCGGGCCTTCAAATACGGAGTGACGCGACAGTACGTGTTGGGTTTGGAAGCGCTGTTGATCGGTGGGCAGCGTTTGCAGGTGGGGCGACGCACCTTGAAGGGCGTGACGGGCTACGACGTGACTGCGCTCCTGGTCGGTAGCGAGGGCACGCTGGCGGTGTTTGGCGACATCACGCTGCGGTTGATCCCGAAGCCGCCGGCGGTGATGACGCTACTGGCGCTCTTCGGGAATGTGCGGGACTCCGCCCGGGCAGTGGCGCGTATGACCGAAACCGGCTTGGTGCCGCGCTGCATCGAGCTACTCGACGGTCGCACCTTGGAGGCCATGCGCCGCAGCGGCAATGCCATCGATGCCCGGGCCGGCGCCATGCTGCTGATGGACGTCGACGGGGAGCTGCAAGCGTGTGAGGCGCAAGCGTCGCGGGTCGCGGATGCCTGCAAGGGCGCCTTGGATGTGCTCGTGGCGCAGGACGCGTCCCAACGCGAAAAGCTGTGGAGCGCCCGCCGCGAGATGAGCCTATCCGTGCGTCGATTGGCGAAACACAAGTTGGCAGAAGACGTGGTGGTGGGGCGACAGCGCGTGGTCGAGTTGTTGGACCGCGTCGACGCCATCAGCGAGAAAAACCGCATCGAGACGCTGACCTACGGTCACGCTGGGGACGGGAACCTGCACGTCAACTTCCTGTGGAACGACGACGACGAAGTGCCGCGGGTCGACGCCTGCATCGAGCAGCTATTTCGAGCAGTGGTGGAGCTGGGGGGCACGCTCAGTGGGGAACATGGGATTGGCGTGCTGAAAGCGCCGTATCTCGGCATCGAACAATCCGACGAGCTGATTGCGCTGCAGCGGGGTTTGAAGCGGGTGTTCGACGAAAAGGGGCTGCTCAATCCCGGGAAAGTCTTCCCGAAGCTCGGCCACGGGGCCTGCTGAGCGCCCGGCTAGCCTGTCGAATTTGCCGCGGGTTTTGGAGTATTTGCCGTTCCGACCCGGGACGAGTGCTAGCTTTGTCGCGCGAACTTCATGGCGTCCAAGGGTACATGCAGGTGCGAACAGGCGCAGGGGCGGGCCGGCGCAGGACGGCGCGCGGGCCACTGGCGCTCCGCGTCCCACTGGACGGCGCATTTCGCTTCGCTATTGGCGATTGCGACGAGCTGTGTGGTTTCCGATCCGCCGGAGTACTCGAACCCTGCGGCGACGCCGCCGTTGCTCCTGCTTCTTGAGGCGGCGCCTCCTGTGAGCGAGGTGATCGAAGTCAGTGACTCGTCCGTCGTGCTCTTGAACGTACCGGTTCGATCCGAAGACGCGGTTGGCGACGAGCTGTTTGCTCGGCTGTATTTGGACTACGGCCTGCCCAGTGAGGCAGTGCAGTTGCCGTTGGTGATCTTGCCCGCAGGTTCTTTCGATGACGAGCGCGCGGTGCAGATGACGTGGACGGTGCCCCCGCTCAAGGCAGGCTGCCGACAAATGATGCTCGTCGTCACACACCAATCCAATCTCGATTCGTCCGGCAGACCGCTGCTCAACAACGATACGGCTGTGGCCGTTTGGTGGCTCAACATCAACGATACAAATTCTGACAACCCCATGTCCGGTTGCCCCAAGAGCACGGGCAACTAGCACGCGCTACCGCCCACCCCGCGCTTTCTCCTTCTTGGGGTGTGTCGTCACGCCCCAAGCCCGCGCCAGCTCCAGCGCTTCGGGCAGGCGACTCGAAAGTGCGAGCACGCGTCGCAGCTCGGCCTTCGCTTGCTCTGCTTTGCCGAGGGCGTGCAGCGCTTTGGCGAGACTGAGGCGCGACAGCGCCGTGTCTTTGGACGCAAGCTGTGCCTTCGCTGCAGCGAGCGCTTTTTCGCGGTCCCGCTTGGCCCGTGTCGGCTGCTTCGCCTGCTCGTGGATGTCAGCGCGCAAAAGCAGGTAGTCCGTGTGATCCGGAGCGCTGTGCAGCAGCGCATTCGCTTGCTCCAGAGCCTCTTCATTCTGGCCCAGGCGGCGCTGTGCCTCGATCAGGGCCAGACGCACCACCACGGCGCCGCCGAGCTTTGGAAGCGCAGCGCGGTAGTCGCGGGCCGCATCGCTATGTTTGCCGAGTTGCGTTTGCAGCTTGCCGCGTGCAAGCACCAAGTCCGGAGTCGCGCCGACGCGGATGGCCTGGGTGTAGTCCGCGATCGCGCCGGCGGCGTTCTTGCGCTTTTCGCGGATGCGCGCGCGCGCGGCCCACGCGGCAGAGAGTGGCTTCTTTTCCGAAAGGTGCCGGGTCAGTTCCGCCTCGGCGCCGCGGTGGTTGCCCAGCGCTTCCAGCACGAGCGCGCGTTCGAAGGAGAGCCGCGGCAAGCGCGGAGTCTGATGCTCTACCACCCGTAAGTCCGCCATCGCTCCCGCCAAGTCGCCCATGCGACGGTACAGGTCCACGCGATCGAGTCGGAGCCGCGTGTTTTTCGGATCCTGGCGCAAGCGCGCGCTGATGCGGTCCAGCTCGCTTGCGTTGCCCGCGTGAGCAAGCGCACTCGGCGCGATTGACGCCGCGGCGAGCAGCAAGGCCACGGACAGCAGCGCCCGTGCGCGACTTGGTCGCAGGTCTTTTCGAAGGGGAGGGCGCGCGGCGTGCGCTACGGGCATGTCATCTTGGCAATACGCACGTCGTCGATGTACCAACCGGGCGTGGCGGGGTGGCAAGGGTCGCTGCCGTAGCTCGCGAAGTGAAAGCGCAGCCGGAACTTGGAGTGGGTGTAGCTGGAGACGTCGATTTCCACAGGCAGCCAGCCGCCGCTCGCGCCGGCGAAGCCCTTCTGGCCATCCAACGCACAGGGGGAGCACGTCGTGCCGCCGTCGGAGTTCACGTAATAGCAGTCAATGGCCGTGTTCGAGTAACCGCCCGTGGGCGTGACCTTCTTCCAGCTGGTGCCGTCGTGCACTTCGACCAGGCCGCCGGAATAGGTGCTCGGATCAAGCGCGCAAGGCAATCCACACAGACCGATCAAGCCGTTGGGATCACAGACGCGGAAGCTATACCAGTGCCAGAACTGCAGGCGCACGGTCTGGCCGGAGTAGCTGCTCAGGTCGATCTCTTGGGACGTCAGCGTGGAGTCCGCGCAGTTCTTGGAGTTGCCGTTCAGGCCCGTGCCCCAGGCCGCGTTGCCGCTTCCGGTGTGATCGCTGCCCGGTCCGCTGCTGGGGTTGCCACACGCCCAGTCCGTGTTGTTGCCGGCTGCAGTGAAGTCCGAACCGCAGCCCGTGAAGTCGTAGCTCTTGACCGCGCAGCCCCCGAAGCCGCCGCTGCCGCCGCCGGTGCCGCCGGTGCCGCCGGTTGCGCCGCCAGTGCCGCCCGTGGGACTGCCGCCCGTCGCGCCGGTTCCGCCCGTTCCGCCCGTTGGACTGCCGCCCGTGGCGCCGGTGCCTCCGCCGGTTGCGCCGCTGCCGCTGCTGCCGCCGGTTGCTCCGCCGACTCCCGCAGCGCCTCCACTTGGGATCCCGCCGGACCCCGCGCCCCCACCCAGGCCAACGCCGCCCGCGCCCGCGCTCGCGCCAGAGCCTGACGCCCCGCCGTTACCCGCGATGCTGGCGTCTGCCCCCGCGGCGCCTCCGCTCAGTGTGCCGCCCGTGTTGTCGGACGGGCCGACGCCTTCGCCCTTTGCGCAGCCGATCAAAGCGACCGCGCCAAGCACGCTCCACCGCCAGTTAGCCACCACGCGCGCACGATAGCGCTAAGGGCGGGTTCGCGCCAGGGTCGCCCCGGCGCTACTCCCGAAAAACCTGCTTTCGGTAGTGCGCCAGCTCGGCAATGGACTGCTTGATGTCGAAGAGGGCGTCGTGCGCGCCGTCTTCGGGCTTTTTGTAGACGGCCTTGTCGCCGTACCAAAGCCCAGCCAGGACCTTCAGCGAGCTGACGTCCACGATGCGATAGCTGAGGTAGCCGGCCAGGCCCGGCATGTAGCGCTCGATGAAGCGCTTGTCCTGGCCAATGCTGTTGCCGCAGAGCACGGCCGGGTAGGGGCACCAGCCGGCAATGCGTTCCAGGAGCAATCGTTCCGTGAACCCCGTGTCCTTGTTGGTCTTGGAGAGTCGACCCAGGAGCCCGGTCTTTTCGTGCATCTCCCGCACGAAGGGCGTCATCCTCGCAAGCTCCGCTTCGGGTTGCCACACGTCGCAGACGAACTCCTCAAGGGGCTCCAGCTTGGAATTCGTGACGATCAACGCAGCTTGCAGGATCACGTCTTGCTCCGGATCCAAGCCGGTCATTTCAAGATCCACCCATGCCAGATTGCCAACGGCTTGTTGGCGTTTCACACGTTGCATCAGTTTTCCTCTTGCTCTCGCGTTTTCTCACGCACGACCCAGACCGGGCAGCCAGCTTTTTGCACCACGTTTTCGGCGACGGAGCCCAGCAGGAAGCGCTCCACGCCGGAGCGCCCTTCCGTACCGACGACAATCACGTCCGCGTCCACTTCGGCCCCCAGCTGCACGATTTCCGTGGACGCAGAGCCGACACGCACGTGCGTGCTGACGTCAGCGCTGTCCACGCTGCGGTCGGCGCGTTGCCAAGCGGCCAAGTGCTGCTCGACGTAGTCTTGGAGGAAGCTCGCGGCCTCCTTGGGCGAAACCGTGCGTTCGTCGTCGTCGAGTTCGAGCCGCACCATAGGGCCGAGACTCTTTGCAACGTGTACGACGTACAGCTTAGTTTCGTCCCGGCTCGCGACTATTTCGAGTGCCGCGTCTAGGGCGAGTTTGGCGAGGGGGGAAAAGTCGACGCCAACGAGCACGTGCTTCATGGGCTGGAGCATACCCGCGGTTGCAGGGCCCGGAACGAGGTTTGTTCCGAGCCAGGCCCCTCAGGCCTTGACGTCTCGTTGCTTGACGCCCGGCAGTGCGATTTTCGGATCCTTGGCCCGCTCACGATAGACCACGAAAGTCCTGCCGATATGCTGCACGACATGGCAGTGCGCGCCGCTCTCGATGGCGTCTCGCAGGCTGAGCGCCTCCGGAGCCTGGTCCGCGTCTAGCTTCACCTTGATCAGCTCGTGGGTTTCCAGGGCTCGATCGAGTTCCGCAGTGACGCCCGGCGTCAGGCCTTTCAGCCCGATCTGCAGCGTCGGCTTCAGGGAGTGGGCGAGGGCGCGCAAGAATCTGCGCTGCTTGCCGGTTAGGTTGCTGGGGAGTCGAGCCACGCTCGCTCTCATACCACGGCGGGCAGCCGCGCAGCGCCATCGATTCAAGGGTATCGATGCGCTAGGCTGCGGTCGGGATGCGTATTTTATACGGAGTCGTGGGCGAGGGCATGGGGCACGCGACGCGGAGCCGCGTCGTGCTCGAGCATCTGGCTGGCGTAGGCCACCAGATCAAGGTCGTGGTCTCTGGACGCGCCCATGGGTTCTTGTTGGATCGCTTGTCTGCGCACGCAAACATCACAGTGGAAGAGATCCATGGGCTTTCGCTGCGCTACTTCGGTAATCGCGTCGACCGCAGTGAAAGCCTGTTCGAAAACCTCAAGAAGGCACCCAAGGGCATCAAGAAGAACGTGGCCGTATACCGGCGCGTTGCCGAGCAGGGCTTCGAGCCCGAGCTTGTGATCAGTGACTTCGAGAGTTGGGCCGCGCTCTACGCGCTTAACCATTTCTTGCCGGTCATCAGCATCGACAACATGCAAGTGATCAACCGCTGCAAGCACGACAAAGCAGTCGTGGGCAGCACCGGCTACGACTACGCGTTGGCGAAGTTGGCCGTGAAAATGAAGCTGCCCGGCGCTTATCACTATCTCGTGACGACCTTCTTCGTCCCGAAGGTGAAGAAGAAGCGCACGACCCTGCTGCCACCGATCCTGCGACCCGAGATCCTGGCGGCCAAGCGCGAGCCAGGCAGCCATGTGCTCGTGTACCAAACCGCCTCGGCCAACGAAGCGCTCATCCCCGTGCTCAAGACACTGCCGTATCGGTTTCGCGTGTACGGCATGGGCAAAGAGGGCGCCGAAGGAAACGTGGCACTGTGCGCGTTTTCCGAGGCAGGCTTTGTTGACGATCTGCGCACAGCGCGGGCGGTCATCGCGGGCGGCGGATTTTCCCTGATGAGCGAGGCTGTGAGCCTGCACGTTCCGATGCTGAGCGTGCCCATCGAAAAACAATATGAGCAAGAGCTCAATGCGCGCTACTTGGCGCACCTAGGCTACGGAGCGTGGGCTCGCAGCCTGGGGCCCGATCGCATTACGGATTTTCTTGCGCGGAGCGATGACTACTCCCATGCCCTGCAGAGCTATGAGCGGCGCGACAACCGCATGCTGCTCAACTGCGTTGACGAACTCATCGCGCGACGCGGCCGCGACGAGGACCAGCCCAACGTGCTGGAGTCACCGGCGTTAGCCAAGTACGCGGCACGATAACGGTCAGCGTTCGACCAGGATCGGACGCAGCGCAATGTTGTCGAGCTCGTCCGTCTCCTGCACGGTCCCGCCGTCGTCGGTCACCATAATCAAGTAGCGGTATCCGCTGCGGGCCTTTTGGGGCAGCGTGATGTCGAGCTTGTGTTCGCCGCGTTCCGGGCCCTTCGCGAGTTTGGCGAAGGCCTGTTCGCCGATCTTGACGTCATCGGCGCCGAAGCGTGGGTCGTCGGAGTAGTAGAATGCGACATTGAACGGGCCCGCAGTGTCCGGTCCCAGATTGCGCAGGCTGAAGCGTACGCCCAGCTGAGCACCGGGCTTCGCTTTGGTTTGGGAGACGAAGAAAAAGCGGTCGGTGAGGTTCGGCCGCACGATCTTGAACGCGACGGCCTTGTCGTTGTTGTGTTCGCGCAGCTCACCGGCCTCGGATTTCTCGTCGACGATCACGCCCACGTAGTAGGTGCCGCTGGCTAGGTCCGGGGCGAAGACGTTGTCCTGCAGCGTGACGGTTGTCTTCCCCGGGGGCAGCGTGGACAGCGTGCGGCCCGCGAAGCGTCGGTCTTTGGTCGTGATCTTTGGCGACTTGCCCATGTACACACCCACGTCAACCGGCCCGACCGGCAACTTGCCGGCGTTGGTGACTGTGAAGGACACGACCGCCGGCGTTCCCGGTGGGCCTGCGGCGGGCGCGATGGCCACGGTGCCTGGGGTGATGTCGGGTGCTTTGAAGACCCAGAACTGGGCCAGCTGCCCGTTGTCGCCTTCGTTCGTTTCGTCGACAGCGTCGTCGATGTCCGCCAGCACACCAATGCGTGTGTGTTGTCCATGGACCGCACAGCTGGGATCGACACGCACCGTCTTCTTGATCGTCACGGACTCGTGCGGCTTCAGGAACGTGTGAGTGAAGGTTTGCAGCCGCGTGTCTTGGGTATCCACCTCGAAGTCTCGTGAGCAATACACACCCATCTTGACCGGGCCATAGGCGACGTACTCGGAGTCGTTCGTCAGCTTGGCGCCTAGGGACACCATGCGGCCCAGAGACCCGCGATCCGGTGAGATCGTTGTGTCGCTGATGCGCAGATTGGGCTGGTACTTGGCGCTGATGTCGATGGGAGTTGCTCTGTAGTTGTTGAACCCTGAGCTCTCGAGCACACCACCCCAGGCGTCCGCATAGACGTAGATGCTACCCGGCCTACAGGTTTCGCACGGGGGCAGGCGCACGTTGACTTTGAACGTTTCGCTCTGCCCCCGGCCGAGGCCCAGATACGCGCGCGTGGCGCCAATGCGTGTCACGTTGCCGCGGCTGGGCACGAGCAAACCGTCGCTGTGGTACACCGCGATGCGAAAGCTGGCGGCGTCTGCATTGCCGCGGTTGGCCACACTGAAGGTCACGCCGACCACGGTATCCGGGGCAGCCTTGTCGTGACTGAGTTGCACGGACTCCACGACGAGGTCGGGAAGCGGCGCCGGCGCCGCAACTGCCGGAGCGGCCGCGGCGACAAGCGCCAGGGCACAAAGCTGGAGGCTCGTTCGCGTTTGCATGGGGTCCCTTTACGCAAGCGACGTGCCGCATGCGCTTTTCGAATCTGAATGCATCTGGGCGCGCATGCAGCGCGTGCGCGCCTGGGGTCAACGCAATCAATGCGTGATTTGGAAAACCGATCCGGGAGCAGTTGCGCTATTAGCGAGAGCACCATGTCCGCTCGGTCCGCCACCCCAGCTAGCACTCTGTTGGAAGCGCATGAAAAACTGGAAGCCGCATTTGCGTTGCATCAAGAAGCCTTGCTGCTCGCGGATCTGGATTCCGCGCGGGAGTTGTTTCGGCTGTATCGCTCGCTACTGTCCCTGCACATGCGCCACGAGGAAGAGGTCGTCTTGGTGCTCTTCCGTCGGGCTGGTGTGATCAAGAAATGGCCCGAGGTGCTGTACACGGGCCAGCATACGAAGATGAACGAGTTTCTCGAGCGCATCGAGGCCGCCCTTGCGGCACTCCACCCTGACACTGGGCGTGAATTGCGCCGTGGGCTGATCGCTGTGTTCGACATGGAAGCGACTTACAAGCACCTGGTCGAGCACCACGACGGCGCCGAGCGGGAGGGGCTCTTTCCAACCGTGGATAGCCTGCAGGCGGCCGAAGACGAGCCGCGTATCCTACAAATGCTGAACCAGTGGCGAGCCGCCGTGGCAGCTGCGCGCCCTGGGTACACACAGATCGCAGCAGCGTTGGACCAACGCGCCAGTCTCCTTGGCGGTTGAGGGGGGGGGCTACTGCGCGCCGCCCGACAACAACCTGAGCTGGGGCGTGGCAGAGCGCGCGTGATTCGCGCCCGTGCCAACCAGCTCGCTGACCAGCTTGCGGAGGCGATGTAGATCGAAGGGTTTGCCGATGGACGGTCGCCCTGCAGCATCGAGAAACGCTTTCACGTCCGGCGTGAATGCGCTGCCGCTCATAAACACGACGCGCTCGCAGGTTCCGGCGCTGCGCGCACTGAGCGCGCCGAAGAATTCCATGCCGGTCATTTCCGGCATCATCAGCTCGCACAATACCAAGTCGAAGTGTTGGGCTTCGCACAGCTCGAGGCCGACCCTGCCGTTTCGGGCCACGGTCAGATCGTGCTCTGCGAGGGCGCGCCGCAGCGCGCGCCCCACGGTCGGTTCGTCGTCCACGACCAAGATGCGCGCCCGGTGACGCGAGCGCGGGGGTGCGCTGGAGTGCGCTTTAATGAGCCGGGCGTCGGCTTCTGCGGCGGCGGGCAAACGCACGCGGACCACGGTGCCTGCGCCAACTTCGGACTCCACGGCGATGCTGCCGCCCATCTGTGTGACCAGGGTATGGCAAATGGAGAGCCCGAGTCCGGTGCCCACGCCCGGAGACTTGGTGGTGAAGAAGGGGTCGAATACCCGGGGTAGCGCTTCCGGCGCGATGCCCGAGCCGGTGTCCTGGACTTCGATCACGACGTCGTCGCCGCGGCTGTCGATCCGGACCGTCAGTTGCATCTTGTCTGCTCGTCCAACGGGCATGGCCTGCGCGGCGTTCAAGAGCAAATTCAATAGCACCTGACTCAACCGGCCCTCGCTACACACCACGAGCGGTGCGCGCTTGTACTCCCGGACGATGCGCGCGCGGTGGCGGATCTCGTTCGTGGCGATGTGCACGCAGCGCTCCAAGATTTCCTCCGCACTGTTCGCGCAGATGTCCGCGTCCGGCGGCCGCGTCAGCTGCCGCAAATCCTCGACGATGCGTTTGACGCGCACACAGCCATCCAGAGCGTCCACCAGGCATTCTTCGATGCCTTCCCCGGGGACTGGGTCCTGCCGCGTGAGCTCCTGAGCCACCTGCAGGTTGGTCATGACGTATGCCAGCGGGTTGTTGACCTCGTGCGCCACGCCGGCTGCGAGCGTTCCCAGTGACACCATGCGGTCGGCCAGAAGCAGGCGAGACTGCATATCGCGGCGCTCGCTGATGTCGCGAACTGCGACGACCACCGAGTCGGCTTGTCCGCGGGCCACCAATTCCACCGGGAATGCCACGCCATCGCGGCGGCGTAGCGTGGCTTCAACGGGGCCCTCCTTCTCCCCGCGCATCAGATCGCAAACGTCGCCACCCGCTTCTTTCAAGATTTCGCAGACTCTTCCTCCTTTCAGTGCGTCCGCGGATTCGTTTAGCAGCGTCGTGAGCGCTTTGTTCACATCCACGACGTGGCCGTCCTGCTGCACGATGATGCCCTCGAAGGTGGTGTCGGCCAGCTGGCGGTAGCGCGCTTCGCTAGCGGCGAGACGCTGCACGGCGTCTTCCAGGCCCCGAGTACGTTCGGATACGAGCAGCTCCAAGCCCGAGAGCTGAAGACGCAATCGGCGCGTGGCCAGCAGGCTGATGCCAAAGACGGCTGCAACGATGCCGTACTCGATCAAATGCACGCTGCGAAACAGCCCGGCATTCATTGCCAAGTCGTGCGCGGCGATGAGCAGGCTAGCCAGGCCGACGCCGTACCAGACCCAGCGGGACCAGCTCGCCCAGGCGTCGTGTTTGTGTGCCCGCCGCAGCCAGCCCAGGGCGATCGCCACGCACATGGGCATCAGCACCGGGATCAGGGGCCCGTTCTTGACCGCGAAGTAGGTGACGCCCAAGGCGGACGTCCGTGGGAAGGTGGTGCCGTCCACAAACAGCGGGGTCGAAAACAGCAGCAGCGTGGCCAGTAGCGGCACGATCGCCAGCCAGCGCGGTAGGCGGAGCTTGGTGAACAGCAGCATCGCGGCGCCCATGCAAAACAGGCCGGTGTACTGCAGCTGAATCCCCAGCACTGCCCCGGACGGCGTTGACGTCCACAGCTGAACAAGGCGCCCGACGAGAAAGATCGCGCCAGTGCCCGCCAGCAGTGTGATCCCCAAGTGCGGGCTGGCTGGGCCAGCCTGCCGCGCTAGTAGGGCGTGATGCAGCGTCAGGTACAGCATCACGCCGAATAGCGGCAGGAGCGGCAAGCTGGCTAGGGGAATGGCTTCGAGCACGGAGTGACCCACCTTCGTAGAGCGGACGGAACAGCGCCGGCTTGAGCCAGTCGCGGACAAGCACGCGGAATTACGGGTTTCTTTTCCTCGGTCGGGTCCGTGGCGTAGGTCTGAAGCCCATGGCGCCTGCTGGCGATGACTTCCCCGAGGCCCGCGACGCGGCTGTGCAACTATGCAGCGGCGAGGACGTCTACGAGCGCGTCATCCTCGGTGCGCTGCCCGCCGCGCAGGTTTCGGTGTGGGTGGCGACCGCCAACTTGAAGGACCTGCGGGTCCCCGCGCCGATTGGGTCCCGCGCTCGAGCCCGGGGGCGCTACATCTCGATCGTCGAGACCTTGTCAGAACTCGCTCTGCGCAATGTGGACGTGCGCATCTTGCACGCCGGCACACCCTCCGCACCGTTCCGACAATCGATGGCTGCGCGTCGGCAGTCGGCGGTGCAGCTGCGCATGTGTCCGCGCGTGCACATGAAGCTCGTGATCGTAGATGGCAGGCTGTTGTACATGGGTAGCGCGAACTTCACCGGCGCCGGTCTGGGCGCTCGGGGCGCCAAGCGTCGGAACTTCGAACTCGGGATCCTGACGGAAGATGAGCACCTGCTCGACCGCACTCAGGCGCACTTCGACCAGATCTGGCAGGGCAGCGCGTGTGAGGGTTGCGGATTGCGCGCCAAGTGCCCGAAGCCGATCGATCTGCTTTCTTCGCGACGGCGACGGCGTTAAGCCTCCGGTACCGTGAAGTACCCCACACGCTTCTCCAGTTCTCACGAGCTGACACAGCTGCCGTGGTTCGATCTCATCGACGGGCAGCTCTCACTGGATCCGGCCGTAGGCGCGAGCATCGACGTGCACACCCACCTAGCCATGGCCTACGTGTTGCCCCAGAAACTGGACCTGAGTGCCACTCACTCGCGAGCCGAGCACTACTTGCCCCTCGACTGCGCCCTTGACCTAGACGTCTATGCGAACGTGAACTTCACGCAGTTCGATCTAGCCCGTATGAAAAAGGACCTGTCTTTGGGCTCCTTGACCGCAAAGGGCATGCGCGCGACCCACACCATTGGCAACCTATTGGGGGAAATGCGCGCGCTTGGCGTGCGGAGCTCGGTGCTTCTGGCCATCGATTTCCCGTTCCTGTCCGACAACGCCGGCGACTGGTTGCGCGAAGCCCGCGGCCACGACGAGTTGGTGGTGTTCGGGTCCGTGCATCCCTACAAGCCGAACCCAGAGCGAGAGCTCGACCGCCAGGTCGCGCTGGGCGCTCGCGGTATCAAAGTGCATCCAGCCGTGCAGACGGTGCATCCGAGTGCGGAGCGCTGCTTGCGTCTGTACCGCGCTTGCGGGAAGCGTGGGCTACCGGTGTTCTGGCACTGCGGCCCCGTTGGCATCGAACCGCCGCTGGGGCGCTACCTCACGCGCGTGCACCGTTATGCCCGGGCCATCGAGCAATGCCCGGACACGACGTTTGTGCTGGGTCACACTGGTGCGCTGGAAGTCGAGGAAGCCCTTGAGCTGCACCGCAGCTTCGACAACGTATGGGTGGAGGTCGCGAGCCAAAGCTTGACCGGCGTTCGGCGCATTCTGGAACGCGCCGATCCCGAAAAGATCATGCTGGGCAGCGACTGGCCCTTCTATCACCAGTCGATGCCCCTCGCGAAAGTGCTCATCGCCACGGACGGTGACTCGGCGCTGCGCACGAAAGTGCTGCGCGAAAACGCGGCGCGCTTGCTTGACATTCGGCCGTAAGCCTGCGGGATCACGTCGACATTGCGCCTGGGCGAGACCGACCGGACCTCTGGCCGGCGCTCCGGCCCCCCCCTCGCCCGGAAGATCGTGGTAAGAGCCGGCCGGCTTTGCGGCTTCGGCCGCTTTCCGATAGCCTGTTTTTCCGGCTTAAGTTTGAGACAAAGGGGTCCTTCGCATGAAGCGCATTTTCGTAAAGACAATCATCCTTGGTTTGCTCGGTGCCCTCGGCGGTGCCTGCAGTGGCGACGACGCGAGTGGGCCGGGTGGCACCTCCGGCACGCTGCGCGACAAGCCCAAGAGCTGTAGCGGCAAGTGCGACGGCATCAACGACAACTTCAAGAGCGGCTACGTCATGGACATGGCTGCTGCGAACGCCATTTGGCCCGGGGCTGTCCCGATGGAGAAGGCTGAGGACGCGTACACCGTCCTGGTAGACATGGGGCAGGCCAAGTTCCCCGCTCCGACCCATCTGTTCGGGGCGCCGGTGAACGTCATTCCGTACTCGAACGACGACAACGTGGCCGATGCCGAGGGCAAGATTCACGAGCGCGGCGATTCCGTCATTGCCCAAGCGTTTCCCCAGGGCATGGTTGGCTACGCCATCAAACACCACCGCCCCGAGCATCGCACGATGTCGCCCGCGGACATTCAAGCCAGCTTGAAAGAGCAGGTCAAACTGCAGGACACCCACATCCAAATCGTCGTGGGCGTCAACCGAGATGGCAAGCCGGGCGCCATCACCCTGAACAACCCGCAGTCGTACGAAGGCGGCTTGTTCGGTAACAAGACCTACTCGATGATCTTCGTGAAGCCCGCGTGGCCCGCGTATCTCGATGCCAGCAAGGCCAAGGCATTCAACGACAACGTGCTCACCATGATAGCGGCGTTCAACGCGGTCAGTGACTTCCCCGGGGACTACAACGGTGGCGACCCCCTCGCGGCGCACAACCCCGACAAGCTCAAGACCCACGTGATCAACATGGTGAAGGCCGTTGCGGGGGACACCGCAGCCCAGGACTTCTTTAAGGACCCCGCCAATCTCGTGTACTGCGCGGAGCTGGCCTTCGTTGGAACCAGCGCGGGCATGCATTTCCCGCTCAATGCCGCCACTTTCGTGCCGCTTGTCGGGCAGCCCACCTGGGATGCCTTCGTCGCCGAGTTGAACAAGCACAACAACGGCGAATCGAGCAGCTTCACTACGCTGAACGACAACCCGAAGGCCAAATACGTCGACTTGACCTTGGCCGACGAGTCGCTGCAGCCCGCGTATTCCTACGCGCCGGACCCCGCGTCCGAGGGGCAGAAGCTCGCGTTCAAGCCCATGACCATGGCGGATATCTTGCAGCACTTCCTGCGCACGCATGTGCCGCGTGAGCAGTTGGGCGAGCAGATCGCGCCAGTACAAGGCCAGCTGCTCGAAGGCATGAAGCCAGGCATCCTCGAGGCCATGGCGATGGACCAACTGCCCGCGTCGGATCCGAAGCGGCAGGCGGTCGAAGGGCTGTTCGCCGCGCTGATCGACGTGGTGAAGACTCCTCACGCGGACTACGCGGCATTCCAGGCGGCGCTCGAACCGCTGATGGAGCAGGCCCGCAAGGTCACGGGACCGCGTGACGACACGGGCGCCGGCTTCTTCGTGCCGCCGAGCTTGTTGCACGTTGTCGCTCAAGGCAAACACCCCGGTGGTCTGCTGGGCCTGAAGTACGTCGGTCACGGCGTGCACTTCTCGGCAACGCGGCTCCCCGCGGCGCCTCCTCCCGAGGACCCCAATGACGACGGCCAACTTGACGTCGTCGATCCGGCCACGCCCTTTGCAGGTTCCTGCACGGCTTCCTGCGGCGGGTCGTCTCCGGACGGCGCGTGTTGGTGCGACGACCAGTGCACCCAATACGGCGATTGCTGTTCAGACATCGCCGCCAAGTGCGGCGGTTGATCCCCTAAGGGTCAGCTCGATGCGGCGAGTCCTCCGGGGCTCGCCGTTTTTCGTCACGGGTGCGCGGAGCGCCAAGGCGTGCCCGAAGCGTGCGCGCGTCCGGCGCGGGTGAGCGATCGTCCGGGAGTTGATCCCGGCCATTGACATCGTGAGCCGAGATCCACAGGGATGAATCTCAATTCACCGATCTGAATTGACGAGAGTCCTATGACCAAAACCCAAGCAGCCAGGGCCAAGAACCCGGTCCAACGCAGAGTGCGGGAGCTCAAGAGCCAGGCGTACCGGGAGGCGATCTTGGAGGCGGCCGAGGAGGTCTTTCTCCGCGTCGGCTTTCGTGACGCCAAGATGGCCGAGGTGGCTGAAGCCGCAGGTGTCTCGACCGGCACGCTCTACAACTACTTCGACAACAAAGAGGCGGTCTACGCGTCCCTGGTTGAAGCCGCGCACCTGGAAATGTTGGGCACCGTGAACCGGGTGGCCGAGACGGTGCAAGAACCGTTGCCTCGGATCCGAGCTTTGCTGCGGTCACTGCTGGAGCGCATCGAAGAGCGCGGCGCGCTCTTCGCCCTATTCATGCAGATGGGCGCGGTGGCGGAGACGGACATTCGGAGCGTATGCGGCGCGGAGATGGAGCAAGGCTACCTGCACTACCTTGGCTTGCTCACCGCCGCACTGACGGAAGCCGCTGCGCGGGGTGAGGTACGCACAGACGTGCCCACACGGCTCCTGTGTGCGGCGCTTTCTGGAGCCGTAAACGGAGCGACCTTTGCTTGGGTTCATGGTGGGCAACCGGCTGGCCTTGCCAACCAGGCCCACGCTATCGTGGATCTCTTTCTCGAAGGAGCAAGCCCACGATGAAGCGTGCCTTTGTCGCGAGCCTCGCTGTGGCTCTTTGTGCTGGCATCGCGTCCGGCTGCTCCAAAAGCAACGCCAAGCCGGAGGCGGCTGCGTCGTCGGCGCCAGCCGCTTCGGCACCAGCCTCGACGCCCGTTGTGCGCGTAGAGGTTGCGGAACTGAGCATGTCCCAAGAGACGCTCTCCCTGAACCTCCCGGGAGAGGTCGAAGCTGCGCGGGATGCACTTTTGGCGGCTAGTCTGGGCGGCCACGTCGAACGCGTGCATGTCAAAACCGGCGATCGGGTCAAGCGCGGGCAGGCACTCGTCTGGGTGGACAGTGCCAGCCATCGCGCTCGGCTGAAACAGGCAAGGGTCGAAGTCGAAGCTGCGGAGCGTGAGCTGGCGCGTGCGAAGGCCCTGGGCAAAGCCATCCCAAAGGCCGAACTCGACGCCGCGGATACCCGGCTGCGCGCCGCACGTGCGGCTGTGAATACCGCGCGGGTTTCAGCGAGCCGCGCGGTGATCCAAGCGCCATTTACGGGCACGGTCGTCGATGTCGACGTGGAGGTGGGAGAGGTTGCCGCGCCCGGTGCGCCGCTGGTGCGCGTGGTACAGCTTGACCCGGTGCTGGTCACCGTGGCCGTGTCGGATCGCGACGTGGTGGCGTTGAAAGAGGGCGCACCGGCACAGGTACGCTTCAGCGCGCGCGGCAAATCAGCGCAGGGCATCGTCAAGACGATCAAGCGCGCAGCGGATCTGCGCACGCGGGCGTTTGAAGCCGAGATTGAGGTCAAGAACCCGAACGGAGAGTACCTCCCGGGCATGATCGCTTCCGTCAATCTGGAGACTACGGCGGAGCGCAAGCAGATCGTCCTGAGCCAAGACTGGCTGGTCACTCGCTCCAAAGACGTCGGCGTCTTCGTCGTACAAGCGGACGTAGCTCGCTGGCGTCTGCTGCAGCTCGGTCCTGTAATGCGGGATCGTGTGGCCGTGGATGCGGGTTTGAAGGCTGGGGAGACCATCGTCATCGCCGGGCACCGTGAACTAGTGGATGGAGATCGACTCCTGGTCAGCCGGCGCGGCAAGTGCTGCCGCGAAGGCCGCGTGGAATTCGAGTGAGCGTCACATGTTCGCGTTCTTGATCCGACATCGGGCTTCTGTGCTCTTGCTCATGTGGTGCGTCCTCGTGTTCGGCACGTTGACGTACGTAAAGATGCCGCGTGAAGCGAATCCGGACGTCTCCATCCCCTTCGTGATGGTCACGACGCCCTATCCCGGCGTGTCGCCCGCGGACGTCGAAACGCTCATCACCGTGCCACTGGAGAACGAGCTCACAGGTCTCAAAGACCTCAAGGAGATGCGGAGCACCTCGGCTGAAGGCGCCAGCATGATCTCCCTCGAATTCGAGCCCGACGTCGTGATCGAAGACGTTTTGCAGCGCGTGCGTGATCGAGTGAGTCGCACTCGGCCGGACATGCCCTCGGATGCCGAAGAGACGGACGTGCGCGAGATCTCCTTCAGCGACATGCCCATCATGATCGTGACGCTGGGGGGAACTATCGACGAGGCTCGCCTGAAGCTACTGGGAGAAGATCTGCAAGACGAGATCAAGCGAGTTCCCGGTGTGCTCGATGCAACCCTTTCCGGGGGCCGGACGCGCCA
>CBDUPW010000084.1:0-25224 GCA_965369205.1 uncultured Polyangiaceae bacterium | reverse complement strand
ATCGCGTCGCGCGTCTTGGTGCCGAGCTTGGTGTACAGACCCATCTTGGCAGCCACCTCTGCAGGCGCGCTGCCTCGCCCGAGGGCTGTGCGGTCGCGGTCGCCGATGATCAGCAGCGTGGGTTGCTTCACGCGCGGAAAATCATGCACTACCGGCTGCGTGTAGATCATGTCGTAGGTGAGGGCCGAAGCCCAGGCTATCTGACGGTAGTCTGGGGATTGGGTCCATCCCATCTGCAGCTCCGCCAGTCCGTCGTATTCGGTCTTCCACTTGCCGTCGAAGTACGCGGTCTTCATGTAGGCGCGGACCTGGTCGGGGGTTTTCTTGAGCTCGTTTTCGAACCACTGGCTCACTGGCACGTAGCCGACGAACTGCTGCCAGTCTTCGAGGCCGATCGGATTCACGAGCGCCAGCTTTTCAGCTCGGTCCGGGTACATCAGCGCAAACCGCGTTGCCACCATGCCGCCCATCGAGTGCCCCACCACGGTGACTTTCTCGATGCCAAGGTCGGCTAACAGGTCACGCGTGTGCGTCGCGAGCGCGTGAAACGTGTACTGGAAGCTTGCGGGCTTGCTCGACTTGCCGAAGCCGATCTGGTCGGGCACAACGACGCGGAATCCGTCGCCCGTGAGCGCTCGGATCGTGGCCTCCCAGTAGGCGCCGGAGAAGTTCTTGCCGTGCAACAAGAGGACGGCCCGGCCGTTCGGCTTGCCAGTCGGCTGGACGTCCATGTAGGCCATCTCGAGCTGCTGATCTTGCGCCGCGAAGCGCCGCACCTTCACTTCGTGCGGATAGGCGTATTGACTGAGCCTGGCGTCGAACTTGCCGGCGTAAGGGGGCTGTTCGGGAGTCGGGGCGGCGACTGGCTGTGCAGAAGCCACTGCGGCGGGCTCGTTCGACCCGACGGTCTGAGTAGCCGGCGACTCCGGACACGTTTTGGGCGAGCTGGCGCAGCCTACGACGAATGCGATGGCAGCGACGGGGAGAACACGCATGAGCATTGCGCTGCTTATACCATCAGGAGCGGCGTCGACCTGGATGGTGCAACGGAACTGTCCCTCCCCTCAGAGTTCAACGGTCGGATCGCTGTGACTGGTGGCTCGCGAAGCTGATCACCCGTTAGGGCGATCCGGACGCTACGGTGCTCGACAAGATAACCGCCTGTTCGATCACGTTGTCGAACTCCCGTTGCCCGGCCAGTCGTAGGCTCGTAGCAGCATCGCATCGATCTCCGTGAACACGAGATGACGCCGCCCGACTGTCAGGGTTAGAATGTCTGGCGCATCGGTGACGGGCTCGCTCACTCTCTGCGTAGACCGAGGCTTGAGTTCTGTGTGCAGCCAGTGCTTCCCTGAGGGCGCGTCGGGCACGGCGAGGCGTGGCTTCGAGAGGCGCGCTGCGAGCCGGTTCCGGGCTACTCAAGTTGGCTCAGTTGCCGGGACAGTTCACTCCCACACAGCGGTTGAAGGCGGTCACTTGGGCGAACGTGGCCGTGAAGCTTGAGCCTGTGGGACAGGTGACCGTGGCCTTCCCGCTCGTTTGATCCGGTGCGTACTTCAAGACCTCGTTGCCTTTGGTTGCGGTGATGTTTCCGCCCTGAACGACAATGGTCACGCAAGGCGTGGTGTCGCCTGGGCCGTACATGCCAGCGTTTGCACCACTGCTGATGTATTTGTGACCGTCGGACCAGCTGACGGTGTCATTCTGGTCGGTGCAGGTTCCGCTCGTGTCTGGTTGGTAGCAGCTGGCAAGGAAGGTCTGGGCGCAGGATCCGAACATCGGGTTCGACGCGTCCACGCAACTCGAGGTTGCACCGGCGGAACCGCCTGCTCCCGCACTTCCGCTGCTGCCTCCGCTCGCCGCAGCGCCACCGCCACCTGCGGAGCCAGCTTGTCCACCGGCTGCGGCGCTGCCCGCGGAACCCGCTGTGCCACCAGTTGCGCCGCTGCCCGCCGCACCTGCTTGACCGCCGGTCCCACCGGTCGCCTTCCCTGGGTCGTCGTCTGAGGAACAACCGAAAACAAAGCACGCAAGAATAAGAGATGAATATCGCATGGCGCGACGCTTTGCATATGTCGTTCCACCCTCGAAGGTCCGCGAAACGGGAGTGTCGCAATTTGAACGCGCCGCCAGAGCATGATCGAACTGCCGCAGTGTGGCGCGGGCGGCACGCGGGGGCGTTGCTCGCCAGCCACACCGCCGCGTGCTCAAGCCAATACACGCCCGATTCATCGGCGATGTCACCGGGATTGCTCGGCCCTCGAATGCGGTGCTTCTTCTTGGTGACGCGAGGCGCTGCTCCGAAGAAGGGTGCCGCGTTATTCGCTCTTGGCTATTTGGGTCGCGCATTCGTGGCGACGGCGGGCCACCAATTTCGAATTGAACCACGGAGCGCGGCACGATCGGGGACGCCTGCGCCCCGCCAGGCGTCCGCCCGCGTGCCTTGGGTCCCAAGAACGGACGTGATAAAACCGTGTCATGAAACGCGCAACTTCCGGTTGGCTGCTCGCCATTGTCCTGCTCGTGGTCGGTTGCGGGGACTCTGATAAAGACGCTGTCGCCGTTCCACAAGATGCGAGTGCGGACACCGCGGACGGGAGCGATGCGCAAAGTGACGGCGGAATTGATGCGACACCGGAGGCGGGTGATGGCGGGCTTTGCCATTCGGTCGAGAACGTCGCACCGATCATCCAGGCCACGGAAGTAGACGCGCCATTTCCCGCCGGAGTCGGGGCAGGCGGGAAAATCGTCTCGGGCACGTACCACCTGACGGCGGTGACGCACTACACCGGGAATGCGTCCGGCGATGGCGGAGCTGCGGTACCGATCAATCGTTGGTGGCGCACGACCCTTGAAGGAGACGTCACCCTGGGTATCACCCTGAACCGGACGTGGCATTTCGGCGATCTCCCCGACTTGTCAGACAAGCCAGAGCATCGCGAGGTACTCAAACTGAAGCCGCTCACACCCACCACACTCGAGCTCAAGTCGGGTTGTAGCGACGCCCCCATCAACGCCATTGTCGAATACACGGCGACAGATCAACAGTTTACGATCTGGATTCCCGGGGTCCGCAAGTCGGTGTTCGTGCGGCAACCCTAACTGCTCATCCCCGCCCGTGCGCGCACGTCTCCGCTCACGGGCGTCTTCGCGAGCAGCGCGATCAGGCGCTCTCGCAGCACGATCTGGCACCGGACGAGATTGCATTCAGCCACTCGGTTCGGTGCTTGCGGTTCCTTGGCGATAAGATCCGCTTCTGCGGAGGCCACGAGCTCGTCCGCCAGATCCGGATACTTGCCGTGCAAGCTCTGGCTGCCGATCACGATGAGCTGCTTCGCACCGCCACGCGCTCTCAGAGCCTCAGAGCGTACCGCTCAGCGCAAAGCTGATCGCGTATCCAGAACCTTCATAGCCATCCCCGCGCAGCTTCGGGGCGAGATCGAAGCGAAGCACCGCCACCCGCAGCCCGTAGCCGACCAAGCTGCCGGTACTAAAGCTCACTTCGGTCGCCTTTTCCTTGTAGCGCGCAGTTGAGTTGAGAGCGCGCGCCGCGGCCTCCGCGTGATTCCGCGCAACTCGAGCCGGCGAGATTGAAGTGCGTCTCCGAGTCGCTGTCCGTCAGCGGTCGTCGCTTTCCTTGACGCAGGTCGACGCGACTTCGTCGCAAGCGTAGGTCGCCACTGTTCCGCAGGCGTTCACGCGATAGATATCGTGGCTGTTTGAGGCCGAGGAAAGCCACTTGACCGTGATATCGGACATGCGGCAGTCGTACTCTCTCGAAGCGCGCTCCTTCGCCAGGTCCGCACCGGACACACAACCAACGAGGAACGCGACAAAGAAGCCAAGCACGGCCAGCACCCTCATTCCGACAACGGTAGCGACCGGCCGATTGCCGGTCAACATTCGTCGAGGCGCTGTCAGTTGAGCAATATCTGCCCAACCGATCGTTCAGTTCGGCGCCGGACTCCGCTTGTCAACGACGGGTGCCCAAGTCTGTGCCAAGAATTGGCACAGACTTGTCGGCATGGTGTTTGCTTCGGTCCCGGCCCATGAGGAATCGATGGATCGCGTTTGTCGCGGCGGTGGCTTGCCTTGTGACTGCCGGGCATTCCCGCGCTGAGGCGAGCGTTCCCACATGCACCAACCAGTGGATCGCGGAGGTCTTTGGCGGCAGTGCGTCCTGCCCGGCTGCCCAATACGTGCTGATCCGCGTACCGACGCAGGTCGCGCCCTGGGAGTTCGGACAGCACAGCCTGGTGACTGAGGACCGCTGCGGCTCGTACCTCGGAGACTTCGGAAGCTGGGCCACCCCGGATGCCGGCCCTCAGGAGCAGACGTTCTTGGTCGCCACACCGCAAGCTCAGGAGTTGTTTGGCATCCAAGCAGATGTGGTGACGCAGCGGCCCGTGGTGCCCATGAACGGTAGGGTGGAGTTCCATTGCGGCTCCGGGGCGCAGTTCGTTTCCTACGGCGCGCACGCATCGTCCGCTGGCGTGCCGGCACTTCAGCCCGGCTTGGCGCTCAAGAAGACCGCCACCGGCTGGGAACTTGGGCAGCCCGCGCCCGCCAATAGCAAGGGGGAACAGGGCGTACTGGGAAGCTGCAGTCCTGCAAGCCACGCCGTGCCCCGCGACGACCCAGACCCTCAATGCGTGGCACAGGACGGCGGGACTCAGCCGGCGAACGACGGTGGACCTCAGACAGATGGGGGGCTTCAGATAGACGGGGGGCCGCCTGACGCTGACGCGACCCCGAGTCCCGGGGCGGGGAGCTCCGACGGATGCGCCCTGCGCCCTGCCCAGCCGCACACTCCCGGCTCCGAACTGGCAGCCTTGTTGTTCGCCTTCGTCTGCGCCTGGCGTCGGAAGAACACCGTGAACGGGTCGCCGCTCGGCTGTTAGCGTCTTGAAGGTGCAGGACAGCCTCGCCCATCGCAGCCCTAGGTTTTCTCCTAGTTCGCCGGTTCCACGTGCATGTACGCCAGAAACGTGTACGCGTAGTCTCCCGTCGAGACACTCTTGCCACCCGCCACCATGGAGATGCTGCCGTCCGTGATGTCCATGGTCACACTGCGCTCGATCACGGGCGCAGCGTTCGTGGTCACTTCGTCGTCGACAACCTTTTGGCCCTCGATGCTAAGATTGTGTGGGTCCCCGGGGTAGCCCTTGGCGGGGCGCCCGACACCGACGGTGATGGTGTATTCTCCGGGCTCGATGGCGAACTCGAAAAGGTTATCGCGGCCGTAGTCGTCGTAGATGTAGGACTGCTGCACGACGGAGTAGCCCTCCGTACTGTCGAAGCCGAACTGAGCAATGGCGGGATTGGCGATGTGTTGCCCGGACCAGCCCAAGCCGAGCTTCTCGTCGTAGGCGGCCCAGCCGACCTTCATGTACGTCTTTCCGTCCACTACCAGCGGATCCGTATTCGGCTGCCCTCCCGGATCCTGGAAATTGACGTAGTACGCGCCACGCGGCCGCACCCCTGAGTCGACCGACAACACGGGCAGGGTGCTGCGGGAACCTTCAATGTAGCGCCCGAGCTCGTGGCGCAGAGCCATCAACGCATCCGGGTTCTTGTTCCAGCTCGTCATGCTTGCCGCCACGCTCTTGGCGGTCGGGTCAGCAATGCCGACGACTCCCACGCCGGGGTGCGCGCTGCCGTTCGCTAGCCACAGGTACTCGTAGTCCTCGAAGCCCTCGCGCAGCAGCTCCGCGCGGATGTTCGGCGCGGCGTTCTTGAAGAACCGGTTTGCGTCGTAGTAGGCCCAGCCGGTGATGCGGTGGGACCACGCCGCCCAGGAAATGATGCGACTGTGCAGGCCCTGGCTGTCCGGTTTGGTCGGGTTGAAGTACGGCTCTGGGTCTTGGTCCAGGGTGTAGTACCAAACCTGCTCGCCGTGATCTTTGATGCGTTTGTGCGCGTAGGCTTCTTGATAGGCGCGCACGTGCGCAATCCAAATGTCGTAACCGCAGGCGCCACCGGGATCTTCCGCGATGCCTGGTTTCGGTTCTTCACTGATGGCGATGCGTAGGCCCGGAGCAGCGGCCTTGGTCAGCCGGCACAGGTGGGCGGCGAGCTTGTCGTCGGCGGCGTCCTGGGGTTCGTTCTGCACATAGTAATATGCACGGTCCGCAAGACCGTTTTGACCCAAGTACTTGTCGAGCGCTCCCAAGAAATCTGACCATTCGGCGTTGTACGCTGCGGTGCCGAAGTGGTCTCCGCGCGCGATGCCGCAAAACGTGTCCGGCCGCGGCGTCGAGTTGTCGACAAACTGAAAGATCATCGCGTTGGGAAAGCCGACGCCGTTCCAGCCCTCTCCCAGGATGTAGCGCTTGGACAGGTGCTTGATCGAATACTGCGCGCCTTCGTCGGGCTCGTCGTAGATGGCGCTGCACTTCGTCGGAGAAGAGCCGCTGTCCCAGGTGATGTTCCAGTTGAAGCCGCTGGGCCAGGTGACACTTTTGGGCGTCATGCGATGTTCGAACAACAACGTCTTCGCGTCGTCCACGCTGCCGCCGTTTGGGACCAGCGACGAAACATCCACGTTCAGCTGCGTGGCGAAGTGCACGTCTCTTGGTAGGTCGAAATCAAACACGCTCAACTTCACGGGGACGCTGACGGCCGCACTGCCAGCGGGCGTGACTGTCAACGTCGTTTCATGTGCGCCCGCGGGCGCGCCTTCGGGCACGTACACAGTGAGCCAGACGGCCTCGGGCTGACCCGCGCTGAGGGTGACGGACCCGCCCCCGGAGAGCGGCGCCAATTCATCGGCTGTGCCGCCCACGTAGCCGACCTTGGCCAACGTGACCCGCTGGGCCGCCCCCAGCTTTGGAAACGGGGCAACATCTACCGTCACGCTGCCAGCAGCCGGTCCAATCACAAGCTGCACGGGTTCGAACTCGTTGCGCGCCGCAGACAGCGAGAGCCCCGAACGCGTCGCCTCAGGCGGTCTGTCTGCCGTGGTCAGCTTGCGCGTCGCGGGTGTGGTCCACAGGGGAATGCTCGCCGGGCTCTCGGTCAGCTTGTAGGTGAAATCTGTCGGGTCGAGCGTTACGGGTTCGACCGGCTTGCCGCCACTACCCGCGCCACTGCCGCCACTGCCGCCCGCGCCGCCCCCAGCATCGTCACCGCCCGAGCACGCAAACACGAGCGCCGCGCAGAACCATGCCACATGTCGTTGCATCCCGTCAGGATAGCGCGAAACGGCAACGGCTGCTCCGTCTTCCGTCGCCCGGATCCGTCTTCGCGTTCTTGCGTCACCGCCTGCGTTCTTGCGTTGGCATCGACGTTCCCGTGGGAGTGGGCATGCTTGTGGTCGTCTATTGCGTCGTGTCGAGCGCGGGTCCCAGGGCTGTGATGGCGGAGACGAAACCCGCTTCCACCACGCAGCTCGCGTTTCCGTAGCCGGGGTACTGCACACTGTTTGCGTTGTGGATCTCCCAGCTCACCAGACTGCCGGTACTGCCTACCTCGATGGTCAATGGAGCAGCGCCCGTCGTGGCTTCCACGGCCAGCACTTCGACCAGGCCAGGAGGCTCACCGCAGCCGCCGCTGGATTCGAGGTAGGTGCACTGGCTCGCGTACTGCAGATGGGGACCATACTTAGGGATGGGTGGGATCTGAGCTGGCGCCACGAAACTGCTGTGACGGAAGGCGGCCGCGGTATGGGTCTCGCCGGCTACGAAGTGCCAGTCCTGTTCTTGGCCGAAGGTAACGCTCTCTCCCTTCTTGAACTTTCCGACTAGATCCGCGCCCACCCAGCGGAACTTCAGCGCCGTGCCGCCGGGGCCGAGCAGAAGATCCAAACCGGTCGACATCACAGCGATCACCGTGGCGTTTTCGAGACTGCCGGGTAGCGCGTCGAATCCCACATTGGGTGCGTCCAGGGGTGTCGGGGGGCAGCTGCTCGACCCTCCGCTTCCCGCCACCGCACCGCTGCCACCGAGCGCGCCACTGCCTCCACTGCCTCCAAGCGCGCCGCTGCCTCCGAGCGCGCCGCTGCCTCCGCTGCCGCCAAGCGCGCCGCTTCCACCGAGCGCGCCATTGCCTCCGCTACCGCCGTCGCTGGTGGAAGAACCTCCGCAGGCCAAGACCAGCAGGAGTGGGGTTCCAAAAAGGGCAATGTGAGGGAGTCGCATGCGGCTGCGAGTAGCAACCTCCGCGCCAAGCCCGTTCAGAGCGAGCGCCGTGCAAAGAGAGCCGGCCTGTGCCACTTCGGACAGGCGACGGTGGCACAAGCGCGACACTTGGCGTGCGCTGCGCGCGCTTCACGAGCCGGCGGCGAGCCGGTGCCGGCGCGTGCTACGCTCGAACCATGACCACGCCCCAACTGGTTCTCCTAGGGCTTTCGGCGGTGTCGGCTTTGACTAGTGCCGTCGCTTCCGGCGTGGCGCTGCTCAAGTACTCCAAGAAGCCGAACGCCAGCATGTTCGGATTCGGGTTCGCTGAGTACTATTGGGGCGCGATGCGTCGAGAGCACAAATGGGTGTTCTTGGCCTCGCTGGGAGGCATCACGGGCTGCTTGCTTTTCGTCGTGGCGGCCTCATTCTTTCGGCCGTAGCTGCCTTCTCCTGCCTGAGACGCGCGCGGACCAGTCCCGACTACCAAGGCGCTGCACCTGCTGGGACGAGGTTGACAGGAACGCGGGCGCGAGAGACGGAGGCACACTTTCAGCGGACCAGAACTTCACACGCTACGCCGCACCCCGTTCCGGCGCTCCACAAGCGTTCTGTGACTTCGTCGTCCGGCGTGCCCCAGGCGGCATCGAGTCCTGGACCGGAGAAGCGGTCTATATGGAGCTGATGCTGGCTACATCCTTTCTCGAAATACTGACTCACGCCGTCGTCCGGCGTCTCCCAGACGCCATCATTGCCGCTTGAGGTGATCAGCCAACCCGTCACGTGACCCGCACCGGCCTTGACGTAGCGCGTGACGAGTTTCACGACATCGTCACTCGTCCGCCACTTTCCATCGACACCTGGCGCCTCGTACCAATACTCCACCGTGGTTGACGGGTCGCTCGGATGGCGTACTTCAATCACCATGATCGTGGTGTCGTCAGCTGTTTGCCACACGCCGTCCGAGCCAGGTCCACGAAGCGTGCGCCAGGCCTCGCGGCCCTGGGCGTCGTACTCGAAGTCGCTTGCGCTGGTGATCTCGTCGTCCGCTGTCAGCCACAGACCGTCTGGCCCCGGGGCGCCGTGCTGCTCTCGACGCAGCGGGCGACCGGCTGCGTCGCGCGTCGTGGACTGGACGTACGCGACATCATCGTCAGCTGTCGCCCACTTGCCGTCGGCGCCTGCATCGCTGTACTCGACCGCGGAGACGATGTGCCCGTTTTCGTCCATGCGATAGAGCCAGGCCCCGGACTCTTCGTCGTCGGCTGTTCCCGGAATGCCATCAAGACCGGGTGAATGGGAAATCCACAGATCCTCGGTACAGCCCGAACCGCCCTCGATGATGCCTGCCTCCGACCCAAAGCCGCCGCTGCCCCCACTTGCGCCACCATCGATGTCAACGGGACCCGCGTCTGCCTGGGAGGCAGCGCACGCCGCCAAAACAGGGCCGCACAAGCAGATCAGAATTGCCCATTGTCTCCCGTGCATGGCGGTCTTCGATGCCCGCGAGCTGGAGAGCATTCATCAACTCGCAGGGCAACGGGGGCAACACCCTGCTTGTGCGTTGTTCATCCGCTCTGCGGTCGCGGTCGCGGCGTTCATGAGGGCGTGCGTCGATCCAGTGCGATCGTGCCAAAGGCGCACACTTCTTTCTTGTTGGCGCAAAGCCGCAGCAGCCAGAACTCGCTCGTTTGCTCGGGCAAGTCGCGGCCGAGCTGCCACAGGACGTCGCTGCTGCCAGCATGGTCCACCTTCAGAGTGAGGACGAAATTCCGGCACCATCGCCTGCGCAACCAGTTCAAAAGCAGCTCCGACGAGCGCTCAGCGCTGGCGATCACGTCGCAGAGCAGCCAATCGACAGGCGCTGCAGGTTCGAACCGAAACGCGTCGCCCTGCTGGAACTGCACGTTCTGGTTGTGCATGAGATCCGCACGCAACTCCGCGCGATCGACGGCCGTCACGCGCGCGCCTCGCCGAGCGGCGACATAAGTCCAGCTGCCCGGAGACGCCCCCAGGTCAACGCAAGTATCGCGCGCCTCGATGCGGCGGCCCATTCGACCTTCGGCCTCGACCAGCTTCGCGAAGGCGCGGCTCGGCGCCTGCTTGTCCGTAGCTTGGGCGACTTCGCCGCCCGGAAAGTACGACAGCACGCGCCGCTCTCGGAAAGGAAACGGAGCCGGTAGAACGGAGAGGAATCCTAGCTCGGGCGAGGTCATGACCAATTGCACCAGCGCCTCGTCCTCGAGGAACGGCGCGTCGTATTGGCGGAGGTAGCGCACCAGGTGTCGACGCCGTTTCCGGAGCAGGCCGACCGCGGCTTCACGCACGCGACTAGCGCGGTTGTGGAGAGCACCGCTCGCTGCGCGCACCGCCGGTTGCCGGACGCGCGGCTCGCCTGCCCGCGCGCGGGTGTGAAAGGCACGTGCTCCAATGCGAGGCGCGCCAGACCCTTCCTGCCAAGGGTACACGTGGAGCGACCAAGGCTGGTGATCGGGCAAGACCCCAGCAACGCCGTCCACGAGCAGGCTCGCCCAGGTACTGATTGAGCTAGCGCTGACCTCTCGGGCGCGCGGCAGGATCTGGCGAGCGAACGCCATGCAAGGAAGCGCCGCCGTCTCGCTCTCCAGGTCGCACGCGAACATGCCGGCCGCATGCTCGCGACTCTGCCCGGGGAACGCTCGAGAAAGCTCGTGCGACAGGGCAGCATTCGAATCAGCGGCGGGAAGCACCAGGAGCACGCTGCCCTGCTCTACCGCGCAAACGGCACTCGCGCCAAGCCTTGGGACTTCTGCGCAGCGCTCAGGGCCCGGTTTTTCGTGCGTCTTCCGTCTTCCCGTTCTTGCGTCACAATCCACGTTCTTGCGTGAGCGTCGACTTGCCCGTGGGCATAGGCGTTGGCGTCTCTTCGCAAGCCCGTGCCGGCTGCGCTGGCACTAGGACTTGCATGCACGCGCTGCTAGCGGTCCGCGATTCCGGACCGAACGCGGCGCGCGTGCCTCAGTTCGGCTCGCGCGGCGTCGCGTCCGGGCGCAACAGCGCACCGGGGCCGTCTGGACTGTCGTCGGGCAAGTAGCGCAGGCACCACGCCCAGAATGCGCCCAACACTTCGACCTCATCGGCAGTCTGCCCGGCGGGCAGTGCACGGAACAGTTCGAGCCCCACGGGAAACCAACCCTTCACCACCGCGAGAAACAGCGCCTGCCGTCCGCTCGGGCCCTCGCTCGACGCGCGAGCCAACTCGGGCAACGCCTGCGTCAGCGCCTCGTCCACGCGGAGCAACGCCCGTTTGATCTCGTCGGGCGCGAGCCGCCGCTGAACATCGAGCGGGTAGACCCATCGATCGAGCTTCACGCCAGGCGCCGCGCGCCGCTCCTCGAACCAAGCCGAGCTGAGCTTCTTGATGTAGCCCCGCCCCGCCCCAACCTCGTCGAGCGTGCCAGACAGCGCGCGTCCCAGCTCGGTCCACACGACCAGCGCGTTCACCGGATCGTCGGTCTTGGGATCCGCCGCGAGGCACTGCAAGATGGTACGCCGCACGGTCTGCAGCGTGGCATGGTACTCCGGGTCACCGGCTGCCCGCGCCTCGTCGACCCGTGCCTCCGTGATCTCAAGCAGCTTGGCGGTCGCGACGAGCTCGTCGTCATCGGATTGCATCGCCCGGTGCCTACCCTGGCACGTCACGCGGCGCCAGTCCGACCAACAAAACCAGTCACCTCGCTGGAGTTCTAGCTGCAGCTGCGGAGAATGTCCGCGGCGCGCCCCGCCCGAGCCCAATCAGCGGGTCAGGACCGACGCGGAGATGCCAATCGGCAAGCGCGACCATTGAGGCGCGACGGTCGTGTCCGGCGGCTCCCGCAGTCGCAGATGCCGCTCAAGGAAAGTCGACGGTCTCGAAGATCGCGCGCAGTACGTCTCGGCGCGCCGCGCTGTCCGCGCCACCGCGTATCGTCAGTCGAAGCCCGGTTCCATCGACTTCCGGCACGTGCAAACCGATCAGAAACGTGAGGCCGTCGGCAGCCGCGGGATCCTCGGCTACGACGAAGTACGCCGAACGACTGTCGATGGTCGTGGGCGACTTCAGATAGCCTGGGAGAGTCGACCACTCCGTCAGCGGACTCGAGTGAGCGCCAGAATCGTAGCCGAAGGCCATGCCAACGTCCTTGTACTCTCCGACCAGAGAATCGATGCCCTGCATGCGCCCTCCGGTCACGCTGCACGGCGCGCGGAAGGAAAAGTCGCCCTGGCCGTCGAAGTGACGCCACCCATCGGCCGCGCACGGTGAATGTGCGTCGGCGCCAGCATCCTTGACGCCGCCATCTGCATCTGAAGCCTCTTCGTTCCCGCCACATGCGACACCGACAGCGAGCATGGCTGCAAGCACGACATGATTGACAACCCCGCTGCTCACACCGCGCATGAGCAGCATGGCACCACAGGCCCCCGTGCATCGCAAGCGACAGCCCGACTTGACTCTTGTCCTGTCTACGCCCGAGGGTAGCGTCGCGCGCCGCCCCGCATGTATCGTCATGGCATGAGCGTGCGGGGTTGGATGGTCGTGCTTGGCGTAGGGCTCGGTGTTGGCTTGGTCACCTACGCGGTCTGGCCGACAGCGCCCTCTCCGGAAGCAAGCCGACAGCTGGTGCAGCGCTACTTGGAGACGCCGCCGGAAACGCGGTCGTCCGGGCTAGAACATCGCGTGATGCAGCTGCGCGGGCACGCCGCGTTGGGCGCCGTTCGACTCTTGGGGGACGCGCGCCTGCGCGGCGCGGCGCATGTATTTCTCAAGCAATGCGCCCGCAGTGGGGCCCTCGAGCCACCCGCCGAAATAGGCGCGATCGAAGCGAGGGCGCGCAGCGAAAAGCGCTCACTCGTCGTGACGACTGGCGACGTGGTCACCTCGGCCTACGCCGAGGAAGAGTGGGCGACGATTCAGAGCGCTTGGCAGCGCTGGAGCCAGGACAACCAGCCCGCCCTCGAAGCAATGCAGCGACCTTGCGATCCGCGCTACGAGCTGTGACGCGCGGACTCAGGAGGGTTGCTGGGGGCTACTGACAGCTGACGTCGTTGGGCACGCACATCTTCGGAATCACCGACGCTTCTAGTCCTGGGATGGCGATGCAGCTGTAGCCGCCGCCGCAGCCAACGTCGTCAGTGCACACGGCGCCGCAACCACGAGAGCCGTCGGGGAAGCTGAGGCAAAAGTTGCCGCCGCCGGGGCAATCGCTGTCGCGCTCACAGCTCGCGCATAGGCTGTCTTGCGAGACCCAGGGACTCATCTTCGGGCTCGAGTCCACGCCGTGCACGCCATAGTGGGTGTGGGCGTTCTGTTCCTGAAGGTTCAGCCAGGAAAGCAGATTGAGCCAGCTCACCGGCAAGTGACGCTTGGTCTCGTTCTCTTGCATCAGCATGCCAAACATCAGTGTGGTGGTGCCGGGCAGTCCCATATTCGTCCACATAGTGGCGACGGTGCTGACCACATCGAGGTTGGCGTCATTCTTGGCCGGGTTTTCGTACATCGCATCGGCATAGGTGGAATACGTCTCGCAGCCGTACATCGCCAGCACCTGGTAGTGGTCGGGCATTGGCAGCGTCTTCCACACGCTGTCGTCGAGTTCGGTGCGCGGCTGGTAGTCCAGTACGTAGCCAGCGCCGGGGCCGGCATGGCCGGCGTAGATCACGAGCTCCTTGGTGGCCAGGCTCTCCTTCATACTGTCCACGAGCTGGCTCTCGGAGCCGCAGGGCACGATCTCCGGAAAGACGATCTTGATGCGTACCTCGACGGGCATGCCCCCAAAGTCGAAGCTCTTGGTGAAAGGCGGCGAGTCGATCTTCAGATCCAGGTAGCTTGCCGCGGTGTGCGCGAAACCCTCATCCAGCAGAACCTCGACCAGCTTTTCGGCAGTCCAGCGATCGATGCGCCCGCCCAGCTTCTCTTTGGTGCAACCCTCTGGGGCGGGCGATGAGCACTCGTCGGCAACGGGTTCGCAGCTGTTGTCGCAAGCGACTTTTTGGCACTGCATCGCCCCGGCGCTGTCCGGGCAGCAAAGCCGAACCTCCTCTTTGTTGTAGTCACCGCCCACGTGCACCGCGACGTCGAAGATGCCATCCTGGAACAGCTCGTTGTATCGCGGGTAGCCGTCCGTCGAGGGCGAGAGCGCAGCGGTTATCCTGACGGCTTCGGATGTCGGCTCGGCGTACTGAGTGACCGTCACGTCGAAAGACTTGCTCTCGGCGAACAGCTTAGTCGCGAGTTTGCTCGACAGCAGGCCTTCCACCTCGAAGTCGAACAGGTAGCTGCCGTCGGCGTCTTGGCGGATCGTTTCGAGGTGTCGTTTGCTTGAGCGCGTTGCGGCGGACACTTCCTGCTGCGTCTTCCAGTTTTCCAGGATGTGTTTCTTCGTGGCTTCGTCTTCGTCCTTGATCGACTCGGCGATTTCGGGCGGCAGCTCGTCGGGGATCTCGGCGTTGATCGCCTTGGCCTGGCTGCGCAAGTGGCTAACGATGGCGCTAGCCACGCTATTCAGCCGCATGTCCGCCGCTTTCTTCAGTGCGGCCTCTTGCTCTTCCGCTGTCATCGCGTCGAGACCGGCGGGCGTGGTCATGTGCGCACTACCTGTGAACAGGTACTCGGCCGCTGCGCTGTTCACGTAGCTGTCCGCTTTGCCGCCGGCCCCGCCCGGCAACTTCGGAACGCGGCTGCCGTCGCCGGCACCGGCGGGCGTGGCGTCCGAAGCGGAGCACGCGCCGACGAGGGCGAGACTGACGAGGGAGAGAAGAGTGGCAATGCGTTTCCCGCGAGGCATCGCTCCAATGTAGGATAACGTCCTACATTCAGCAACGCTCACCGCTGACGCTGAAACAGTTCAAAACGACTGTAATCCTCCATTCAGCGCGGGACGCGCGGCAACGACGGCTTTCGGCATGGCTTAGGATGGTTGGGCTGATGCGGAGGCAACGATGAACGAGCTCAGGAAGATCCATACACGTGTGCGAGCTCGATCGTACCGACCCACCGCAGCCGGCTGGTTCGTCGCGTCCATTCTCAGTCTGGGCTTCGGCCTGACCACGGCTTGTGGCGGCGACGATGACGAAAGTTGCGCGGGCTGCGGCAGCGGTGGGTCTGGTGCGGGCGTCTCGGACTCAGGAACGGCGGGTAGCGCCGGCGGCGGTGGTACCGGCGACGCCGGCCTGGACTCAGGCGCGGACACGAGCATTGTCGTCGACGGCGGTGGGGCGTTCCCCGATGGCAACATCTACGTGGCCGGCTCGCGCAACGCGAAGGTCTACGAGTTCGACTCCAACTTGAACCCAGTATCGGATTGGACCCATCCGGCCTTCGGCACCGTGATGCCAGCTCCGGGTCAACCCTTCGGCGATGGGCCTGCGGGCATGGTGTTCGACGCCAAGGGGCGCCTGGTAGTGGCCGGCGTCGACCAGTTTTGCATCTTCTCCAAACCCGGCGTCGTGGTCGAGTGTCACCCGAAGACGAAGTCGCAACCGACGGAAAACGTGATCTTCGATCTTGCCGGCAACCTCTATACGACCACGGCGACTGGCGGAACGGACGAGATCCACAAATACGACGCCAACTACACGTACCTCACCACTTTCAAGATGCCGACGGGCAACCTCACCGGAGTGACCTGTGACCCAGACGGCAACTTGTACATTGGCAGCCAGCTTGGCGGCGGCGCGGGCAGTGCCATCTACAAAGTGGACAAGGTCACCCTGAAACCATTGGATACCCTCAACATCGCCGGCAACGTGGAAGGTCTACAATTTGCAGCGGACGGCAACATCCTCGCGGCTGTGGGCAGCGGAGTGGGCGTCGTGCGCATCACTCCGAAGTCACCGACCACCGTGATCAGCACCATCACGGATCCGGGGTTGTTCTTCGCGGTGCCCCTGACCATCGACAACACCGGTCTGATCTACACCGCAGACTACGAAAACGGCAGCGGGACCACGTTGGCGGATCTCTTCGTTTTCGATTCGACGGGTGCCGTGAAAGCATCGAAGCTGCCATCGGAAATCTACGGCCCCTTCGGGATGGTCGTCGCCGGGGCCGTGCTGCCCTGCGGTGCGTATCAGCCGAGGTAGTTTGGCTCGTTGTCCTCAGCGCGGAGCGACGGGCTGGACTGAGTCCGCGATTTCATCCGGGGCCGCGTCACGGCGGGAACCTACCCACCATCGAGCACAGCGCCCCATCCTTCGCGAAAAAAACTCGCGTTCTTGCGGCTCGGCGACGAAGGCGGCCCAGCGCTCTTGCGGTGTGCAAGTCCTGCCGCTGACAACGATCAGCGGCGAACGTTGACCCATCTCATCTGGATAGGTTCGGCCGCGAAAGTTGCGCAGTGAGCTGACGACGCACCCTGGCGCGCGCGAAGGTTTCGCTTGAGCCGACATCCTCCTCCTGGCAATCAACGGACCACCGCGTCCGTTGATTCAGAGCTCCGCTTTTCCGGCGCGCTCTGACCGAACAGAAGAAGGGACTGGCCAATGAAACACACGTACTTGTGCCTCACTCTCGTCACGCTTGGTTCTGGACTCACGGGTCTCACCGCTTGCGGAGATGACCAGGGCGGCGGCTCGGGAGGGAAAGCGGACGCGGCGGGCGCAGCAGGATCCGTGACCGGAGGCACAGGCGGCGCGACAGGAGGCACAGGCGGCGCGACCGGAGGCACAGGCGGCGCGACAGGAGGCGCCGGCGGCGTGGCGGGCAGCGCTGGCGTCGCGGGCGCGGGAGGCGCGCCGTTTGTCTGCGACGCAACCAAGTACGACCTCAAGACCTACAACACCAAGGGCGGCAAGACTGTTGCCCAAGTGTACGCGGACGCCTGCCAAGGCTGTCACGGCGTGTATCGACAAGGCAACCTCGGTCCGAACTTGCTGCCGGGGGGCCAGATAGCCGGTCTGTCCGACGAAGCGCTCAAGCAGACGATTACGAAAGGTAAGCCTGGCACCTCAATGGACACGAAGTTCTTCCCGGATCTCGCGGGCAGCAACGAAGACAGCTGCGCGATGGTCGCCTACCTCAGAAGCCCGGTAGACACGACGAAGCTCACCTGGACCACGACGGACATCAATAACTCGGTGCGCATCATGTACCCGGGCTCCGAATGTGGCGGGCTCAAAGACGACGGGAAACAGGATGTGCCTTGCACGGTGACTTTGGCCCAAGTCGAAGCTCTCCTGCCTGCGGTGAGCACCGCAACGCACGATCTCGAGAACCTGATGCTGGTGACCGAGCGCGAGAGCCGTAAAATCGCTGTCTTCGATGCCAGCAAAGCTGACTCGGGCGGCAAGAAGGGAGTGCTCGTCGGCGAGATCAGCGCTTCTTACCGCGCCCACGGCTACACCTACGACCCCGCGATGTCCTCCACGGGGAGCATCGTCGGCGCCCGCAAGCGCTGGGTCTACAACGTGGGACGCGACGGCTTCCTGTACAAAATGGACCTGGTCACGCTCAAACCGCTGGCCAGGGTTCGAGTCGGCATCGACTCACGCGCTATCGCCGTTTCCGACGACGGGCTGCACGTGATCGTGGGCAACTACATTCCGTTTAGCGCCGTGATCATCAACACGGCGACCATGCAAGTCGCCCAATACGTGGACACCTCGGCAGCGGGCACCTTGTCGGCGAAGGACAGCCGCGTTGCCGGCATCAACGCGACTCAGCGTTGGATAGGATACGACGGTGTCTCGTACAAGAAAGCGGGCGTCGGCGGGTATTTCTTGATGTTGCTCAAGGATGCCGGCGAGGCTTGGCGCGTCGACTATACCGGAACTTCCGGTTCCTTTGCCGTCTCGAGGCTCGCCAACGTGGGGCAGGTCTTGCACGAAGGTTTCAACTCAGAAGATCAGAAGACCTTCTTCGCTACCGCCCAAGGCAGCGGGCACATGACCGCGATCGACGTCGCCACTTGGACGGAGAAATTGAAGATCTATGGCGGCACCAAGCCCCATCCCGGGCCTGGCGCCTTGTGGACCTTCGACGTCAACAAGAGTGGAACCATCGACGCCAACGAGACCTTCGGCGCTACGATCCACATCGGCGACGCGCAGCTGCTGGTCTTCAATGCGGACAAGGCCGCTGCGGGCACCAACGACTCGTTCACCGTGGCAACCGGTGGCCCCGGGCTCTTCGTAAACACACTTGAGTCAGCGACGGGCGTCTGGGCCGACCAGACCTTCAGCACGACGGACACGACCTCCATCATGAAGTTCTCAAAAGATCCCGCAGTCATGGCTGACGCCAAGATGCGTAGCGACCTTAAGATCGTCGGAGCGACGAAGTTGGTCCACCCGGAAGTCGATGCGACCGGAAAGTTCGTGTACGTCAGCGACTGGGGCGGTCACAAGGTCTACGTGCTCGAGGAGAACCCGGCCACGCCGTACGCCGCGGGAGCGAATTCGGTAGTGCCATACAAGACGTTCACCAACATCCCCGACCCCACCGGGATCTTCAACTCCCACCGCCGCTATAGCCCACTAGGACATTGAATTAGCGGCCGCCGCCGCGTCGTCGGGTCACCCGGCCCGAGCCGCTCACGCGCCCGAATCTGTGGGCAGGTGGATGACGGGTTCCCCTGAGCCATCATCGACACTGGAAACTCTCAGTTTCCAGATGTAGCTGACCGGTTTCGCCCGGCGGGGATATCTCGTGGATAGGTTTCGTCGAGGTGAGCGGGCACAGGACTTGCGTAGCGCCTTGGGATGAAGCGCGTACTCGTTTATCGCAAGCGGATGAAGAATGTCGCGACTGGCGCTGCGGCCCTGTTGGTATCCGCCTGTGTGGGCGAGGTTAGTGAGGGCCCGGCCACCTTGCAGACCTTCGACGCCCAGAAGCCTGACATGGCTCACGAAGGCGGCAACGACGGCGCGAGCGAAGCAAGTATCCCAGACAGCGGGCCAGACGCGACTCACGAGGCTGGCAATGACGCCGGGACCGGACCGAACACCTATTCCTATCCGCCGTCTACATCGCAGTTCCCTCCGGCGGACCCCAACGCGAGCTCTTCGGCGCCAGCCGTTGGAGCCCTCACAGCGGGGGACCTGCCGGGCTTTACCCTCCGGCGAATCACCGACAACGACTTGCGCCACGCGTATTCTAGGCGCTCTGCCTGGAACATCGACGAAACCAGATACGGGATGAATCACGCCGACATTTACGATGCCTCGAGTGGGGCGTTCATCGCGCAGGCTCCGGTCAACTCAGAGTGGATGTGGAGCAACGTAAATCCAGACATTATCTACGGATGCCGAGGCAATCAGTTCGTTCGGTACAATGTGGCTACCGGAGGCGAAGAGGTGTTGGCGACTTTTTCCGCGTACGCTGCAATCTCCATCGGGAATTCGGAGGGCTCGCTCGACAACCAAGATCGTTTCGTCATTCTGCTCGGTGACCAGATAAAACTGATCACTTTCGATGTTCAAGCACGGTCCGTTGTCGCAGGGCCCATTGCAACCCCCGATCCCAAGGGAACTCTAAACTGGGCAGGCATCAGCCAGCTCGGAGAGTATGTTGCTGGTCAATACGGTGGGACGCTGTTCGCGTACGACCGGGATCTCACGAACTTTCGTGTACTGGGTAACGGCAACCATGGCGACTTCTGCATTGACAACAATGGAGAGGACGTATTCGTTGGGCTCGCGAACGACACGGTAGACGTGGTTCGGTTCCGAGACAATTCGATCCACTCGGTTTCGCTGGGAGCGCAGACCGGGAATGGTCACCTTTCCTGTCGCAATATTCTGCGCCCTGGTTGGGCCTATATTTCGGCCTACAAGGGGGCGCAGCTCTTTGCTCTGCAGATTCGTTACGATGGTCAAACCACAATGGAACACTGGGGCTATCATCGCAGTCCGATCTACGACTATGGAAACTACGATTACAACGCAACGTCCAAAGCGGTCGCGTCACCCACAGGGACCCAGCTCATGTACACCACTCGTTGGTACCAGACGATCCCAGTGAGTGATTTCATTGTCTCTTATGATCAGAACTGACCCGCCTGCCCAATTCTGATTTCTGAGATGACAAAGTTGGGTGCGCCGAGGTCGGCGGCTTCTACGGCGGTTGGATCACCTCGGAGCTAGTCGGACCTTTCGAGGGGGGCCAGACTCGGCGGAGCTGGTAGCGCGTCCCCTCAGCGCTTCGCGTGGCGCGCTCCGCCCCAACCCCTCAGCGAGGTACCGACGGCGTGACGCAGACTCCCACTTCCAGCAGCACATAGAGCAGCGCCGCCTCTTGCGGCTTGAGCGGGCTGTTGGGCGGCGCGTTCCCGGCCTCTGTGTGGTACGTGCTGAACAGCACCCGCCCGCACGAACGCACGAAGCTCACCGTCGTGGGCTTGGTACCGTGACTGGGCACTGCGCCTTCGACCCACACGGTCGGCGTCACCGTCGTTGGATTGCCGTCGAGGTCCGTCGTTTGCACTGCGTTGACCTTGTCGATGATGGTCCAGCTGTCTTCTACCTCGAACGCGGACACGCCAAGAGCCGCCAACCAACTCTGCATGGATGGGTCTTTGATCGTCGCGGCTGCGTTGTACGAATCGCCCTGGCACGCCGAACCGATTTGACTCGTTTGGCCGATCCAGTCCACGTAGCCCGGGAACGGTTGGGCCAAATAGTCGTAGGAGTAATCCGTGACGTAAAGCTTGCCGCCTGCCGCTACGAAGTCTTGCAGGTTCTTCTGAATCGTCGCGTCCCCCGAAGTCGTGTCGTCGCAAGATGCGCCGCCACCGTTGTTGTGACAGGGAATGAAAACGACGTGATACTTGGCCAGTTCCGCCGGGTTGGACAGGAAAGCGTTGCGGTTGGTCACCATGGTGAACGATGCCGAACCGGCCTTGAGTTGACTGCCAATGCCCAGAAACCCTGGCTCCAGTTCGCCCAAGCCGAGCTTCGCCAGGGTCACCTCCAGGGCGTCCCACGCGCCCTGGACTACCGCCATCTTGGGGATGTTGTCTCCGGCGGCGACGTCCGTCTTCTTGGGCAAGGTCGTGAGTTCGATGGGAACGCTCACGTCTCCGGGTGTCACATCGATGTTGCGAATGCGCCGGAACTGCCCTTTCTGCACTACCAATGATTGGGTACCGGTGGTGTATGCCCCCAAGTCGAAGGTTCCGTCCGGTTTGGTGAACGTGAACGGCACCCCGGGTGGAAGCGCCACACAACGATCGCAATAGGTTCCATCAGGGATCGGATCGCTCGGCCCAAGGTAGACCAACGCACCCGAGATCGGCATCGTGCCTTGTGGTGCAACGACTTTTCCTTTGAGCTGCGCGACAGCGGGCGGAAGCGAGGCATCCACGGGTCCGCCGTCTAGACCGATCGCCCCGCCGGTTGCCGAACCGCCGCCGCTCGCGGCGCCGCCGCTGCCAGCCGCGCCGCCGGTATTGGCTCCCCCGCCGTCGGCGGAACACGCAAAAACGCAGAGTGCAGCCAACGTGCTGATCCCCCAAAAACTGGCGACCCACTTGTTCATGCCTCTGCACATGCCACGGCGCGGACTGCGATTCCAGTCGCGAGCAGATCGTCATCGTCCGGGCTATGGCATCACCGACGACTGGTGTATCCTCGCAAACCTGGAGGGGAATGGATCCATGAAGACTCTGCGTCCGCTCGTGATGGTTTTTGGAGTGCTGCTCACACTGCTGGCTTGCAAGCTGCCCGGCGCGAGCAAGAGCTATCCGGAGTCCGAGGCCGGACTGAAACAGCTGGCCACGGATCTGGCCGCGGCAAGTGCCGGTGACGCGGCCAAGATGGGCCGGGACCTCGCGCTGGAGGACCCGGGAGCGTTCTTCACCGCAACGTTCGGCCCGGAGAACGCCGCAAAGGTCAGCGCGGACTACAGCGCCGAGGTTCCGAAGCTCGGCACGATCGGAGGCTTCTTCAAAGCGGCCCAGCTCAAGGGCAAGACCGAGATCTTGATCGAAAAACACACGAGCCCGGATGACGACGAGTCGAACGCACTGCAGGAGACGGCCATCCGCGCCATGCAGAAGCCGATCCCGATCTACACGATCAACTGTGTCGAGCCAGGCAAGACCATCGGCTCCAGCCTCTGGTCCTTCGCCTATGTCGACGGCAAGTTTCGCTACATCGGCAAGCTCAAGGGGCTGAAACCCGGCGCGAGCCCGTTAGACGAGCTCTCCAAGAAGGACGTCAAAGAGGCGCTTGGCGGCAACTAGCGCCGACGACAATGCGCCTGACCCCTCTTGGACGCAAAGGTCCATACCCGCCCAGGTGACGCGCCGTCAAATGTCTTGGCAGCAACAGACCATCGCCGAACTTCAGGTCGGCAATTGGGGCGGCAGACAAAGCGACCGCGCTACGTGACAGTCACCAACCGCCCGAACCAGCCTGTCGACAACGCTGCCGCGCTGCACGACGAACTATTGCGGCTGCGCGGGGTCCACGGTTCTCGCGCCAAGAGCTCAGCTTCGCCCCAAGAACACGAATTGTTTCGGTTGATTGCGGAGCACGATGCGTGGCTCGTGCCTGCCACCCTGCAAGGCGGCGAGTTGTTGGTCGTGCGCGATCCGATGCCCGAGGGACACGGGTTGACGCTGTTCTCCAGTCCGGGCGTGCTCGATTCCTGCCGGGCGCATTGGCCGCTCGATCACACTCTGAAGTTCCTAGGTGCGCTCTTCGCTAGCGAAGAGCTCGGGAGACGCACGTTGCAGCTGCGTCTCGATCCCTGCGCGCCGCACGTTCTTTACGTGAAGGGCGCCGCGATCCGTCGGCTGCGACAAATGGCGCAGGCCGTTATCGTGGAGAAGATCCTCGTGGATTCGTTGACCGTACGCAATCCCGGCGCGCGGCTACGTAGGTTCGCAGGCTGGCGCGTTCTTTGGGACGACGACGCCCTCGTACTGGCCAATGACGGCGCCAAGCGTTGCGCAGCTGTTTTCACCGGCGAGGATTGCGCTCAACGCTTCGTGCAGCAACGCTCGGCCCTCCGCGCGCCACCTGCACGCGTCGAAGTATTGTCCGGCCACGAATTGGTTCTCAAACTGAGCGAATCGGGCCTGGATGGCGTTTACTTCAACTGCGCCGGTCCGGCGCCAGCGGTGGAACGCGACCTGGCCTGGATCCAGAAGTTCGACGGGCCGTAGAGTACCCTCGCCCTCTTCAGGGCCCAAATCAGCCGTGATTCCATCAAGTGAACGCGGCTCGGCTTGGCCTCCGGTGCTTCTCTCGAGAGACATGCTTCGACCTCCAAACAGTGGGAGCTACCGCCAGAGGGTTCGCGGGCAGCGTGCAAGCCGAAGCTGCGCGCCGCTTCGCTGACTGCGCTATGTTTGCGGGCCAGGCTCCATGTCGACGCAGTTGAAAGATGGCCGCAACCTGCGCCTGCTGGGCGGGTTTGGCTGTCTGACTGCTGTGCTTGCTGGCGGCGTGGCAGTGGTGCTTTCGGTGCTCGGTGTCCGCGCGGCATCGCGTGAAGCGCTGCCTTTTGGGCTGGTGCTCCTCGCGCTGGCGCCGTTCGTTGCCGTTATTGGCGCGGCGGCGCTGTCAGCAGGCCTGCGCAGGCGCGGGTTCGAGAGTGAAGCGGGTGCCCCGGAGCTGGCGGCGCGGCCACCCGCCGTGCTGGCCTGCACGGCGTGCGGCAGCCCGATGGCATTGTGCATCTCGAATCCTAGTCGGACGCATTGTGCACATTGCCACACCGAACGCCCGGTGCCAGAGAGCATCGCCGGCGCGCTGCAGCGTGCCGCGCAACACGTCGCCGAAAAAGACGCTTCGGAGCGTCAGATTTCCGGCGTGACGGCTCTGGCGTCCAGTCGAAGGCGCCTATGGATGCTGACGCTCTTACTGCTCAGCGTCGGGCTCACCGCCATTGGCTTGATCTGCGCATGGTACGGCTACGTCAGTCGCCTAGGCGACGAGGATTGGATCGGATGGGTCGCGTTCGGGGTAGCGTCTGCGCTCATCGTGCCGCCGCTGAGCATCGCGGGAGGTCTCGTGCTCGGGGCAGTCACAGCAAACGCGGCGCGCCGTTGGACCGCACTCACGTTTCCGGAAGGTGGACTGGGCTGCCGCGTATGCGGCGGGCCGCTGCCGACGAAAGTGGCGGCCGTCCTGCGCTGCGACTATTGCGCGGCGGACAACCTGGCCGGCAGCGACGTCTTGCGCCGAGTTGCGGACTCTGTCGGGCATGCGCAGAGAGAGCTGTTCGGTGCAACAACTCGCAAGCGCAGCACGGAAGAGGCCGCTTCCATCACGCTAGTGTCGTTTCCGGCGTTCGTGCTGTTGGTGTGGTTCGGACTCGGCGCTTTCTCCGGCACGGCGGTGCTTTCGCTGGCGGACCACGTGGAGCTTGCGGCCGACCCCGATGCGCGCTTCGTGTTGGTGCGCGCTTCGCTCAACGACGCCAGTCCGCCGATGGCATGCTTTGCCGCCATCGACGACGGCCGGGTTCATTTGGGCGGTGGCCCTGGCAATTCGCGCTCTTTGAGCTCTGACGAACTCGGCCAAATGCGGCTCGGCCCTGCCGTTGGACCAGAGTGGCTCGTCGGACGGCGCGTGACGGGGGTCGGCATCCACACAGCGACGCATCAGGTGCTGTCGGTGTACCGCCCGCTGCGTTGGCTACGCGCCCACGATCTGCGACTGGCAGGCTCGGAGTCCTCGCGCCGGCTGCCAGGGTCGAACGGTTGGGGCAACACGGTGTGCTTGCCCGACGTGCCGGTGGCGCCAGGTCGCAGTCTACGCATCAGCAAGTAGCCCGTGCACTGCCCAGGAGGAAGGCAATGCATCTCTGCACGACCCGGTAAGCGAGAGCGGCGAGATCGAAGGGCAGGTTCCGCGCCGCGAGCGCAGCTGCCGTTCGTCATGCAGCCAACGGCTTCCTTCTGCTATTCTTCGCGGCTTACGGAAAGGACGGCCTCATGCGCAAAGACTCGAAAGTATGGTTTGTCGCTCTAGTTGGCGCTGTTGGCGCGGCAGCTTCGCTCGGCGTCGGTGAAAGAACTGCCGCCGCACAGCACGGTAGAGCGACGACCACCTGTGCCATCGGAGACGCGCCGTCGGGGGCTTCCACGGGGCGCTGGAAGACCATCGCGCGCATGCACGGAAAGGTGGCGGACCTGCCGAA
>CBDUPW010000083.1:0-25287 GCA_965369205.1 uncultured Polyangiaceae bacterium | reverse complement strand
CAACCCGCGCTCGGGGTTTCCAGCGACGACCTCCTCGAAGTGAAGCTGTACGGCCCCCGACTTAAGGTCGCCCGGCGTGTCAGTGATTGAGGGTGACACCATTCCGCGTTGCCTGCCGTGCACCGCTGACGGTACTCAATGCCCATTCGCTCATCAAGTCGTCTGGATTCTGGTGTTCACTGCTGAACGCCTCAATCCGTAGCGCGACCAACCGACGGCCTGGGACGCGACAGCCTCGGGGTTCCCGCACCAACACCTACGCGGCGAGCATTCGTACAGGCGCGCGCATGTGTGGCCTTCGAAGTGCACCGCCAACCTGAGCTTGCGTGATATCGTCGGTCATCTCGTCGTCGGTCTGGCAAGGGTCAGGCGCGGCCTACCGGGACGGTATCCAAGCGAGCGCAATGCGCGACAACAGCGACCGAATGCCAGAGCTTGTGCGCATCGTTGACCGCGATGGCCGTCCGACTGGTGTGGTTCGCATCAGCATTGCAGGCCAGAGTCGCGCATTGGAACTGCCTCTTACCCCGGCGGCGCGCTCGGGTTTTCTCAAGATCTTGAATCTCAGACCGCTCGACCAAATGCCGGGCCAGCCACACCGGTACTTTTTCGCACGCAGGCCCCACCTTGCCGTCACTCCCGCGCTTGCGTGATATTGTTGGTGATGCTGTTCCTGGCGCTCGCTGCTGAACGGCGCAATCGTTGGGCGAACATTCTCGGATGCGCATCCAGGCACCGAGCAGTGAGGCAGCCGACCGACTGATCACCATCACCTCGGGCGCGCCCGCGATCGTCCGCAGCTTTCCGGAGTTCAAGCCGACTCGTCTCGCCGTCATGAAGAGGTTCTGGATGACCGAGCATCTCTTCTCCTCCACCGCGGAGTACCGGTACCAGGTGGACGACGCGCCCTCGTTCAATTGGCTCCAGGTCGTGGGTGCCCACACCATCTACGATCCAACCGAACAACTCGCCGGAGCGTGGCGGGAGGCTGGGCCTTACTCGAAGGCCAAGATCGTCACCCTCGTGGAGGAGGGCCTCGCGCACGACGACGATATCATCCAGCAGTGGTTCAACGGTGACGAGGTGATGCAGCTTCTGAGCGCGACGGCTAACTACGACGAACTGCTGCTCGCCGTTGACGCTATCTGTGGCGGGCACGAGGTCAACGCAGATACTGCCGCGCTGGTGAAGCGGGTTCTCGGGCGTCGATGACGCTGCTGGTCCCGGTCGCTAGGCGGACGAGAACCGCACGCCGCTATCCCGCCGCAGTACCGCCGCAAGCCGGACCTGCCGATGCGGCGCTCAATCGGGCCCGAGAAGAACGACAAGTTGGTCTTCGCCGCCTGAAATGCTCCCGTCGTCGCAGTCGTCGAATTCAATGCGTTGGGTTTGGAAGCCGGGGTGGCCGACGCAGAGAATGCCGCGTTTGCACGAACTGCAGCCCGGTCCGCCAGGTCCGTACACCTGGTTCCCGATGTCGAATTTCCCGTCTGCGTCTGAACGAAAGAGATCTGAAGGATGTGCCGAGGCGCGTGCGTCTTCACATGTGAGATCCCACGCAGAGCCGCCCAGATCGAAGCGCAGGTGCAGCTCCGCTGCCGGAACTGGACTGTCGTCCTCCGCAGACCGCACCTGCCCGCGCAGCCGCAGATACCCTTCGTTGTGACACGCCGTCACGGCCATGAAGGCGAGGCACCACACAGCGAGCTGCCAGCGAACGCGGCGCTGGAACCCGTGTGCACCCATGGACAGAAGCCTGATTCGTTTGTGGGTTCAGGGCAAACGGTGTTCGCAACGCAGCTGTCCAGCATCGGGTCGTCGCGGTGGTCGATCACCTGGGGCATGCCGGAAGGCCTCATTCCTGACAACTGGCGCGCACTGATCCAGGCCTTGCCCGCGTTCGGAATTGGGGGAACGATTGGCGCAAGCAGACCTCCGCCATGGACATCACGCTCCGCCCTGCATCGGTCTCAGACCACGCCTTCGTTCACGAGCTGAACCGCGCAGCCTATGAGGCTCTGGCGGTCCGCCTTTTCGGTGCGTGGGACGACCGGGTCAAGCGGGAGCGGCTGGCCGCGAAACTCGGCCGCGGCGGGTACCGAATCATCGAGCTCGCCGGGCAAGCCATCGGCGCGATTTCCACCGCAGCCCATGGTGACCACATTCACATCGACGACCTGATGCTTCTGCCGCGCTTTCAGCGCCAAGGAATCGGTTCCCGCGTGCTCCGCATGGAAATCGCTCGGGCCAAGGCAAGCAACAAGCCGCTCCGTTTGCACACATCTCGGATGAGCGACGCCCAGCACTTCTATCGACTTCACGGCTTTACTGAGACAGGGCGCTCCGACGATTTCATCGACTTCGAGAGGCGCGGCTAGCAGTAGTCGCCAGCGACGCGCGGCCAAGCTATTCCGAAGAACTGCACGACCAGGTAATCGCCTTCGGTGGTCTCACCGCGGGCGGATTGCCCGCATCCGAGATACGCTACGAGCGTGCGACGGGCGGTCATACTCATTGCGATTGCTGCGGCCGCGTGCACGCCGGGGCCCGGAACTGGCGAGAGTAGGTCCCGGCCCGAAATACGTCTGGTGGACGAGGACGTTTCGCTCTTGGGTACCGCCATCTATGAGAGCGATCTGGTGTCCGCTCGCGCCACGGACCTCGCCAAACCGAACATTGCCAAGAATGCCGGTGTACGTGGTTGGGTGACGACGAAAACCAGCGACGGCTGGACCGTGGACTTCTGGGCTCCCGGCGCTGACGGCCCGGAGTCGAAGTATCGCGTCCAGTTTTCAGGTGGGCACCTAACGCCCCGACATGCAGCCGTCGAACCGCCGGCCCCTCTGGACGCCGACAGCATTGCCATGGTTCGCGCGGTCGAGACCGCCAAGAAGGCGCGCTTTCCCTCGTGCGACCGCCGCTACAATCACGCCGTTTTGCCGGCGTCGATGATCGGGCGCGACGGTTGGCTGGTGTACCTGCTCGCCGCGCACCAGCGTCACGGCGAAGTCGTCATCGGCGGCCACGCGCGCATTCACGTGTCTGCCGACGGCACTCGAATCCTCGAGACGTATCCGTTGAGCAAGGGATGCCTCGTCATGCCGTTCGAGCCTGGCCCCGCTCCGAATGCAATCGTGACGTCGACCCTGATATCGGATCGGCCCCTGGAGACCCACGTTTACATAAGCCTGCTTCACAAGCTCCCCGTGTTCGTGTCCGCGGGCGGAAAGCTGTGGAGAATCGACGCACCCGTGCGAGGCACGGGCAGGTAGGTCATCGACGCGCACTTGGCGCAGCCCAGCCGTTTTCTCACCTTGGGCGCCAAAAGCTACTCGGGCTCGAGACGGATCACGAGTTGCTCTTCGCCACTTGCGATCTTCCAGTCGTCGCAGTCGTCGAAACGAATGCGCTGTGTGCGAAAGCCAGCGTGTCCGACGCAGAGCACGCCGCGGCTGCAGGAACTGCAGCCCGGGACACCTCCACCGTAGACGCTGCCCCCGGTGTCGAATCTGCCCGTCTCATCCGCACGAAAGAGCTGGAATTCATCTGCGCCAGCACGCGCGTCTTCGCAGGTCTGATCCCACGCGGCGTCACTCACGTGGAAGCGCAGGAACACTTCGGAATCGCCCAAGGCAGACTGATCGGCAGCAGACACCACGCGGCCGCGAAGTTGGAGCCAACCCTCACTGTGACAAGAAAACAGGAGCAATACGCTGGAGGACCAGAATGGGAGAAGGAGCTTCGCCCCTTTCAGTTTGGGCGATAGCCCCGGCGGGCCGCTCCAGCTCCTTCTTGTTTTCACTCGTACTAGCCTCCGATGCGCACCCAGTTGGCGAGCATGCACCCATGGACTGAAGCGTGATTCGTTCGTTGGTTCATGGCAAACGTCGCCAGGCGCCACACAGCGACCTGCCACTCACGCGCGCACTTTGCTCAATACGCGGTCCCTTCGGAACGATGACCGAGGACCGCGGGGCTATGGAGTTGAGCTCCATGTGCTTTCGCCGAACTTCGTTCCGCTAATCGCGTCGATGGCCACCATGTTGCCGGACTGGCTGCCTTGCCCGTCGTCTTGGATGGTACTCGCGACGTTCCACACGATTCGTTGGAGCCCGAAATGGTGAGTGATGCCCGCCTTCCACGCCGCGATCCCCGACGACAATCCCAGGCTCTTTGCCACGCACAACGCCGCGTCGCGAGTCATCAAGAGGTTGGCGTCACAACTAGACGCTGGCTGACCCGCCGCCACACATTCAGATGCCGCACGATCTTTCGGTGGGATCGCCGGGGGTGCGCCGCCGCCCGGCGGTGCAGTGTTCACCACCAGATCGTCTTCCCAGCCATACCCCGCGCTGGGTGAGAACTGATTCTTGCAGCTCTCGACCGCAGCTCCGGTGGAAGTCACGTCGGCTCCGCCCTCTCCCGAGCCACACCCAGCGCAGGAGATCGCGATCACCAACAACCAGAAGCGCATGCATGAAGCTCAGCATGTAACGCGGTCGCGAGCAAGGCGGCGCCCCCAGCGAGACGGCATGCGGGCCGCCCAATCACCAGGCTTCAATCACGCTGTCGACAGCGGTCCCGCGGCTCTGCCTGTCGCTCATCGGAACCGCGTGGCTCGAGCCCCAAATGCCGATCAGCAAGTACATGGGCAGGACGGGCGGGTTCAGCTCGCCAAATTGAACACGACGGCGGCCAGCGCAAGCAACACGATGCCAAAGGCAACGCCCATCACGATCATGGCGACTCGTCCCTTCGCCTTGGGATCGACGCCCATCGCCTCCAAGTCATCCGCCATGTCGTCGAGACTCCTGTCGCGGATGCGCGTCCCTGTCTGGGGCACCACCTCGAAGGCGCAGATCGGATCTGCGCTGGGCCGCACGGTACCAACAAGCTCGACTGGATCTCCTACGTTCAGCGTTCTCTCCCCCACGAGCCAGGCCTCCAGCTGGCCGCCGGTCTTCGCCTCTAGCTCGGGAGGCAAACGCCCTGTAGACGGAAGAGGCACGTCCTCAATCTGACCCACGTCGAAGATGAACGATCCCGCCGCTGCCCGGATCACGCCCTGCTGGGTGTCGATGATCAAGTCGCCGGAGACGTCCGCAGTCCCCAAATGCACGCGTCGAGTGGTCGACCGCCCACTGGAATCCGTCTCGCGCTTGTTGGAGCTCGCGCTGTAGTGAATTGCCGCCGCCTTCCAACCTGTGACCGAGCTTTCAACAGGCTGGCTCACGGCCCGCACGGTCCCGTCGATACGGATGCTTCGCGGTTCGCCGCCTGTCGCGCCATCGGCCATGACGACAACATAGCGTAAGCGCCTAGGATTGCCGAACCTGGGAGGTTGGCTGCAGTTTTGGGGATCGCTTCACAGGACTGGGCGCGGCCCGTTCGAACGTAGCTCACTCGGCCTCGAACCCTGTAGCGCTCACGGGCATTGCCCATCGTGCGCTAGTCGGGCCCCCTCCACCGAGGCGCACGCGGCATTTGTATACGTCTTGCCGTTGCAGCCACACACGGGCGTGAACTCGCCGGTGCAGGAACCGGTTCCGGGCATCGAAACGCAGCCTCCAGGGCCCGTGCATCCTGCTCCGGAGCAATACTCAACGCCGTCAAGGCAGTGGGAGTCGTTCAGGCAGGGGACGCTGCTGCCCGGAGGCGGGAACGAACACAAGACCGGCAGCGAAGAATCGTAGCAAACGCCGGTGATGCTGCAGCATTTCTCACCGCTTTCGCAGTGCGCGTCGGTCGCGCATGCAGTGACCAGCTTGCCGGAACTGCTTCCACCGCCTCCAACCGTGACTGGAACCCCGGAGTGTCGGTGATCGTGGGTGACACCTCGTCGTTCTATCTCCAAGTCATGCTGTCTGGCTGACGTTTCTACGCGTCCTGCGCCGGTCCTCACTATGTCCGACTCGCCGAGAATCGGCGGACCGAAGACGCACCTCGCGAGCGTGGGTGCGCTCGGTCGGATTCGAACCGACACTGACCGGGGTTTGAAGCCGGGCCCTCTGCCAATTGGGGTACGAGCGCAGGGTGTCGACGCCGGGAGTCGAACCCGGATACCTCTCGGCCCGGGTCCTCGGCCCGGCGCGTATGCCAATTCCGCCACGTCGACGTGGTCAGCGAGGCGAGAATCGAACTCGCTCTTCTCCGGCCCAAACGGAGTGCGCAACCATTACGCTACACGCTGAAAGACTTTGGTTTCCCCGCCGAGAGTCGAACTCGGACAACGACCTTCGGAGGGTCGTGCTCGCGATCCAGCGAGACGAGGAAGTGGTGACCCTGGCGGCCGGGCTGCTCGCGTCTTCAAGCCACAGAACGCGAAGTCCCGTCGACAGGGTCTCGGAGTCCCGGGAGGGAGTTGAACCCTCGAAGCCGGTGTTGCAGACCGACCGCCGATGCCGTCGAACCGGGACATGAACGTTTCGCTGCTTGAATCGGGTTGGCACTCCCGTCGGGACTCGAACCCGAACCGCTCGGTTTAGAAGACCGAGGCCGCTCCATGCGGACGGGAGCTCTGACGTTGCGCGCGACAGAACGGAGCCCGCGACCGGAGTCGAACCGGTACGCTCGGAATACGAAACCGAGACGCGACCACTCGCGACACGGGCACTTGCCCGGGACTGCGCCCGGGATTCTCTTGGAACTCGATTGTCAAAGATCCGAGAAGTCGCCTTCTCGATGGGTCGAGACGCCAGGATTCGAACCTGGATCGGTCGCGTTCAGAGCGCGCCATGTTGCCGCTTCCACCACGTCTCGGTAGGTCCGGCGGGAATCGAACCCGCGCCGCTCGGGGTAAGAACCCGGCATGCCGCCAACAAACACTTCAGACCTATTTTCTTGCTGGATCCATCAATGGGCGCAGCGCTGCCCGCGGACTACGCAGAGTCCGAAATCGCAATGGGCGCAGCGGTGCCTACGGACTTACGCAGAGTCCGACATTGAAGAAGGCCGCTCCCGGTGGTGTTCCGGGGCGGCCTTCAAAAGCTCCTTAAATGAAGCTCTCAAATACTTTCCCGGTTACGCCTTGGCCTCCAAACGGACCACGCACGTCGGCCTGAGCGCGGGCTTCCGCGTCGGCTCGGTACATGGCTTGTGGGATAGCTGTGACATGTGAGGTTTCCTATATGACGCAGCAGGCGCCGCAGTGCAAACAAGAGGGACGATTTTCTTCCCGTCCCCTTCGACGTCCCACGTTCGAGATTGTTCCAAATTTTTTTCTCGATGTTCAGCAGGAACCAGATGAGGCCGCCGGACACTTGGTTTTCCTCGAAGCGCAGCGGTCAGTGTCCCGATGGTTGGCACGACGCCCCGGCCTGAGCTGCCCGTGGCTGCGCTAGCGCGGCTGCGTGGCGTTGGGTGCGCGCGCGTCTTGGGTGACCGCGGCTTGCACTTCGACCTCGATGCCGCTGAGCACGCCGGTGTGGGTCAAACCCTCGACGGCGCTGTCGTCGCAGACGTCGTTGATGCAGACGCCTGGGTGGGCCTTGGCAACCCGGAGCTGGCTGCCGGGCAAGTCGTGGCCGAAGCCGTGGGGCATGCTCACGACTCCGGGCCGCATGCGTTCGCTGATCGTGACTGGGAGCGTCACTTGGCCCACGGCGGTGCGCACCGTGGCCAACCCGCCCTCGGACAGGTTGCGCTGCTTTGCGTCCCTTGGGTGGATCTCCAAGGTGCAGCGCGGCTTGCCCTTCACGAGGCGCTGGCTGTTGTGCATCCAGGAGTTGTTGCTGCGCAGGGTACGCCGGGTGATCAGGGATAAGGTCGGATGCACCGCCTTGGACGCAACGGCCGCCTCGAGGCGCGCAAGATCGCCAAGCAGGGGCGCCGCCGCGAGTTGAACCTTTCCGTCGGGGTGGCGAACGACCTGCGCGAGGCGCGGCTCGAGGGGACCCAGGTCGAGCCCCGAGGGCGTCGCGAGGAGTTGCTGCAAGCGTAGGCCGTGGGGGCCGAAACGCAGCAGGAGGTCCAACACCCGCGCGGGCCCGATCTGCTTCAGCACCCCAAAGCCCCATCGCGCCACCCGGCCGAGCAGCGGGCTGCGCGCCTTCGCCAGTCGCACGCACAGCTCGCCGAGGATCTCGAAATCATGGCGACACTCCGCTGGAGGCGGCATCAGCGCGGGCGCGTATTGCACCGTGTTGCGTACGCCCAGCGCTTGGGAGAGCAGCGCGAACTGATCGTGCTCGAAGCCGAAGCTCGGCGGCAAGATGTAGTGGGCGTGGCGCGTGGTCTCGTTTCGGTAGATGTCGACTGCAACCATCAGCTCCAGCTCGTCGAAGGCACGCGCCAGGCGCTTGCCATTGGGCAGGGAAAGCACCGGATTGCCGGCGTGCACGATGAGCCCTTTGATTTGACCCTTGCCCGGCGTCTCGAGCTCTTCGGCGAAAGCGGCGACGGGCAGCTCGCCGTTGAATTCCGGGCGCCCGCCCACTCTGCTCTGCCAGCGATTGAACGCGCCGGTCTGACCCAACGTGCTCGCAAGCCCAGCCAGATCGACAGCGGGGGTTGCGAACATGGCTCCGCCCAGGACGTCCATGTGTCCGGTCAGCAGGTTGACGGCGTCGATCAGCCAGGTTGCCAGTGCGCCGAAAGGCTGAACGCAGGTGCCCATGCGTCCGTAAATGACGGCGCGGGGAGTCTCGTGCAGTGCTTGAGCCAGGCTGATAATGGCCTCGGCTGGGAGCCCGACGAAGGCCGCGACCCCTTCCGGGCGGAAGGGCTCTACGGCCTGGCGCAGCTTGTCGACGCCGCTGGCTTGGGCCGCCGCTTGGGCTTCGGCGATCCAGCCGTGGGCGAAGAGCGTGTGGAGGATCGCTGCTAACAACGCGGCGTCGCTGCCTGGGCGAAGCGCGAGGTGTTCATCGGCGAACTCTGCGGTCTCCGTTCTCCGGGGATCGATCACGACCAAGCGCCCGCCCCTTGCCTTCAAGTCGCGGAGCCGCTTTTCGATCCCGGGCGAGCACATGGCGCTGCCGTTGGAGACAACCGGGTTCGCACCCATGATGACGAGCAACTGCGTGCGATCCATATCGGGCACTGGGATGATCGCTTGATTGCCGTAGAGCAGCCATGACACGAACACGCGGGGCAAGGCGTCCACGGACTGGGAGGAGAAGACGTTGCGGCTGCCCAGGGTCTGGTGGAACGCGATGCCCGCCAACAGCGCCGTGTAGCTATGCCCGGTCGGGTTTCCGAAATAGAAAGCCAGGGCATCTTTGCCATGCCGCTCCTGGATGCGCCCCATGCGCTCGCCGATGTGCGCGAGAGCCGTCTCCCATGGCACGGGCACCCAGCTGCCATCAGGCTCACGTTTGATCGGCGACGTGACTCGATCCGGATCGTTTTGAATGTCTGGGATAGCCACGCCCTTCGGACAGATGTGGCCGCGACTCGGGCTGGCCTTGTCGCCGCGGATCCGCGACACGCGCTTGTCCTCGAACTCCACTTCGAGTCCGCAAGCGGCCTCACACAACATGCACAACGCGGCTCGGGTCTCAGCCATGCGATCTATGCTGCACCACAAACGGTGCGCAGCCAGCCTGGAACATTCTTGCGGGGCTGCACGGCGCGGCTTCGCGTCTGCCGGGCGCGTGACGAATGCGTATTGACCAGGGCTCGAGCTGCTGAGAGCATGTAGGTGCATGTCGGTAAAAGAAGGTTTCTCTCTCACCTCAGAAAAAGGGCTCTCACGATGAAAACGCTCACGGCTTCACTGGTTCTCCTGCCCTTCTTGGTGCTCGGTTGCAGCTCGGACAGCTCCGAGGCGCCAGGCACTACGTCCCAAACCGGCAACCGCGTGCCCATCGGCAAAGCCGACTTGGCAGGCACCTGCGCGGGCAGCCCGGACGACCACTGCGGTGGAAAATCGAGCGGCAACTGCTGGTGCGACGATCTGTGCGAGAGCATCGGCGACTGCTGCAGCGACAAACCCGCGATCTGCGACGGCGCCTCGGCATGCGTCGGCGGACACATCGTCACCACGGACACGTTCACGGACGCAACCGACGGCAAGCAGTGCCTCGCGCCCACCTCCCACTGTGTCACTGATGACGGTGGCGCTTGCCCGCAACTCTCGCCGCTGCCGCCGGACTACTGCCCCAACGGCACGGTCGTGAAAGGACCCGACACGTTCATTCCGTCGAGCGATGGCAAGGAGTGCCAAATGCCCAGCGCGCATTGCGTCACCAACGACGGCGGCGCGTGTCCGCAGTTTTCCCCGCTGCCGCCGAATTACTGTCAGGACGGGAAAGTCGTGAAGGGAGCGACCTCGTTCATTCCTTCCACCGACGGCATGGAGTGCGAGTTGCCCAGCGTGCATTGCGTGACCAACGACGACAACGCCTGCAAGCCGCCAGCGTTCTGCGCCGACGGCAGCGTGGTCGCCGAGACGAAGTTCGAGGCAGGCACGGGCGGATTCGAGTGCACCAAAGAGGAGCTGCATTGCTTGGCGAACGACATGAGTGGCTGCCCGCAGCTTTCACCACTGCCGCCGGATTTCTGCAAAGACGGTGACGTGGTCGCAGGCAGCCCGAGCTACGTCAGCGGCGCCGGTGGCATGGAGTGCCAGATGCCCAGTGTGCATTGCGTCACGCGGGATTTCGGCGCTTGCCCACAGCTCACGCCCCTACCGCCGAACTACTGCGAAAACGGCCAGATCGTCCAGGGAGCGCCCAGCTTCGTGCCTTCTGCGGACGGCATGGAGTGCCAGCTGCCCAGCGTGCACTGCGTCTCCGGCAGCTGCAGCTAGCCGCGCACGCAGCCATGCAAGGAAATGAGGCGAGACCCACGTGTCTCGCCTCATCTCTTTTGTGGGAGCAGCAAGCGCGGAGGGAAAAATGCGCTCGAACACGACGAAATCCAGTGGGCAACCCGCCCACTTCGCTTCATATTGCCGGCCGTGCGAGCCTTAGACACGAATACGACTCTTCTCCGACCCCTGACACGCCTGCGCAGAGCGGCCTGGGCCGTTCCAGGCGCGGCAATGGCTGTAGTGCTGACGGCGTGCCCCGCCCCGGAAGAAGAAGCTGCCGCCAAACCACGTCCCACTGCGACGGCAACTCCGACGCCCGCGGCCGCGCCCACCGGCGAGGTGGTCTTCGACCCACGCAACCCGCCCAAGGGCTGGCGTATGTGTCATCGCAACCATTGTCATCACGAAGACGGACGCGTCGCGTCCTACGCGCAGGTCATGCAGGAAGTCGGCGCGACCAAGATCATCGGGGAGCCCGCGCCCAAAGCCGCGCCCCCCGCGCCGCCAGACGTCGCGCAAGCGCCGGCAGACGCGCAGAAGTCAAAGACCGGTCTCGTCTCGCGCGTCGTCAAGGCGGGCACCGGCAAGGAAAAGCCCGGACCCAATAGCGTCGTCACCGTGCACTACACGGGCTGGACCGCCGACGGTAAATCCTTTGATAGTTCGATCTCCCGCGGACAGCCCGCTCAGTTCCCCCTAGGTCGCGTCATGCCGGGTTGGACCGAAGGCATCCAGCTCATGGTGGTGGGGGAAGAGCGTCGCTTCTGGGTCCCGCAGGATCTCTCGTTCAAGAACGCCCCGGGGAAACCCACCGGCGTCGTCGTCTTTGACATCGAGTTGATCTCAATTCAGTAGCCGACCCGTCGTCCACCTGCCGCTCACAGCGGCATCCCGAGCAGTGCCCGCTAGAATGCTACGCCGCCACGGATGCGCGCCGCAGCCGGGCGACGGCCAGCGCCACGAGGGCCGCGCAGGCTGCCGCGAGCGCGAGCAGCCCGGAGAGCACCCGCGACGCGAGGTCGCCGTCGTGCGGCGCGACGTAGCGGAATTGCGGCAGGGCGTCGTAGTCGGCGAGGGTCAGCGCCGCGCCGCGCTGGGCGCGCTGTCCAAAGAACGCTTTGAGCTCCGCATGATACGCGTCGACTTGCACCGAGAAATCCCGGTGCCGGGCGACGCTGGCGTCTGCGATCTCTGCCAAGCCTTCGCTCAGGACGATCGCGGGCGACAAGAAGCGTAGCTTGTTGACCATGCTTTGCTGCCGCGCGTGTTGCTCGCTAAAGCCTCGCAGTACCGGCGCCACTTGGCTTTCGAACGCGGCCTGTACGGCCAGGGCGCGCCGCTCGGAATCCGCGGCGACAGGCTTGCCGTGGTTGCCTTCCATGGCGCTGGATTCTGATTCTGCGTCCTTCGCTGCAGCCCGGGCCAGATTGATCAATTCCACCCGCGACGGACTGGGGTACACGGCGTCGACGGTCACGCTTGCCAAGCCTGGCACCACGACCAAGAGCGCCAGCCATAGTCCCACCAAGGACAGCGCGTTGGCCGCGGAAGAGCGGCCCCAGGTATTCACGAACAGCGCGAGGGCAAGCCAGAACAGCGTGTAGAGCGTGACCAGCCCCGCGTACAGCGCCAGCCGCAAGGGCGCGCCGGGAGCGGTAAACGATGCGCGGGCCAGCAGCGGTGCCACTAGAGCAAAAGCGAGCACAATGGCCACTAAGAGCGCGGCGCGCTGCAGCGCTTTGCTCAGCACGAAGCGCGTGAGCGCAACGGGCTGCGAGAGCACGAGAGACAGCGTGCCGCGCTCGCGCTCGCTGGAGAGCAAATCATAGCTCAGGGCGATAACGATCAGCGGCAGCAGGAACACAAACACAAAACTCAAATCGAAGGGACCGTTGGACTGGCGTAGCGGGCCGTCTGCGCTTGAAGTTTCGCTCTCCAATACTCGCGGCTTGGTCGTGAGCAGCACCGTCTGCGGCAGCACGTCGCGCTGACCCACCGCCACGACGGCAAGGGGCCCGGCAGGCAGCGCGGCCACCCGAGGCAACAGCTCCCGACCCACTTGCATCGGGCTGCGCGGGTCAGCGGCGTTTTTGACGGGCGCGCCCGCTGCGATGGCCTGCAGTTCGGTACGCAGGCTTTCCAGCTTGCTCGACTCTTCGCGCTGCGCTGCTTCCGTCGCGGCGCTCTCAACCTTCGTAAAGCGCGCGCCGCCCACGGCCGCGTACAGCACCAACAGCGAAAACACCACTAAGAGCGCGCGCAGAGAACCGTCACGCAACGCGCTCTTCCACTCGACTCGGAATACCGCGCGCAGCATCACACCACCCGAATGCGCCGCGCGAACAGCCACGCCGCGAGGGAAGCCAGACCCAGCCAACCGAGCAGCGAAGCCAAACTGAGCCAGTTATTTCGAGCGACCCAATGTAGACTGGGCTGCCGATGCACGAAGGGTGGCGCGCGTTCCCAGAGATCACGGCCCGCTTGGAAGCTCCAGGCGTCGCTGCCGCCTTTGTCGCCCATTTCCTTGTTCAGCATCTCCACCAACGCGCGGCGGTGTCCCTCGGCGCCGTCGGCAAAATGCCGATGGTGCGCGTAGTCCGTGCCCGCAAAGGCCATGGAAAGCGAGCGGATTGCCACCACGGGAGAGAGCAGCGCCGCGGCCTGCGCTAGCCGTTCGCGACGGGCGATGGCGTCCGCGAGGCGCTCGTGATGGTGATCGATGATTTCGTTTTCGAACATGGCTTCCGCGCGCAGCTCGATGGCCGACAGCAGCGCTGCGTCCATCAGCATCTCCGCGCCCTTGAAGCCTTGGGTCTCCAGCAGCTCCTCGGTGAGGGTCGCGACACGGGCTTCCCGATCCGGACCAGCGGGCAAACCGGTGGCGACTCCGCTTTTGACGGCGTCGGCGATGTCACGACTGCTGGGCACCGGCGCGAGCACCGCAGCTGCGTCTGAAGCGGCGCGCGGCACAATCAACGCGGCGAAAACCCAGAAGCCCAGCAGCGTGATCAGCGCGCCCCGGGACGACGACGCTCGCGCAGAGACCGCAAGGGTCAGCGCGACGAAGACCACGAAGTACGCAACGTAAGCCAACGCCATGGCCAAAGGCCGGCCCCCGCTGACAGCCGCGCCGTGTTCGTTCCCGATCGCCACGGCCAGCGCACCCAGGGCGATGGCCGGCACGAGCAGCGCGGCGAGAGCCGCGGCGATACCGAAGCCCTTGCCGATAGCGAGCACCCGCGGCGCAAGACCCAAACTGGCCAGCTGCCGCAGCGTGCCGCGCTCACGCTCGGCCGTCCACGCGCCGAAGCCGAGCCCAATGGTCAAAAGGGGGATCAGCAGCTGCAACACCGCGGCCACGCTCAAGCCGCCGAAGCGCGTCAGCCCAGTGGCGTCTTGGGCGCGCCCGGCTTCGAGATCGTTGCGACGATGCGCTTCCAGTTTGACCGAAGCGCCCAGATAGGGCTCCACCCCCGGGTCCACGAACGACAGCGCGCTGGCAGGTTTGAAGACGTAGGTGCCGTAGTGAGCGGCCACATGTGGGTTCTTCTTGCCCTGTTCGCGCCAGTGATCGTCCGCGCCCGCTTGAGCGTGGCTGCGCTCAGTGTGCACGGCGTGGGACTGGCGGAACCCGAAGGCAAGGGCCACGACAAGAAGCCCCGCGACCGCGAAGGCGATGACCCAGAAGCGGCCGTCTCGCACGACCTCGCGCAGCTCCTTCTTGATCAACGCGCGGTGTGTGCCGCGGGGCGCGGGCCTGCGAGCGTCACTCATGCATGTGCTCCAAATACACGCGTTCGAGATCCGTATGACTCAGATCCGACGTGGACATGGTGGCGACCAGCTCGCCGTGCTTCATGATGCCAACGCGATCGCCGACCTCCTTCGAACGGAAGATGTCGTGGGTTGCCATCAAGACCGCAACGCCGTCGTCGCGCACACGTTCGAGCAGCTCAGAGAATTCGTTGGAGGCTTTGGGGTCGAGGCCGCTGGTGGGCTCATCCAGCAAGAGCGCGCGCGCCTGCTTGGCCATCGCCAGCGCGATGCCGACTTTTTGGCGCATGCCTTTGGAGTAGCCACCCACGCGGCGATCCGCGGCCTCGGCGGCCAAGCCAGCGCGCTTCAGCGTGTCGCGCAGCTCCGACTCCGAGAGATCCCCTTTGCCGGCCAGGGTCGCGAAGAACTCCAGGTTCTCCAAACCGGTCAGATTCGGGTAAAGCATTACGTTCTCGGGAATGTAAGCAATGCTTACTTTGGTCTCGAGGGGTTGTTTTGCGACTTCTTTGCCGGCAATGCGCGCGGCTCCCGACGTCGGTTCGATGAAGCCCAAAAAGAGCTGAATCGTCGTGGTCTTGCCGGCGCCGTTGGCGCCCAGCAAGCAAAACACCTCGCCGGGCTGCACCACCAGGTTCAGCCCGCGCAGCGCCACCAGCTTTCCGTAGTGTTTCACCAGGTCGACGGCTTCCAGCATGGCCGCGCTGCTTAGCGTCGCCACCGCCGTCGGGCAAGCAGTTCTGGGCTGCTATCGCTCTGGCACGGGGGCTTGTGGCTCGTACGCTTCAGCTCATGCCGCAGAGCGCGGATCGGACCGGCGGTGTTCGGTGGGGTGACGATGGGGTGACGATGGGGTGACGATTGGGGAAAAATTAGTAAGCATACATATCGATTTTTCAGGAGTGGTTACCCCTCCATCTCCGCGAGCGCTCCCACTCCCATCTCCGCGAGCGCTCCCATCTCCGCGAGCGCTCCCATCTCCGCGAGCGCTCCGCGCCGCTCCCATCCCCGCCGCGTGGCTCAGTTCGGGCCACTCTCGTCGCTCGGCGTCTCCCCCTCACGCTCCTCCACCGGCGGTGCAGGCTCGGTCTCACGCTCGGAGGCGTCAGCCCCACCGAAGACCGACCAGCGCGCGCCCCGCAAGGGCGTCTGTCCCACGATCTGAAGCACGACCGCGCGCATGCCGCCCGGCTCCACGGGACGCACTTCTCGCACCAAAGGCAGCAGCGCCAGAGTCGCGAGCAGGCGCAAGAGCCCGCTGGCGACGAACACCAACTGTAACCCCGAGACCAACGGTAGGCCCAGAGACTCCAACTCCGCTTGATCGGGAAGCACGGTCGCCAAGAGCCCGCCTGCGGTGGCGCCGACGAACAGCCCCGCGTTGGTCACCGTGTTGTAGTACGCGACACACCGCGCGCGTTTCTCTGGCGTCACCGTGTCGAAGAGAAAGTTCGCAACCGCGAGATGGAAGCCGCCCCAAAGCAATCCGGCCACGGTTTGCAGCACGAGCACCGCGGGCAGATTCGTGGCAAAGACCCACAGAATGGGCAAGATCGGCAGCGTGAAGCCGGTTATCTTGAGCACGCGGCGGTTTCCAAAGCGATCCCCGACCCGTCCCCAGGCCTGCATCATCACAGCCTGGGCGGCGATAAAGGTGACCGACGCCAGGGTGAATGCGCCGTAGCCAAAGCCCAAGTCACGCAACATGAACGGAGTGAAGAAGGGGCTGGCCACGTGGGTCGCCGCCAGAAACAGCGCGACGTAAATGGTGAAGCGACCGAAGTTGGCTCGAGGCGATCGATATAGGAACTGTCGAAAGGTGAAGGCAGCACTGGCCGGCGGCCGCTGATACGGCGGCTCGTACATGGCGTGGATTTCGCGAGCCGAAGCCAAGCGCGCCAAGGCGGCGACGGCAAAGATGATCAGGAACCCGAATGCCTCCAGCGACAGGCCGCGAAACAAGGCAAGCAGGCCGCCGGCCGCGAGGGCACAGCTGAACTCCACCGCGGTGCGCACGCGGTTGCGTCGACCGAAAAACGCGCCCCGCTGCCACGGCGGCACCAACTCGGCGATCCACGAGTTCCACGCGGGCACGACCAGACCCGCGCACACGTGGTAACCCAGCGCGAGCGCTAGCAGCCAGAGTGCGGGTCGCTCCGGCGCAACCCAGGGCAGTGCGGCGATGGGCAGGAGCCAAAGTCCTTGCAGCACCGCCGGGACCACGCTGAGGCCGCGGCGACTCTTGGTCTGATCGAGCGCGCGCGCCGAAACCAGTTGCGCGAGTGCGCCAAGCAGCAGCGGCGCCGACGCGAGCATGGCAACGAGCAAGTTGCCTGCGCCCAAGAAGATGGCGAAGGGCACCAAGTACATTTCCCCGGCGCCGAGGGTCACGGCATGCGCAGCACCATCACGCACCGAGCGCGTCAGGCTTTCTTGGCGTTGTTCCGATCGCATGGCGGGCGGCACAGAAGCCACCTTGTGCGAGCGCTGTCAAGTTGGCCACAGCTGCGTTTCATCGCAGATCCGGCGGAGATCCAGCGTTTCGACGGCGACGTGGTACGTCCATCAGCCATGCGCATCCTTCTCCAGCACCGCAGTCGCTACGGCTATCCAACGCCAGCGCTGCTTGGCCCACAGTTGGTGCGGCTTCGACCCGCCGCGCATGCCAAGGCACGCATCGAGACCTATGGCCTGAATGTAGCGCCGGAGACCCAGTTGCGCTGGCAACACGATGCCAACGGCAACCAGATCGCCCGGCTTGTGTTCCCAAAAGGCCAACGCGTGGACGCCCTTGAGCTCGTGGTGGAGATGGCCATCGACGTGCGTCCCCTCAATCCCTTCGACTTCTTCGTCGACGAACGCTGCGACACGTTGCCCTTCCAATACCCGCCGGAGGTGCGCGCGGAGCTGGCGCCCTTCCTTGCCCTCGAAGATCCGGCGTACGGAACAGGCACGCGTTTTGAGCAGTTGCTCGCGACGTTGCCCAAGGCCGGCCCCACCGTGCCAGCGCTGGTAGACATCAATCAACGCGTCAACGCCACGGTGGGCTACATCATTCGGGAAGAGTCCGGCATCTACACGCCCGAAGAAACACTGCAAAACGGTCGCGGCAGTTGTCGGGATTCGGCGGTGCTACTCGTAGCGCTGCTGCGCCGCCTGGGCATGGCCGCGCGCTTCGCCAGTGGCTACCTGGTGCAACTGGCAGACGAGGGCATGTTGCCCGACGAACCCCGCGGCATGAACCGGGACGTTGCGGACCTGCACGCCTGGGCGGAAGTGTATCTGGTGGGCGCGGGCTGGATCGGCCTGGATGGTACCAGCGGGCTGCTGTGCGGCGAAGGACACATCCCGCTCTGCTGTGCGGCGAGCCCCGCAATGGCTGCCCCTTTGGAAGGCACGGCAGATCAGATTGCCAGCGACGTTAGCTTTGCCCTCACGGTGCAACGCCTGGGCCACGAGCCACGCCCAACGACGCCGTACACCGAAGAAGTGTGGCAGGGGCTCTTGGCAGCAAGCGACCGCGCCGACGCGAGCCTGGTCCAGTCCGGGCTTTCGCTCACCGTGGGCGGCGAGCCGACCTTCAATTCGCGAGAGCACGCGGATTTGCCCGAGTGGCGCGGCGAAGCCCTGGGTGACACCAAATGGGAACAGGGTGTGATGCTCGCCAAAGAGCTGCGCGCACGCCTGGCGCCCACGGCGCTGTTCTTGGAGCGTCAGGGCAAGTGGTACCCCGGTGAAAGCTTGCCGCGCTGGGCGCTGGACTTAGTGTGGCGCAGTGACGGACAGGCGGTGTGGCCCGCGCGTGAATTGCGCGAGCCGAAGAGCGCGGAGGACGTGAAGCGCTTCGCGACGCTTCTGGCCGAGAAACTTGGACTCTCGCCGGGCTTGTTGCCCACCTACGAAGATCCGTGGCGCTTCTTGCAAGACGAAGCCAAGCTGCCCGTCGAAGTCGATCCGCTGAAAGCAGATCTCGACGCGCCGGAAGAGCGCAAGCGCCTTGCGAAGGTGCTGAGCGGCGGCCTGGGTGCGGTCGCGGGATGGGTGCTGCCGCTGGCCAAACTGGAGGGCACCTGGAGCACGTCCCAGTGGCGCTTGCGTCGCGAGCACGTCTTTTTGCTGCAAGGCGACAGCCCACTGGGCCTGCGACTCCCCCTGTCTTCGCTGTCGAGCGCCAACGTGTATCAGCCGCAACCCAAAGAAGCGAAGGTCGAGCCCCGGGATCCACGTCGCCCCGAAGAGGACGACGAGGAGGCGACGGAAATACGCACCGCGTTGACGGTCGCTGCCGTCGAGGACGCAGTACAGGTCTTCGTGCCGCCCCTGGAAAGCGCCGCGGATTTCTTCGAGCTGATCGCCGTGATCGACGGCGTGCGCGCCGACACCGGTATCCAGACGACACTCGCAGGTTATCCGCCGCCATCGGGCCCGGACGTCGAGCGTTTCAGCGTGACGCCGGATCCCGGGGTGCTTGAAGTGAATCTGCCGCCGACGGCCAGCGGCCGCGAGTTTTCCGAACTGATGGGAAGTGTGTTCGACGCAGCGCTGCATTCGGGACTGCACTCAGAGAAGTACCTACTCGACGGGCGCATGTCCGGCAGCGGGGGCGGCAATCACGTGACTCTGGGCGGGCCGAAGCCCGAGCAAAGCCCGTTCTTGGTACGACCGGACTTACTCGCGAGTCTGATCACCTTTGCACAGCACCATCCCTCCCTGTCGTATTTGTTTTCCGGGCTGTTCGTGGGTCCCACGTCCCAGGCGCCGCGGGTGGACGAAGCCCGCCACGACGCGCTGTCCGAACTCGAAATCGCTCTCGCGCGGGCGTTCGACAAGGAGGAAGACGACCCACTGTGGCTCTCGGACTTCTTGTTCCGCAATCTGCTGGTGGACTTGTCCGGCAACACGCACCGCTCCGAAATCTGCATCGACAAGCTCTTCGACCCCGGCACGCCCCATGGACGCCAAGGACTGGTAGAGCTGCGCGCCTTCGAGATGCCGCCCCATCCGCGTATGGCCGCTGCGCAAGTCATGCTCATGCGCGCCCTGGTCGCCGCCTTTGCAGTCGAGCCCTATCGGGAGCCCCTGGTACGCTGGGGCCAGCGCCTGCACGATCGTTTTCTGCTGCCGCATTATCTGTGGCAGGACTTCCGCGACGTCCTTTCCTTCTTGAAGACCCGCGGCCTGTCACTGCCGGAAGAAGCCTACCGACCGTTCTTGGAGCTGCGCTGTCCCGTTGCGGGGCGCGTGGAGGCTGACGGCGTGGTGATAGAAGTGCGCAATGCCCTCGAGCCCTGGCCGGTGCTCGGAGAGGTTGCGTCGCAAACGGGCACGTCACGCTTCGTCGACTCCTCCGTGGAGCGCGTCGAGGTCCGCGCGCGTGGTCTGACGGAAGGGAGGCACCAGCTCACGGTCAATCGCTGCGCGCTGCCGCTGCACTGCACTGGGACCGCGGGAGAAAGCGTGGCCGGCGTGCGCTTTCGCGCTTGGGCGCCGCCGCAGAGTTTGCAACCGCATCTGGGGATCCATCACCCGCTGCGCGTGGAGGTCATCGACACTTGGGGACGACGCAGCGTGCTGGCGGCGTCCTATCACGTATGGCACCCCGAGGGCCGCGCCTTTGCCAGCGAGCCCCTCACCCGCTTCGAAGCCGGAGCCCGGCGCGCCCAGCGTTTCACCGCGGACGGACTGTCGCCCTGGCCCGTCGAAGTGATCCCAACGACGCCGCATCCGGAAGCGCCGATGACGCTCGATCTGCGGCGCTACCCCGTGGATCACCCCATGCCCGAGCCGGACGAAGACGAGGGCGAGGAAAAAGACGGCGCGACGGAGCGTGCGGCCGGTGGCTGACGCCTGGCTCAACGCGCTGCGCGATCACGACGAACGGGTGGGGAAACTCGACGCAGAGATTTGGATTGGTGGCGAGCCCACGTTTTCCAGGCGCGAGAGCATCGAAGCGTGCTGGACCATCGCGGCTGTGGGTGGCGACAAAGAGGAGCGGGCCCGCGCGCTGATTTTGGAGCTTGCGCCGCGCTTGGCAAGTCGCTTCGAGCTGGGGCGCGCCCCCGGCCGCAGCTATCCCGGTGAAAACGAACCGCGCTTTGCATACGGCATGCAATGGGCGCGCGAAGACTCGATCGGTGCCGCGCCGCAGAAGACGCGCCGCAACGGGGGCACCAAGCCCGTGGATGCCAAGCGCTTGGAGCAAGAGCGCGAAGTGCCCGAGCCGGAGCGCAACGTCGCGTGGATGACCGTCACGCCGGACCCTGGCGTGGTGGAAGTCAATCTGGCGCCGTGTCCCAGCATCGAGACCTTTTGGCACACCATGCGCGCCACCTACGCCGCGGCGGAGCAGGTCGGACTGTCGCCGTTTCGCTATTTATTCCACGGCCGCATCGTGGATTCCGGTGGTGGCGGCCAGCTGAGTTTCGGTGGCCCGACGCCCGAACAAAGCCCGTTCTTCGTTGTGCCCTGGCTGTTGCCCGGCCTGGTGCGCTACCTGAACCACCATCCGAGCCTTTCGTATTGGTTCGCCCCTGAGTGCGTGGGCAGCGCCGGGCAAGGACCCCGACCGGATGAAGGGGTGCGGGAGCTGTTCAGCGAGCTTGGAGTTGCCCTGGACGTGTTGGGCGCCCGCGAGGACCAGTTCTCGAAATCTGAGTTGATGGCGAGTTTGGGGCCCCTCTTGGTGGACTGCTCGGGCAACTCCCACCGCGCCGAGCTCAACGTGGAAAAGCTGTGGGACCCCGACCACCCGCGCAACGGCCTGCTCGGAGTCGCGGAGCTGCGCGCGTTGCGCATGCCGCGTACGCCCCAGCACGCCACGGCCGTTGCGATGTTATTCCGCGCTGTGCTGGCGCGCATCGCGGCTAGCCGATTCGACGCGCCGCTGCGAGATCATGGGGCCGAGTTGCACGACCGCTACGCGTTGCCGTCGGTGCTGCTTGAGGACTTGAACGCCGTGCTGAGCGACCTGCACGCACACGGCTTCGGCCTGGACGCATCCATCGAAGCGCTGTTGCGCGAGCCCCGCGCCGTAGTTGGCAGCTGGGACATCGGCGCTGCAAAGCTGCGACTGGCACGAGGCATGGAGTTCTGGCCACTGTTGGGCGACGTGGCATCTCAAGAAGGCAGCACTGCGCGCAACGTTGACGCGAGCACGAGCTGCGTCGAAGTGTGCGTCGATGCCGGGGAGGTCTGGGCCAACGGGCACCCCGTGCCCCTGCACCCGCTGGGCAAGCAGCGCGTCGGTGGCGTGCGCTTCCGCTCCTACGTGCCCGCGCGGGGACTACATCCGGGGCTGGCCGCCAGCGAGCCACTGCAGCTTGAGTGGCGAGTTGGAAACGACAAGGTCGCCATCGCGTGGCACGCCTGGATCCCCGGTGGCGGCAGCTACGAAGGACTGCCGAAAGACGCTGCAGACGCTGAGACGCGCCGGGAGCAGCGCTTGATCCTTGAGCGTAGTGCGCCCGCACCGGACGCAGCGAAGGCGCGCGACTCAGCGGCAGACGCTGGGACGTCCTGGGTGCTCGACCTGCGCCGCCTGCCCCCCGCGCCGGGCTGAGCCTGCGTTTGTGCGCGAGGCTGACGCGATGGCCAGGGACAAGAGGAGCGGCCCCAGGCCGCAGAAAGGCACGCGACGAAAAATACCGGGGCGCATACGGAGACAAGCCCGCTAGATTCTCCGCATGCCGAATCTGATGGCGATGTCTTTCGAAGGCGAGCTCGGTCCGTCTTTCGAACTCAACTGCCTGGCCCCCGGGCGAAAGCCGCCCGACGGATGGGGCATCGCGTACTACCCGGGAGGCGAACCGGCCGCCTGCGTGCTGAAGGAGCCCGCACCGCAGCACGGCAGTATCAAAAGCGAATTGGTCAGCGCCTGGAAGCACGTCGCGGCGCGACAGTTCTTGCTCCACATCCGCCACGCCATGTGGGGCCGACCGACCGACGCCAATACGCAACCCTTCACCCGGAGCTACGCTGGCCGGGACTGGCTTTTTGCACACAGCGGCAGCTTGGCCAAGCGACCGGAAGCACGGCAAAGCGCGCGCTTCGAAGCTGTCGGCGCAACGGACACGGAAGTCGTATTCTGCGAATTGCTCGAGCGCATCGCAGAGCGCGGCTGGCGCGGGCTGGGCGACGCAGATTTTCAGGAGCTCTCGCGCTGGCTCGACGGCTTCGGTGAATTGGGCGACATGGCCTGCGCGCTGATGGACGGAACGGATCTGTGTGTCTACGCCGGTCGGGACCCGAAGACTGCCATGTATGTCACGGACATCGTGCCCCCGTTCCAGCAAGTGATCCTGACCGACGACGACCTCGCCGTGGACCTCACGCGGCGCGGCGCCAAGAGCCAGCGCGGCATGTTGGTATCGTCGAATCCGTTGACGGAGACGTCGGATCTCAAGCTGAGTTGGCGGCGCCTGGCGGCCGGCGAGCTGCTGGTCATCCGCGGAGGCGCCCTGCGCGCCAGCTTGACGCCTACGGACAACGCGGCGCCGGTCGTGCAACGTTTCAAGGCCCAGCTCCCCTCCCGAGCCGAGCCCAAACGTTTGAAGATCCGGCATCGCTCCGCGTACTCCTACAACAACCCCATCGAACGCAGCTCGCATTTGATGCGCTTGGAACCGGTGCAAGACCGATTGCAGCGCCTGGTGGAGTTCGAGCTGAGCGTGAGCGTGGAAGGACAAGAACGGCGCTACGAAGACGTCTTCGGCAATCAGGCCCGGCGACGCATCATCGAGACGCCGTTCACGGATTTGGTGATCGAAGCCAACTCCGTCGTGGACCTCTTGGATACGGATCCGCTGAGCTTCCGCCCCTTTCACCAGAGCTCTGCCATCCCACTGGTGTGGATGCCGTGGCAGCGTCAGGTACTCAGTCCGTATTTGTTGCCGCCCGAACTTCCCGAGACGGAGTTGGCAGAGTTGGCGGAGTACGCCATGGGTTTCGCAGACCGTAACGACTACGACTTGATCGAAACGCTGCTGGACATCAACTCGACGATCTTCCGCGAGTACGAATACAAGCAGGGCGCCACCAAGCTCTCGACCACGGCCTTCGAGGTGTACACGAATCGCTACGGCGTCTGCCAAGACTTCACGAATCTGTTCATCTGCCTGGCGCGGCTACTTGGCGTGCCTGCGCGCTACGTCTGCGGCTACATCTACACCGGCCCAAAGAACGAGAACCAGGTGCAGAGCGAGGCCAGCCACGCCTGGACTCAGGTGTACTTGCCGGAAGTCGGCTGGAAGGGTTTTGACCCAACCAACGGCATCGTGACGCAAACGGATCACGTGCGCCTCGCGGTAGGTCGTAACTACGTCGACGCCACCCCGACGTCGGGCACAATCTACATGGGCGGCGGGATCGAAACGCTGACTGCAGACGTGCGCGTAGAAGTCGTGGGTTAGCGGCGCCGAGGTCTCCGAAGGTTCGAGCCTGGGGCGTGGACGAGTCCAACGCCGCTGCGAACATGCAGCTGCTAGCCCGGCAAATCTGGGAAAAGCGGGCGCGCGAGCTGAGTATCGTGTCCACTGGGGATCTGAGGGATCCGAAGTCGTAAGCCAGAGTTCCGCTCGGCGCCGTAGTTGGTCTATGCATCGGCCATGGCGGATGCAGAGGTTGGGGCCCCGGGCAACGATGGTGGCGGTAGCAGCGGCGGAGACAGCCGCGATTCACAGAAGTTCATCGACCGCGCGCTCGGCTGGGTAGAACGCGTCGGCAACAAACTGCCCGACCCAGCGCTGCTCTTCGTGATCGCGCTGCTCGTCACGTGGATCATCTCCGCGCTGCTCTCGGGTCATGCCTTCGAGGTGCCATCCAAGGATGGACTGAAGGCCAGCGCGGTGGTCAACCAGCTCTCGGGACCGGCGCTCACTAAGTTCCTCGCGGACATGGTCAAGACGTTCACGGGCTTCCATCCCTTGGGCGTGGTGCTCGTGGCGCTCTTGGGCGTTGGCGTAGCGGAGCAAAGCGGCTTCATCAATGCCGCCCTCAAACGCTTGCTCGCATTCACACCAAAGAAGCTCCTGACGCCGATGCTCGTGCTGGTCGCGATCTTGAGTCACACCGCGGCGGACGCCGGCTACGTGCTGGTGATCCCCCTGGGCGGCGTGATCTTCGCGGCGGCCGGGCGCCACCCCTTGGCTGGCATTGCGGCGGCCTTTGCAGGCGTGTCCGGTGGATTCAGTGCCAACCCGATCCCGTCGGGCCTCGATCCACTGTTGCAAGGGCTGACCCAAGAGGGCGCGCAGATCTTGGACCCCACCCGCGAAGTGAACCCGCTGTGCAACTGGGGCTTCACCGCCGCGTCCACGCTGCTCATCATCGGCCTGGGTTGGTACATCACCGACAAAGTCGTCGAGCCGCGCTTGGCAAAAACCAAGATCGACGGCGATCCCGAAGACATGCCGAAGATGGAAGCGATGACCCCCGAAGAACGGCGCGGGCTGTTCTGGGGCAGCATGGCATTCTTGGGCGGGATCTTGACGCTGGTCGCTCTCAGTTGGTCCAAGACTTCGCCGCTGCGCTCACCGAGCGGCGAGCTCACGGCATTCGCAGCGCCGTTGATGCAATCCATCGTGCCACTGATCTTTTTGCTCTTCTTGCTGCCCGGTCTGGTGCACGGCTTCGTGTCAGGCACTTTCAAGACCCACCGCGACGCCATCGCAGGCATGAGCAAGACCATGGCCACGATGGGCTACTACATCGTGATGGCGTTCTTCGCCGCGCTGTTCATCTACGCCTTCAACAACAGCAAGCTT
>CBDUPW010000082.1:0-25296 GCA_965369205.1 uncultured Polyangiaceae bacterium | reverse complement strand
ACTGACACGCGACCATTCCATGGTGCAGCAGATGGTCGACGCTGGGATCTTGTCGCAGGAAGATGCCGTCGATCATCCGGACGCCAACAAAATCACGCGTGCCCTCGGCATGATGGAAACCGTCGACGCCGAGCTACGGGCAGAGCCGCTGCGTCTCCTCACTGGTGACGTGCTGTTGCTCTGCACCGACGGACTCACGGACCTCGTGGAAGATCCCGATCTGACCATGCTGATCAACACCCACGTAGACAAAGGGCCCGAGCATCTGGCCAAGGTCTTGGTCGAGGTCGCACTCGCACGCGGAGGCTGGGACAACGTCACAGTGCAAGTCCTGTTGGTACGCGACCTCGGCAAGCGGGAGTCCTCTACTGTGCTTCTGGACGACGGGGACGGCGCAAAGAAGACATTGGTGGATCAGGGCTCCACCCAGAAAACCTGGGTGGATACACCTGGCGTAATTCGCCCCGCGCCGTCGCCTACGTTGATGGAAGAACCGGCAGTGGAGCGCACGACGTTGCCGGGAGGACCGGGCTCGCCCTTGACGCGGTTCACCGAAGACGCGCCCAGTGACGTGCCGCGGCGCAGCGCAGCACCCGCCCGCGCCCTGGTCTGGTATGCCGCGGTGATCACCGCGATCATCGTGGCCTGCGTGATCGCATGGGCAGTCGCTCGCAAGCTCCGGCCCGCCAAAGAAGAGGCCTTGCCCCCGCCGCCAGCGGCCGAGCAATCTGCCCCCATCACCCCGGTGACGCCACCTCCGACGGAGCTTTCTGCAGAGCCCGAGGTCCCAGAAGCTCCGGAAATCACCCCGGACGCGGCCGTCGCGCCGGACGCGGCACTCCCTTGAGCCCGATTTCTTTGTTAGAGACGCAAAGGACTTGAATCCATGATCCCGGGCTTCGGCAAGCAAACAATCACGATCGGAAGCGGCGAAGCTTGCGACATTCGCCTAGGCGGACCCGGAGTCGGCGCTGAGCACGCGCGCCTGGTGCACCAAGGCGGCGGCCAACTACTGTTCGTCGACGCGGGTGCAGGGCCCACCTTGGCAAACGGGCAACCGCTTTCGGCCGGCGCAAGCGTGCCCTTCGATTTCCGGACGCAGTTCGTGGTCGGTCAAGCACCGGTGCCGATCGCGCACCCCGCGATCGTCAAAATGCTCATGGCACAAGGCGCGTTGCCGCCGGTTCCGGGGCAGATCACTTTCGGAAGAGAGCCCGAGAAATCCCATATCGTGATCGCGCATCCGAATGTGTCCGGGCGCCACGCGACGATGACGCTCGGACCGTTCTCCATCACGGACCACGGCTCTACCAGCGGTTCCTGGATCGCCGGCCACCGTCTGCCGGCTGAGCAAGCCGTACCCGTCGATCCAACCGCGCTACTGGCGCTGGGTCCAGTGCCCTTGCCCGTCGCGTTGGTCTGGGAGCTCTCTCAAGGCCTCGGATTCGGCGGCGCTGCGGCGCCCCAGCCCGGCGCTCCGCCGCCCCAAGCAGCGGGCGTACAACGCGTCAAACACAAGACGGTCATCGGCCAAGTCGCCTTGGGTGCTGGAGGACCGACCTTCAAGAGTATTGGCCGCACCGAGGACAATGACATCGTCATCGGGCACCCCCAAGTGTCGAGCAAGCACGCCGTGTTGCACAAGCAGGGCAACCAACTCCTGCTCGAAGACCGCGGTAGCTCCAACGGAACGTATGTACGCGGACAGCGCCTTGGTCCAGGCCAACGCGCGCCCGTAGCGAACGGCGAGAAGGTCTACATCGGCCCGATGCCCCTGATGATTCAGGTGCAGGACGAGCAGGTGGCCATGATCGTCGAGGACGCCCGCGCGGACTGGTCCGGGCGCCCATTGTACGAGATCGAGGCGTGGGATCTCGTCATGCAGGTGCGCGACCGGGACAACCCGAGCGAAATGAAAACCCTGCTCGACCACGTCAGCTTCAAAGCCCTGCCCGGCGACTTGATCGCGCTGATGGGCCCATCCGGCGCCGGCAAGACGACGTTGCTATTGACCCTCAACGGATACCTGCCGCCTAGCGCCGGCCAGGTGCGTATCAACGGCGAAGACCTGTATTCGATCTACGACGCCTTGCGCGGCTCTATCGGCTACGTGCCCCAAGATGACATCGTGCACCCGGAACTAACGGTGTACGAAGCCGTGCGCTACAGCGCGAAGTTCCGCTTGCCGCCGGACTTTTCCGAAGACGAAATCGACCGCCGAGTGCAAACCACCTTGGCCCAACTCGGCCTAGAAGGCGTTGCCCATCTGCAGATTGGCAAGCCGGAAAAGAAGATCCTCTCCGGTGGGCAGCGCAAACGCGTCAACATCGCCATGGAACTGGTCACGGATCCGGTGCTCATGTTCCTGGACGAGCCGACGAGCGGCCTGGCAGCGGACGACACCACCGCGCTAGTGGAATTGCTGCAGAACCTCGTGCGCACGACGGGAAAAACCATCATCTGCACGATCCACCAGCCCGCCAAAGACGAGTACGAGAAGTTCAACCTCGCGCTGATTCTTGGTCAGGGCGGCATCCCCATCTACTACGGCCCGACCACCGGGGGCTATCAGTTCTTCGGTCACTTCAAGGAGCGCCAAGGCCAAACCAACGACATCGACAACCCCCGCGACATGTTCGACATGCTCAATCAGCGGGAGCGACCGATCTTCGAGGCCATGCGCGCCCAGAACCCCTACACGCCCCGCTTTACGGCGCGTCAGGCAGCCGCTCGGGAGTGGAACGCAGAGTTCTTCCACCAACAAAACCCAATCTACCAACAGATGTACTCGGGCCCGCGCACCGTCGGTGCGGGGTCGAACCAACAGAGCGTGGCGCGCTCCCGCCCCAAGGTGCGCGGACAATTCGGACTGCTGCTTGGGCGCTATTTCAAGATCAAAGTGCGCGACGTCTCCGGCACCGTCATCATGCTGGCACAAGCGCCGATCATCGGAGTGCTGCTAGCGTTCGTCTTCGGGGGCCAGAAGGACGCCATCCCCTATTGGTGCTTGGGCGCGTTACAAGAGCTCGCCCGCCGGAGCGGCGGCCTCGACGGCACCAACGACCTGTTGACGAAGATGCAGACGACGACGGACCACTCCGGCGCAGCGTTCTTCTTGGTCGTTGCCGCCGTCTGGTTCGGCACAAGTAATGCTGCCAGAGAGATCGTGAGCGAGCGTGCGATCTATCAGCGCGAACGCATGGTGAATCTCAAGCTGTTCAACTACGTGTTCTCGAAGTTCTTCCTGCTCTCGTTCTTTTGCATCATTCAGTGCACCGTACTCCTGGGTATCGTGTTCTTTGCCCTTGGGTTCAACGGCGGCCCCCAGGCCTTTGCCATCGAACTTGGCACATTGATCGTGACGTCGATGAACAGCGTCGCCGTCGGCTTGATCGTCAGCACCCTAGTGACGAGCAGCGAAGCCGCCATGGCGCTCACGCCTATCGCGTTGATCCCCCAAGTCGTTCTGGGCGGCATCATGGTGCCCATGACCACCAACCCATGGCTGGAAATCCCCATGTACTTGGTGCCTGCGCGTTGGGGCTTTCAGGGTGTCGTGGCCCAAGAGCGCATCGCCATCGCTGGCGACTCGGCTTGGATCATGGATTTGGGCAAACCAAGCACCAACAGCCCGGACAATTTTGTGTACCAGGGCAAGTTCAAGTGTGCCGAGGCGCAGATTGCCAGTATGGATTTCAACGGAGCCTGGGGCTTCGAGCAGTACGAGACGATCTGGCTGCCGCCGGTTGTGCTGAGCGGCATGATGCTAGTAACGCTGATCATGATCCTGATCGTCTTGAAGCGCCGAGATTCAATCTAGCGCAGAGGTCGGCGGATGCGGCGTTGGCGAAGTCGGACGCGCGGAACACCCCGCGTCTCCAAGAGAGCGTAGCTCTAGGCTTGGCCGAGCGAGAGCCACACGCCGCCGTCGTCGACAGTGAAGCGCTTGCGACTCAGATGCGTCGCAATCTTGCCGAGAAAACCTGCGAAGGAACTGGCCAACACCGTGCGCGGGCGGGAAGCACTGGCAGAGAAGTAGAACACCTGTCCGACCGTACCCCGGGCAGCGGGATCCAAATCGATCACGAAGCCATCTTGGCCACTCTCCGTAATCGGCAACCACGCCGGCGACCAGAAGCGATCATTCTTGATCTTGCGGTCCCGGGTCAACGGACAAGGCTGCGCCCACTCCGGCGTGTCCATGCGTTGCAAGTGCGCGTCCCAGCGGCGCTGCAATTGTTCCACCGACAGCAAGCGCTCGTCGTTGAAGAATCGCACCAGGGTGTCGTGCATTCCGTCGTGTCGCGCGAAGGATGCGCGGAGCTCCTTGGGTAGCTTGAACCCGAGTTTTCGCTCTAGCTTGCGAAGCTGCTTGACGTCCGCAGGCCCCGCCAGAGCGCGCGTCACTTCCGGGGCCGCCTTGTCGAGCGCTGTTTCGATGCGCTGCCAAGTCCGGGTCAAGTCCACCGCCATGCGCGCAGCATCGGTCAGGGAGGGACCGCCGTAAAGCGCGCCCGCACGCCATTTGCAGGGAAACGCCAGCGCAGGGCCGACATCGCAGTAAATGGCAGTATGGTTCAGCCATGCGTCGGTCGCCCCATGCAGTGCTGCTCGGGTCGCAGCCACTGCTGCTCGGCTCGATCCTGGCGGTGCTGGGCTGCTCCGCTGCGGACGATGTCCCGCCCGCGCCCACATTCGTCGCGGTCACCTTCAACACGGGCACGACCCTCGCCATGGGCAGCCAAAACCCGAACGACGGCTACGGCTCAGCCGAAGCCAAGCAAAGTGACTTGTACTACGGCGACGGACTGGCCTGGCGCGCCGTCGTGGAAGACACCCGAGCGTTCCTGGCTCAGGTCTCACCGGACATCGTAGGCTTTCAGGAGATATTCAACAGCGGCGAGTGCACGACGGTGCCCGCAGACGCCAAGACGGGATTCGTCTGCGAGACCTGGCAACCCCAAGATCCGACGGTCGCACAGGTCATCCTGGGCGCCGGGTACCAGGTGGCGTGTCACCAAGGCAAGAGCGACAAATGCATCGCCGTGAAGCGCAGCTTCGCGTCCATCGACGGCTGCGTGGACGATCTCTGCCTCGACTTCCTAGACGGCGCCGAGATCCCGGGCTGCGGCAGTGGGTCTCGGATCGGGCGCGCCGCACTCACCCTCGTGAAGGACAACCACTCCATCGTCGTCGTCAACGTGCACGGCTCTTCCGGCCTCAAGCTGGAAGACACGAGTTGCCGAGCGCAACAGTTTGCCTTGGTGTTCGAGGATATGAACGGCAGCCCGGCCGCAAACGGCGAGCGCAACATCGTGTTCGGTGACCTGAACACAGACCCTGCCCGGGCGGACAGCTTCGACCAGAGCGCACAGAAGTTCAACGAATACGCTGGCCCGAACAAAGCCTTCGACTTCATCACGGAGGTGGGACCAGACGCACTACCCACCTACGCGGGCAACTTCAACATCGACCACGTGGTGAGCGACGCGTTTACGGGAAGTTGCTGGGCAGCAGGAGCGTCCCCGGGCAAGGCCGCGGTCTCCGAAGTTGCCTACTTCGACCACAAGCCCGCGGTGTGCACGCTGCGTGCGCGTTGAGCCGCGCTCCGGGGCAGCGCGGCGGAGTCCCATCGCTCATTCGTAGTCGACAACACGGACGCCGCGGACCCGCTTCTCGTTTTCCGTGGCGGCGCGCAGCGCTTCATACAGCTTGACCACATCCGTCGGCAAGGCATCCAAACGTAGCCCCGGCGTCGAAGAATCCATCGCTTCAAGGATGAGATTGCCCGTCCCGAGCACACGCTGCCCGAAAGGACGCTCCACAACGTAGTCCACGATGCGGTACAGATCGACCTGCTCCATGCGTTTGGAAAAGAGACCGTGCTCCACCACGACCCGCTGGGTGGTGATGCGAATGAACCGCCCGCGCGAACGAATGAAGAAGTAGATCAGTGCCAGGCCGAGGGTCAGCACGGAAACCACCAAGCTGCCGATCCCCGGAAGCACAGCAGGATGACCCGTGAAGAGCACCCGCTCTGGCTCAGATTGTGTCTGTGTCATTTGTCCTCGACGGCTACGTCCCAGATCTCACGAGCGTAACCCTGAATGGTGCGATCGCTTGAGAACCAGCCCATGCGCGCCACATTCAAGACCGAGCGCCGGGTCCACTCTGCCTGATCGCGATACACCTGCTCCAAGGTCTTCTGGGTCAAGGCGTAACCCCGGTAGTCCGCGACCACGCGGTACTTGTCGCCCTCGTGAGTCAGGGCGTCGACCAGGGGTTTGAAGCGCGCGGGCTCGTCCGGGGAAAACAGGCCACCGCCGATGGCTTCGAGAGCGCCCCGCAGTTCCGGATCGGCCTGCACCAAGGGCATGGGATCGTAGCCCTCGTGCTGTTGGGCTGCGATGGCCTCCGTCGTAAGCCCAAAGATGAACATATTCTCCTGTCCCACGCAGTCCCGCATTTCGATGTTCGCGCCGTCGAGGGTACCGATCGTCAGCGCTCCGTTGAGAGCGAACTTCATATTGCCCGTGCCAGACGCTTCCATTCCTGCGGTGGAGATCTGCTCCGAAACGTCGCTCGCAGGGATGATCAGTTCCGCTTGGCTGACTCCATAGTTTGGCGCAAACAGGAGCCTCAGCTTTCCTCGGGTAACCGGGTCGGCGTTCACCTTCGCGGCTACGGCGTTGATCAATCGAACGATCTGCTTGGCGACCGCATAGCCAGGAGCCGCTTTGCCAGCGAATACGAAGGTTCGCGGCACCGCGTCTTGGGAGGGATCGTCACGCAAACTCAAGTAGCGCGCCACGACGTGCACCAGATTCAATACCTGGCGCTTGTATTCGTGGATGCGCTTCACTTGCGAGTCCACCATATGGGTCGGATCCAACTCTACGCCATGCACTCGGCGCAGGTAGCGAGCGAAGCGCTGTTTGTTCTGTTCTTTTACGCGGCGCCACTGAGCCTGGAACTCAGGGTCTTCGGCGTGGGCTTCAAGCGCCTCGAGGGCGCTCAATCGAGTTTTCCAATCGGAGCCGATGCGAGAAGTGATCAGCGCTGAAAGGCCGGGATTGCACTTGATGAGCCAGCGCCGCGGGGTCACTCCATTGGTCTGGTTGGTGAACTTGGTCGGGAAGAACTCGTGGAAATCTCGAAACAGTTGCTCGCGCAGCAATCGCGAATGCAGCTCGGAGACTCCGTTGACCCGGTGTGCGCCTACGATGGCCAAGTGCGCCATACGTACTTGGCGTTCGGGTCCCTCTTCGATCAAGCTGAGGCGCTGCACTCTTGCGAGATCTCCGGGGTACCGCGCGCGGACTTCGCGCAGAAAGCGCTCGTTGATCTCGTAAATGATCTGCAAATGCCGAGGCAATAGCCGCTCCAGCATCCACACGGGCCACCGCTCTAATGCCTCCGGCAGGATGGTGTGATTGGTGTACGCCAAGCATCGACTCGTAACATTCCACGCCAGCTCCCAGTCCAGATGGTGACGGTCGATCAGCAAGCGCATCAGCTCCGGGACAGCCAATGCGGGGTGCGTGTCGTTCAATTGAAAGATTGCGCTCTTGGGCAGGTTCGTCGCATCCGGGTGCGCCGCGAGGTGGCGTGCCAGGGCATCTTGAAGGGTTGCCGACACGAGGAAGTACTCTTGCTTGAGGCGAAGCTCTTTGCCCGCCAACTGTGAATCGTTCGGGTAGAGCACGCGGGAAATACTCTCGGTTTGCGCCTTTCGCTCGACGGCGCCGATGTAGTCGCCGCGGTTGAAGTACTCAAGTTCGAACGCCTGGGTCGCTTTGGCGGACCACAGCCGGAGGGTATTCACGACATCATTTTGGTAGCCGGGGACCGGTGTGTCGTAGCCGACAGCGAGCACTTGATCCGTGTCGACCCACTCGTGCACGATGCGACCGCTGGGCGACGTGTATTGGATCACGCGGCCACCGAAGTGCACCGCGTAGCGCCGCTCCGGGCGTTCGAATTCCCACGGATTGCCATACCGGAGCCAGTTATCCGGTCGCTCGACCTGCTCGCCGCGCACAATGTCCTGGCGGAAGATCCCGTATTCGTAACGAATACCGTAGCCCATGCCCGGAATGCCCAGGGTCGCCATCGAATCGAGAAAGCACGCGGCTAAGCGACCGAGGCCGCCATTGCCGAGCCCTGCGTCTTGCTCCTGATCGAAGAGGTCAGCGGGATCGACGCCGGCGTGAGTCAAGGCAGCCTTCATTTCGTCCCAGGCGCCCAGATTCACGAGGGCGTCCTCAAGCAGACGACCCAGCAAGAATTCCATCGACAAGTAGTACACACGCTTGGGCTGTTCCGTGACGACTCGTTCGACCGTGCGCGTCCAGCGATCCGCAAGGCGATCCCGCGTGGTGCGCACTGCCGCGACGAATTGATCCAGCTGAGTGGCGTGGGGTGGGTCCTTTCCGTGGCTGTGCCGAAGGTGATCGTTAAAGTCCCGCTCGAGAGCTTCCGCTGAAAGCGGAAGCGGCTGGCCGCCGCGCGTCCGGACCGTTGAGTTCATGGCAGAACCGTAGACCAGGATGGCCAGAGATTCACTCGCGGAACGCGCCGGCGTGGGGTGCACGGGCTGAACGCGCTGCCAAGGTCCGGGCTTTTGCACAGGCCGCTTCGTCCAAGGCGCGACAGGCCTTTTGGCACCCCTCCAGGGCGCCGGACGAACACGCCGCTTGCGCCCGCATCAGCCGGCGCTCGCGGGTCAAGGCAGACGCGAAAATGAGGCCAAAGCCCAGGGCGGCGGCCAGCGCCAGCACCCACTTCGCTCCTTTGCCGCCCGCGCCCCTTGCCAACGTGAAACTCCCGCTTCACGCTTAACGTACTTAGAGCACTGATGAAATCCTTGTTGATCTTAGCCGGGCTGGGCATGGCCGCAGGGGGCTACCTGCTACTGCGTCCTGCATCGGGAAGCAGCGCCGAAGCGAGCCACGAAACCCGGGCAGAGCCCGTCGCCGATGAACCAGGCAGCCACACCACGCGCCGTGTCAAGGCAGTCGGGCAACTCGGTCCCGGAGACGGCACCATCCTCATCGAGCTAAAAGCGCCCAAAGGCGGCAAGCTGACCGAAGGCGCTCCGGTCTCAGTTCGAGGCTCCGGCAATGACATCCGCGTCAGCGCTGTGAAACACGCTTTGAAGACCGAGAAGCTGCCACTTCGCGTTCCGGTCCACGTGGCGGACGGCGCAACGGGTCCAGTGGATTTGCAGCTTTCTTTCTACTGGTGTCGCGAGCATGAAAAGGCTGGGTCCGGCGCTTGTTCTCCCGAAAAGGGCAGCGTCGTCGTGGATCTCGACCTCACGGGCGATGCCGCGGGTGGCGAGGCTTTTTTTCGCTACGAAGTCCGCTAGGCGGCGCATATATCGGCCGCCAGAGCCAAGCCCCGCACCTGGCTTGTCTTAGCGGCACGCCTGCCGGATAATTTCCCTGGTATGTCTACAGCCGCCTATCCCTGGGTTCCGAAGCCAGGCGATATCTTGGCGGGCAAGTATCAGGTCGAGCAGCTGATTGGCGCGGGGGGCATGGGCGCGGTCGTCACCGCGATCCAGCAGGAACTCGGGCGCCGCGTCGCAATCAAATTGATGCCACCCCAGGCCGCGGAGTCACAGCGAGCCGTCGAACGTTTTCTCCGCGAGGCGCGCGCCGCGTCCGCAATCTCCAACGATCACGTCGTTCGCATTTTCGACGTGGGCCGTCTCCCAGACGGTGTGCCGTTCATGGTGATGGAGTTTTTGCCAGGGGTGACCCTCGATAGCGTGGTCCAAGCGCGAGGCCCGCTCCCCGTCGCGGAAGCCGTCGACTACGTCCTGCAAGCCTGCGTCGCGCTGGCGGAATGCCACGCCCTGGGCATCGTGCACCGCGACCTCAAGCCCGAGAACATCATGCTCGTGCACCGTCCGGGACAGCTCGGCTTTGTGAAGGTGCTGGACTTCGGGATCTCCAAGAGCGAGTGGATGCACTTGGACTCAAACTTCACGCCCAATCTCACGGGAACCACGGACGTCTTCGGTACTCCCACGCATATGTCGCCGGAGCAGGTGCGCAGCAGCAAGGACGTCGATAACCGCGCGGACATTTGGGCGCTCGGCGTGGTGATGTACGAGATCCTCACGGCCGTACCGCCCTTCATGGCAGACACGTTGCCGGCCTTGTCGGCGATGATCGTCAGTGACGAGCCGCCCAACCCCAGCTTGCGCCGTACGGACATTCCCGAGGAGCTGTCCGCCGTGGTTCTGCGTTGTCTGGCGAAACATCCGGATGCAAGACCGCAAAGTGTGGCGCAGCTTGCAGAGATGCTGCAGGCCTTTGCGGCTCCGAGCTCCCGACCCCTGGTCGAACGCGTGCGCAGCATCGCGGCAGCGGACCCTCGCTGCGGCCAAGTGACACTAGCTCTGCATGGGGCACGACCCGTGGTCGCCGAGCGTCAACCAACCGAAATGTCATCCTGGGAGTGGCGTCCGGGGTGCTTCTATTTGCAGCCGTGCTAGGCAGCCTCTTGTATCTGCGCAGCCGCAATCTTGAGGCCCCGGAAGCAACCGTGGCGGCGCCGGTCCCGGAAACCACGGGCGAAACACCGCCACAAGTCCCCAGCGCGGCGCTGGCGGTCCCCACCGCGAGCGCTGTCGGGCCGTCCGACTCAGAAACGCCGGCTGGCGACGCGGCAGCCGCGGACTCGGGAACTTCCACCGCGACGCCGAAGCAGCTTAAAGTGAAGCCTCGCCGTGACAAAGCGTTGGACGACCGCTACTAGTGCCGCGTTTCGAATGAAACGATGCCCCAGCCGACCCTGGCCCTGGCTGGCCCTGCTCTGCGTATGGCTGACGCCGCAGCTAGCCGGCGCGCAGGCAAGTGCCCAAGATCGCGCCACTGCGGAAGCGCTGTTTCGCGAAGCGAAAACCCTCATGGGCAAGAAGTCGTACCCAGACGCTTGTCGCAAGTTGGAGGAAAGCCAGCGGCTCGATCCCCAAGACGGTACGCTGCTCAACTTGGCGGTCTGCCACGCCCGCGAAGGCAAGACAGCGAGTGCTTGGGCGGAATTTCAAAGCGCGCTCCAACAAGCGCGGGACTCGAAGCGAAAAGACCGAGAGCGCCTTGCTCTCCGAGAGGTGCGCCGGCTTGAGCGCCGGCTCTCGCGACTGACCATCGAAGTACCCGAAGAAACGCGCGTTCCGGGACTGACCGTGACCCGCGCTGGCTCGAAGGTTGGCGAAGCCGCTTGGGGCACGGCCGTGCCCGTCGACCCCGGCAACGTCGAGATCCAGCTGGCAGCGCCGGGGTATCGGGATCGAACCCTGCAGATCGCCATAGAAGAGACCGAGGAAAAGACCGTTTCTCTGGAAAAGCTCGAGCCACTTCCGAAGCCGCCACCCCCGGAGCCGGAAAAGCCAGACCCCGCAGTGGCTGACGCGGCCAAACGCGCAGAAGAGAGTCGTCAGACCAAGCGTACCTTTGCCTACGTGGCGGGGGGCGTGGGCATCGTTGCGGCCGGTGTGGGCGCGTACTTCGGCCTGCGAGCTTTGAGCAAGAACAGCGAGAGCGACGACCGCTGCAACGGCGCATTGTGCGACCCAAAAGGGCTAGAGCTCGCGGACGAAGCCGACTCGGCGGCGACGGTGTCGAACGTCGCGTTCGCCGTCGGAGCCGTTGGGATCGGCGCGGGTGCGTACCTCTTCTTCACGTCGATGCCGGGCGGTGAACCGAAGGCCGACGCGCGGCACAAGGCGCGTTTCGGCGCCTCTATTGGCGCGGACCGGGCAAGTATCGTAGTGAGTGGAGCATGGTGAGGCGTCGTTTCGCACCCGCGTTCTTGTCGCTCGCTGCGGCGACCAGCTGCCAATCCATCGCGGGCATCGACGACAAAGAACTCGATCCCAAGTACAAGACCACCACGCAAAAAGACGCCAGCGCGGATGTGGTCGTTGCGGACAGCTCCTGGGACGCGGGCCCAAAGCTGAACGGCTGGTCCCCCGTGCCACCCGGCCGCCCCGCCGGCACGCCAACCCCCTCCGGAAAGGGAGCGCGTCGGTTCTTTGCCGCCCGCAACGTGTACTTCGGTAGCGTCGACCCGATGACAAAGAAAGTGGACGCGGACGCTTGGAAGGCGTTCGGCCACGCCATCGACACCGAAGAAACCACCACGAAGATCTTGCAATCCAAGAGTTCTCTGGTCTGCGACAAACGCTCCAGCGCCTCGGCGGACTTGCTCGTCGACGGCTATGAGGGGCGCGATAACGTCGGGGGGCACCTACTCTCCTACGGCTCCACGACCTTGAATTTCAGTTTCGAAGAGGACACCAATCGCGACATCGAGAGCGCCAAGAAGCCCACCTACCTGCTGATGTTGGAGGACTTGGATTCAGGCGCAGACGACGCCTATGTGCCGGGGGCGATCTTCGTAACCGTGAAGCGGGATCTTGCCGTGGAACCCTTGCCCGTTTGGAACGGCAGCGACGTCTTCTACGTGGACGCCAACACGGTCATTTCGCCGGATGGCGGAACGGTGGATGCGGGAACGGCGGACGGTGGGAGTCCGGATGCAGCCGACGGAGGAGACTTCAATCTGGTCCCGCGATTCCGATTCCCGGCCGGATATGTGCGGAACAACGTGTGGGTCAGTGGGGACTTCGGCAACACACCGATGACCATGCCGCTCTACGCCTTCGATCCGGTGAATCTCGTCGATGTTGAAACTATGACCCTCGTCGTCGAACTCTCACAACAGCATGACACGGTCGTGCGCTCGATGATGAGCGCGGTGATCAGCGCGCAGAACATGGACGTTCAGTTTCGCCCGATTGCCTCAAAAATGGTCAACTGCGATGTGTTGCAGACCGGTCTGCTGATGGGCTTCTTGAGCAGCACGATGGACCTGTACACCTCGCCGCCGGCTTTTGAGCAAGCCGGTTCAGAGTGCAACGCCGCGAGCATGGCGTTTGCCTTCGATTGGGTGCCTGTCGTCGCACCGCCGGGCGCGAAACAGGTCGCTCCGGAACCGCAGTGCCCTTAGGTGGCCTAGGCCGCGTGCACGCTCAGCGGCAAGATCACGGCTAGCCCCTCAGCTTCGCACTCACGCACCATGTCCGTCGCCGTCGCGGAGTGAATGGTGCCCGTCGCGAGCGCAATCTCTTCCGCTGCCACGCGGAATTCTGCGAAGGTCGGGATCCCGACGGAGACCGGCTGCACTCGACAGCGTGCGCGGGCGAGACGATAGGACGCGCGCGCAAAGCTTCCCGCGTCGGCAAGCAAGCGGCGATACAGTGAGCGGTCCTCCCGCAGACGACGAAGCCATTCGGTCGGGCGGTCGTGTTCTTCAATGTGCGGCATGCTTGTACTCCTCAACGCCCATGGGACACGACAAATGATGCAACGCTTGGGCCAGCACGTGGCTGACACCGATTTCCCCGGTCTACCCCACCTTCAGCCGGCGTCCGCACCCTTCGAATCCTGCGCTGTCAATGGCATGACAGAGTCGCGCCAGGTGGGCCAAATTTTCCGAAATCCAACGCAGCCCCGAGGGGCGGGCTATGATCCACATGTCTCGGAGTGGGATCCGCAGCGGACTTTGACGGGCAAAATACCCAAAAATTTCGAGAACATTGACCTCAAGGCCCCAGGTCTGAAAAATTCGATCTGATGTGGAGTCCCACGTGGGTTGGAGAGCGGCTGCACGCTGAAGCCAAGATTACGGAGCGACAGCTCCGAACGGCTCTCCAGGCCATGCAGAACTACGGCGAGCGCATCGAAGAGGCGCTGCTCCGCACGGGAGCTATCGACGAACACCGGCTACTGAGCTTCGTGGCCGAGCGCTGCCGCACGCACTTTGTGTCGACAGCAAAGCTCGCGCGTATCGAGGTGCCCAAAGACGCTCTGGCGTACATCAACGAGCGCAACGCTGAGAAGCTCCTCGTCTTCCCGGTGAGATGGGAGCGCGACACAGAGAGCCTCAGCGTCGTGTCTCCGGATGCCGGCGACCCGGAATACGTCAAGCAACTCAAAATCTCGACGGGCGCGCGAAACCTCAAAGCCTACGTGGCACGCCCAGCCGCGGTCAGCGCGGCCATCGCCAAGTGGTACCGCGGAGAGATCCAGGCATTCGCGGAAATCGCGACGGATACCTTTACGCAGATCCAAAATACCCAGGATCTGTACGAGCGTCAGTTGCTGGATACGAACGGCATGCAAACACGCCGCCCCGGAACTGAGCCGCGCATCACTCAGAACGAGTACTTTTTGACGCCGGTCCCTGTCGCACCCGCGGTGCCTGCCAGACCACCGCTGCCCATGCGCTCGTCCAAACGGACCGATCCCTTCGCCGGCGGCTTTGGTGGCGCTTCCGCCCGTCCGCCCTCCATCGTTCCGAGCGCCCGCACTACGGGTCCGGCGCTCGTGATGGACTCCCTGCTTTCCCTGGACCCGCCGGATATCACCGACGACGAGCCGTTGCTCCCGCAAGTCGACAGCAAGCGCAGCACCGGCAAAAGCTCGCGCTTCGGCCCGCACTCGGAGCCGCCGCCGAGCATCGTTGAGCGGCGCGTGCTCGATCTGGCGGAATTGCTCAACGTGCTGGTGTCGCTCGGTGAAAACACCCGAGACGAGTTCCGCGGGCACTCCTCCTCGGTTGCGCGCCTCTCACGTCTCACGATGACGCGCATGGGTCTGGACGAAACCGTCGCCGCCCATGCGGCGATGGCGGCCAACTTGCACGACCTTGGAAAGCCCGTGTCGTACCACCTGACAGCGCTCAACGTGGCGCAGTACACGCCGCACCGCACCGCCGCGCAAAAGCTCGTCTACACTCCCGGGCGGCTGGTCGAGAGCGTGGGCCTCCCCATGGAAGCCACGAGCGCCGTATCGGCTATGTACGAGCGCTTCGACGGTCAGGGCTTTCCGGGTCGCCTGCAAGGCAAGAATATCCCCTTGGGCGGTCGTGTGCTCGCCCTATGTGACACCTATTCGGATTTGACCCTCAACCCCAGAAATCCCTATCGGAAAGAGCTTTCCCACGAAGAAGCGCACGATGTCCTGATCAAATTCGCGGGTGCGATCTTCGATCCCGATCTTGTGGAGCTCTTGACACAATTAGTCGTGGGCGAAGACCTGCGCCGGAAGCTCACCGACGACAAGCCGCTCGTACTCGTAGTTGAGCCGGACGCCGAAGAAGCCACCATCTTGGAGCTGCGACTGGTGGCACAAGGCTTTGAAGTTAAAGTGGCGCGAGCGGCCGATCAAGCCTTGCGCATCGTGGAACACGGAGACGTGCGCTACATCTTGTCGGAGACCGAGATCGCACCTTTCGACGGGTTCGAACTGCTGTCGCGTCTGAAACGCAGCGACGCCGGCAAAGAGATCCCCTTCATGTTCGTGGCACGCCAGAGCGACGCGGCCGCCGTGGACCGCGGATTTGCCCTCGGCGCCCAAGACTACGTCGTCAAGCCTACGAGCGGCGACGTATTGGCGGGCAAACTACGTCGCCTAGGACAGGAAGTGCCCCGCAATCAAATTGCCAGCGGCGTGGCGGGCTCCCTGGGAGACATGGCGCTGCCCGATCTCGTCCAGATCCTGCACCACAGCCGCAAAAGCGGCCGGCTCAAGGTCAAGTCGGGCAGCGGCGACGAGGGCGAAGTGCATTTTCAGGACGGGCGCATCGTGCACGCCACCTTCGGCGCCACCAAGTCCGAAGAAGCCTTCTACGAGTTGCTCGCTTTCACTGAGGGCACCTTCGCCCTAGAGCCGGGTTTCAAACCCACCGAAGACACAATCCAGCTCAACGCCGACATGTTGGTGCTAGAAGGCCTGCGCAAGCTCGACGAGCGCAACCGCTGAGCGTTTGGGGCGCCGAAGGCGAAATGACGTGTGGTGCGCGCGGTACACGACGGCAAAGCCGCCCTCACCCACCACGTCTTCCACCACGTAGGCATCGGCCTGCGTCGTTCCGATGATGCCGAAGGGGTCACTGCGCATGGAGCCGAGGAACCAGCCTAAATCATAGGGGCGGATCCGCAAAGCGGCGGAGCTCCGCATCGACTATGCTGCCCCGCACCATGGTCGAACTCCCCGCCGGACGCATCTCAGGGTCGCTGCTCAAGGCGATCGTGACTTCTGTACGAAGGACTCCTGCACGCCACGTGGTGGCACGTGTGCTGCGCATGCAGCTCGGCATTGACGCACTTCGGGACCTCGACCCGGAACTGCGCGGCCCGCTACGCTCCGCCGAGCCACTGCGCGCAAGGCAGAGCCACGAGCGACCGACACAGTCCTTGCCGCTGCCGCCCACGCAAACCTGGCCACGCTGTGTGCGCAGCTACGCGAGTGCCTTTCGCGAAGGAGAGCTCACTGTGGAGGAGCTAGTCGAACGTTCCCTCGCGGGCGCACGATTCCTCGCCGCCCGCACTCCAAGCCTGGGGCCCCTGCTGGATTTCGACGACGAGCGTGCCCTCCAGGCTGCGCACCTGTCCATCGATCGCTTGGCCCGCGGCGAGGCTCTGGGTCCCCTGGACGGCGTCGTTGTCGCCATCAAAGAAGAAGTGCGTGTTGCTGGCCTGCCCTGCCAAGTCGGAACACGCCATATGTCACGCACGCCCGCGGACGACGACTGCGAGTCCGTGCGCCGCTTGCGCGCGGCAGGCGCGGTGATCGTGGGCACAACCCCGATGACGGAATACGGGATGTCTCCCTTGGGCGGCAACGTGCACCGCAGCATGCCGCGCAATCCCCACGACGTGTCACGCCTGCCCGGCGGCAGCTCTAGCGGCAGCGGCGTGGCGGTGGCCACGGGCATCACGCCACTTGCCCTGGGCGCCGATGGAGGAGGATCCATCCGTATTCCGGCATGCTTCAACGGAGTCTTCGGCATCAAGCCGACATTCGGCCGCATTCCCACGACGGGCCACGGTCTGACCGGGGGCAGCACCGTGGTGCATCTGGGCCCCCTCGGTAGCAGCACCCACGACCTCGCCGTGTTTCTGGAAGCATGCGCTGGCTCCGACGCCGGGGACCCGGACAGCGTGCAACCGCTGCTCGATCCGGGGGCCCTCACCCGGGCACTGGGCCGCGGGGTTTCTGGACTGCGCATTGGCATCGTCGAAAGTGAATGGGACGACTGCGCCGCGGCCGTTGCACGCCCGGCGCGAGAAGCCATCGCGGCGCTTGAGCGCGACGGCGCGCAGATAGAGCGGGTTCAGTTGCCCTTGGCAAAGATGGCCGCTGCCATCGGCTACTTGACCATCGGGCTGGAGACCTTCTCCGCCTTGACGGGTGTTCGAAAGCACCAAATGGACGAGTTGGGACTGGACCTGCAGCTGCTGCTGGCGAATTTGGACACCTTCCGGGCCGACGACTATCTAGACGCGCAGCGGCTGCGCACCACGCTGCGCTCGCAGGTCGCCGATGTATTGAAGCACGTCGACGTGCTGGCGCTGCCAACCACGGCAATCTCTGCACCCAGCGTCACGGATGCCGAAGCAAGCGAAGGGTTCGTTGATCCGCCTGCCCTGGACGGTGCTTGCCGTTATGCATTCTTGGGCAATCTCAGCGGCTGCCCAGCCGGAACGGCGCCCGTGGGCCTGGACGACGCAGGCTTGCCCGTCGGCCTTCAGATCATCGGCGACGCCTGGGATGAGGCTTGCGTGCTGCAAGTGTTGGCGCATCTGGAGCGCATGGGAGTCGCAAAGGTTCGCCGGCCCGCGTTCAGCATGGACCTATTCGAAGGCTAGGCGCGGCGGGAAACGAGCTCCAGTTCGGATCGGATCGAAACCGAGACTGGCTCCCGCGCTCAGAACTCGCCTGCTTCTGCTTTCTTGACCCAGACCTTGATCTCGTCCTCGATCACGCCAAGGGCCTTGCCCTTGAACGGCCGAAGGATGAACGGCACGTCGAGATCCATGTCGATCTCCGTGTCACGCACTTCTAGGCTCCCGGAAAGGCTGATCCCTTTAGCTTTGAAGGAGATTTCCGCTTGATGCTCGGTCACCCAGTTTGCCTTCGGATCGTACTGCGAAAAGCGCTGTTGGTAGCTTTCGAATGCCTTGATCGCGACTGCCTTGGCCTTCTCTTTTCCGAGGCCGTGGTGAACCGAGTGCTTCATCCGTCTCTTCCTTTAGGGTCGGGGCGCCTTGCCCATGCCACCTAGGGCTTCTAGTCGGAGCCCGGCGCTGCCGCCAGCCCCAGCTCGAGGAATGCCTTCCTTTTACGAGCAGATCGAGCCTTTTCGGCCACCGCGAGCAGGGGCGCGTCGCGATGAAAGCGCGCCCCCTCGTCGGGCAGACCGGCAGGAAACGCAGCGCCCAGCGCACGCATGACGCCCTGGACTTGTCCCAACGCCGCGCCGAGCAGCACGTGCGTGCGCGCCTCCGAAGCAGGCAATCCCGCGACATATAGCGTGCTAGTCAGCGCAGCCAGCGCTGCGTCCAAGAGCGCCTCGGAGGCGGCTCCTCGGCGAACGACGCCAAGCACGTAGCCAAGCGCTGCGAGCATCACGAAGGTATCCTCGATCGTTCGGAAGGGTCGCACGTAGTCCGCCCAACCATCGCCGGGCAGCACCGAATCCGAGGGCAAACGAACGTCCGTGAGCGTTAGGCGACAATGCGGGATCTCAGGAGCAAACGGAGTCGCTGGCAGTGCATGCATGTGGGCGCCGGAACTGCTTGTAGGCATGCGCACGAGACGCAAGCGCTTCTGACCAGCAGTGTTCTCACCCACATGCGCAAGTACGTAGACTTCCGCACACAGACTTCCCAGGGTAACGAACGCTTTCCGTCCGTTCAGCACGACCTGGTCTCCGTGCTGGGATAGCGTCGTCTCGATGGCGCGCGGATGCACGCCGCCGGCCTCGGTCGCTGCCAGCGCGGACAGCCCCGCGTGGGACTTCGTCAGCCTTCGCAACGCGGCGACGTAGCCACATACAAACGCAAAACCCAAGCGATCCGCAGAAAAACCTCCTAGAACTGCAAGGGTTTCCGGAGAACCTGCAGCGATCCGCACGCACACGTCACGGAAGAATGCATCCGGAGTCTCTGCGACTAGCGGCGTCGCGGGGAGCGTGAGCACGGACCAAGGACTGTCTGCCACGGCGCCAGGCTGCCACGGCCTGCCGCGCCAGTGGAAGCAGCGGGATTCAAAAAAACGCGGCGCGAACTGAAAAAAGCTCGCGCCGCGTCCCCCCCTGCATCCGCGAGCGGACCGGGCTCGAAAAAGACGCTACCTGGCATCGCCGCGCTTTACAACGCGTGGCGATCCAGGGGATCTGCGACGGGGCCCACGGTGCTAGATTGCCGCGAAGCCACGTCGAAGACCCCAGCGCAGGCGCGTTCGTGAAAGACAATAGCCACCTCATCGAATCCATCCGCAGCTCGATCATTGGCGACGATCAGGTGCTTGAAGGTCCCTTTGGTCCCCGCCGGGTGACCTACGCGGACTACACCGCCAGCGGCCGCGCCCTGAGCTTCATCGAAGACTTCATCCGCGCCGAGGTATTGCCGCGCTATGCCAATACCCATACCGAGTCGTCCACGACCGGGCTGCAGACATCCCGCTTCCGCGAGGATGCGCGCGCACTCATTCGCGCTGCGGTGGGTGCGGATGAACGAGACGTGGTGATCTTTTGTGGCTCCGGTGCAACAGGCGCCATCCACAAACTGATCGAGGTGATGAATCTGCGGCTGCCCAAGGATCTCGACGAGCGCTACCACCTAAGTGCGCAAATCCCTGCCGAAGAACGCCCCGTCGTTTTCATCGGCCCCTACGAGCATCATTCGAACGAACTGCCCTGGCGCGAGTCCATTTGCGACGTCGTGACCATTCCGGAAGATCCCGATGGGCGCATCGACCTGGCCATGCTCGAAGCAGAGTTACGTCGCCACGGCGATCGGCCCCTCAAGATCGGGAGCTTTTCCGCTGCGTCGAACGTGACGGGGATCGGCTCGGATACACGGGCGATCGCGTCGCTCCTGCATTCGCATGGCGCGCTGTCGTTCTGGGACTTCGCGGCCGCGGGGCCATACGTGCAGATCGAGATGAACATGTCCGATGAACTCTCGGACGGACACCTGGTCTACAAGGACGCCATCTTCCTATCGCCGCATAAGATGATTGGCGGACCGGGCACTCCTGGCGTGTTGGTCGCAAAGCGCAAGCTGTTCCGCAACCGAGTGCCCACCGTCCCGGGCGGCGGCACCGTCGCCTATGTAAACAACAAAGCCCACCGCTACCTCGAAGACCCCGAAGTGCGGGAAGAGGGCGGAACGCCAGACATTGTCGGCTCCATACGCGCGGGTCTTGTGTTCCAACTCAAGGGCGCCGTTGGCATCGACAACATCAAGCGACTGGAACGCGACTTCATCCTGCGGGCGATTTCTTCGTGGGAAGCAAACCCCGCCATCGAGATCCTCGGTAGCAAGAAGCTCTGGCGACTGTCCATCATCTCATTCGTGGTGCGCCACGGCAGTGGCTACCTACACCACGACTTCGTCGCCGCAGTGCTCAATGATCTATTCGGCATCCAAGCCCGTTCGGGTTGCTCTTGCGCGGGGCCCTACGGGCACCGACTGCTCGGCATTGACCTCGAGACCAGCAAAGAATTCGAGCGCGAAATTCTCATCGGCTGCGAAGGCATCAAGCCAGGTTGGGTCCGAGTGAACTTCAACTACTTCATCTCCGAACCGGTGTTTCAGTTTGTGGTGCGCGCCGTCGATCTGATCGCCACCCACGGCTACAAACTGCTACCCCTCTACAACTTCGACCGACAGACCGGCAAGTGGCGACACAAGAGCGGGCGGGCGGATCCGGCACTGAGCCTGCACGACCTTTCGTACCGCGCCGGCAGCTTGCAGTACCGCAGTCGCCACGCCACGGAGCCCGAATGGGTGCTAGACGAGTACATCGCTCAAGCCGAACAACTGTTTGAAGATGTCGTGCAGCAGGCAAAATCCCTGCAGGTCGAGGAGACGCCGCTGTCCGCAGACTTCGAGCACCTGCGCTGGTTTCCGCTGCCCTCTGAAGTGCTCAAGGAGCTGATCGGCGAAGCGGAGCCCACGCAGAATGCGTCCCCGCTGCATCCGCGCAAATGAGCCGCCCGAACCTGCCCCTCAATCCAGAACGCCACCAAAGACGCCGCTGAGCCCCCGTGCAGCGGCGTCCACACTCGCTTTGTGCAGCATCTCCGCCACGGTGACGTTGAGCACCTGCCGCGCCTCGCGCCAGCTGAGCTCGCGCAAGTCTTTGGTCAGGAACGCCTTGAGGTCCGCGTCCTTGACAAACGCGGAACGCACGACGCTGAGTTGTTTTTTCTGCACCGTGCCCCCAAGCCCCGCGGATAGATCGAGTAGCAGCTTGTGGGGCACCAAGATGACCTCTCGGTTCTTGGCGTAGTGCGGGATGCTGTGGCGTCGCTTCAAGAACTGCTCGACCTCTGCGCGATCACTTGGATGCTCCAACAAGAGTGGAATCAATCCGTCACCGCTCCAAGCGCGGCGATTCTCCGAAAGCACGGTGGTCAGCGCCTCCACGGACAGCAGCTGCTTCAAGCTGGCGCGCAGGTGCTCCTTGATTTCGTTTTCTTCTGCCCAGCGCGCCCACGCGTCGCGCCGTAGACCCGCAACTTTTCGTCCGGTCAGGCGCAAGGACTTGGCCACGTCGTGGTTGGACGCGGATGCGCTGATCAAATCCGAAAGCTCTAGCTCGTAAAAGAGCAGTAGCTCCACGTCGCGCTTGCTCAAGCTCTGGAATCCGTGCGCCAAATACTTGGACAGGAACCGGCGCGCGAAACGCTCGAGTTCGGGACCATCGGATTTTGAGACCAGTCGACTCATGGCGCTTCAGAGTCGACCAAGCCCGGGGGCCCGCCGCAAGCCAAAGCCGTTCGGCCGAACTAGAACGCGTCCAGAGCGGGATACACGCCCGCAAGTCCGTACACTCGGCTGAGCACCTTCATGCTCGATAGCTCCACGATGAAGGCTGTCTCGCGGGGACCAAGCTGCTGGACGACGCGCATGCCAACCCCGGGAGGGTCGATCAAAGTCGTGAAGCTGATCTCTCCCGCGCTGATCCAAGGATCCAGGTGGGTCGTTTCCGCTTGCACGGAATGACTGCTGCCTTCGGCGAGCAACTCCACGAAGATGAACTTGTTTGCGTAGTTAGGGTACTTGAGGGCCAGATCACGGGCCGCCGCCTTGCAAGAGCTTCAAGTGAAGCCCGAGATGTGAATCAGCGCTAGCGCCTTGGGCGCGCCTGCCCGCAGATCCGCGAAGTGCACGGTCTCCAAGGTGGCTTCAGACGCCAGCCCCGTGGGGGCGTGCCGCACGTAGCCAAGCATCTCCAGGTTGGGAAGCACGCTACCCACTTGGTTCCCATAGGGCCCCGCGGGATAGGTCGGCGCACCACCGACCCCCTTGGCGTCCGGCGCCGCGTCAAATCCTCCCCCCGCATCCAGCGCAAGGCTAGCGCCGCCGCCGCCCGATCCGCCGGTTGCAGCGCCCGCTCCGGACCCGCCGCTGCCTGCGCCAGGCCCTCCAGCTCCGCTCCCGTCAGAGCCACCGCAGCCCGCGGCCAGCACGACAAACAGCACTCCCAGGGCACGCACCGCCCGATGATAGCACCCATTTTTGAGGCAAAGGGAACAACTCCGACGTCGCGCTGTCTCGCACTTTCGTTGTGAACAAATCCTGCGCCTTTTCCAGTCTCGCCTGTTTGTCGTTGTTTGCCCTGCAGACCGCGGCCCAACCCAAGCCCGGCACGCTGCCGCTAAAGCGCGTGCGTCTTTACGAGACCGGAGTGGCATACTTCGAACGCAGCGGCGTCGTGACCCACGCAGCGCGGCTCCCGGTGCCCGACGGGCATCTCGACGACGCCCTCAAGAGCTTGGTCGTGCTCTCCGTCGACGGGAAGACCAAGCTCAGCGGCATCCACTTCCCATCCCGCGTCAGTGCGGAGCTATCGCGAGAAGTCGCAGGCATCCAAGGTGGCGACCGTCAGTCTACGACCATGGAGTCACTGCTTGCGAGCTTGGTCGGCGCATCCGTCGAGCTGAAGATCGGAGCCGCCAGTCTCAAGGGGCGCTTGATGAGCGTGCTCCCGGAACAGACCACGGATCTCACTCGGTGTGCGCTGGATGCCCAGAAGAAACAGGCCTGCCAAAAGATCCCCAGTGCCGTATTCCTGACCGACACAGGTGAGTTGCGACGTATTCCCCTCGCGGACATCGGCTTCGTCAAACCCCTGGACCCAACCCGGGTCGCGCGCCTGCGTGCCGCAAGCGCCGCCCTAGGCAACGCGGGTGGCGCCGGAGAAAAGGGCATCGAAATCAGCACACCCAAGGGCGGCGCCCTGTCTGTCGGTTACATCGCCGAAACCCCCGTGTGGCGATCCACGTACCGCCTGATCCTGGGCGACACTCGGTCCGTGTTGCAAGGCTGGGCGCTGGTACACAACGACACCGACGAAGCGTGGAAGCAAGTGAAGCTCGAGCTGGTCAATGGCCAACCCGATTCCTTCTTGTTCCCCCTGGCGGCGCCACGCTACGCGCGCCGACAATTGGTCACGCCGGACGAGTCCCTCTCCACTGTGCCGCAGCTGTTAAAGGGCACAACCGACGGCCAGTGGGGCGACGAGGTCGGCGAAGCGTTCGGCGCTGGCGGCTTGGGGCTGACGGGCGTCGGCGCAGGGGGTGGGGGCCGGGGCGAGGGCATCGGTCTGGGTAGCGTCGGAACCGTGGGGCACGGCGCTGGAGTCGGTGACAGCCAAAGCTCCATTCTGGACGTGGGCAACCTCGCTGCAGTCGCCACTCAGGAGGGCGTAGAGGCAGGCGCGCAGTTCACCTATGCGATGGCAGGCGCAACGGATCTAGCCGCGCGCACCTCGGCCCTCTTGCCCTTTGTGCAACGAGACGTGCAAGCCATCCGCATCGCTCTGTTCTCAAGCCCTGGCGCAAGCGCGCGCAGTGCGGTGCGCCTGCAGAACGAAAGCGGGCAAACGTTGCCCGCCGGCACGTTGGCAGTCTTTTCCGACGGCGGCCTTGCTGGCGAATCCGCCGTCCAACGCCTGAAGCCCAAAGAAGTTCAGTTCATCAGCTTCGGGCTCGACTTGGACATCAGCGTCGAGCTCGAAAACCAGGCGCCAGCGCGTGACGAGACCCGCTACGTTAGCCTGCAGGGCCGCTCTCTGCGCGAGCACTTCGTGAGGCACCGCAAGGAGAGCTACCGAGTCGAGAATCGCAGCGGAGCACCGCGCACCGCGTACCTCGGGCTCTCGGTGGTCGAGAATGCGAGCGTGCAAGGCGCAGACCGCATGGACTTCGACTCCCGGCAACGTCGAGCCCACGCGGTTTTCGCAGTGCCCGCGCGCAGCGCGAAGGTGCGGACGCTACAGATCGACGAAGGGCTGTCTCGAAGCACGCCGGTCACGCGCCTGACTTCGCGCTCGCTCCGCGCCACCGCAAGCAGCAAGGCCGTGCCGGAGTCCCAACGCAAAGTGTTGCTGGACGCCGCCGCCAGCCTACATCAGGCCGAAATCCGAACAGGGGCGTCGGGCAAGCGAAAACGCGAACTCGGCACGCTGAACTCGGACGCACGACGACTGCGGGAGCATGCTCGCGCCCTCGGCGGCAAGAACAACGGCGAGATAGTGAAGCGCCTGCTTTCCGTCGAAGACAAGATCCGCACGACACGCGCACGGATCGCCGCTCTAGCGGCAGAGACCACGGAGAAACGCAATCGGGCTGAACTCATCTTGCGACGGTTGCCCGCGCGTTGAAGTTGCTCAGTTCGTCGTGAGATCCTTGCAGCTTCCCTGAGTGGCGCTGCCGGATCCGACGCAGGCAGCGCCGCTCGGCTGAGGACAGAGCACCGCCGGGCAGATGATCCCAATCTGGCAGTTCTTGGCCTTCCAAGCCGCCTGAAGTTTTGCGAGTTCCGCCACGGCCGCCGTATTCGCCGGGTTGATGTAGGTCGCGCAGGGACAGGCCAGCTCGTCCTCTACCTTGACGGTGCATTGCTGGACGCTAACGATGGGATTGCACGACTTCGCCGCGGCGAGCGCACCGGCGTAGGCCGCCTGCATTTGCTTGCAGGTCAGATCCCCCGTGCCGCCGGTACCGCCGGTGCCGCCGCCGCCGGTGCCGCCGCTGCTCGTGCCGCCGCTGCTCGTGCCGCCGCTGCTCGTGCCGCCGGTGCCGCCGCCGCCGGTGCCGCCGCTGCGCGTGCCGCCCGTGTTGCCTCCGCCGGTGCCGCCGCTGCTCGTGCCGCCCGTGGTGCCTCCGCCGGTGCCGCCGCTGCTCGTGCCGCCCGTG
>CBDUPW010000081.1:0-25352 GCA_965369205.1 uncultured Polyangiaceae bacterium | reverse complement strand
ATCAAGTCTCCGGCGGTCAGCAAACGTGAGCCATCCACGCGCTCGCCGTTGACGTAGGTGCCGTTACGGCTGCCAAGGTCTGTGAGTACCAGTCCTTCGGGGGCCGCTTTCAGCGCGCAGTGCTGCCGGGATGCAAGTTCGTTGCTCAGTACGATGCTGCAATAGGCGCTGCGGCCAATGACTGTTTCCTCACGGCGGACCGGAAAATGGGTCCCTTTGAAACGAATCCAGTGCGCAGCCATTTGTCCACCGAAGATGTTAACGGTTCCGGAGACAAAACGTGAAGCGCTGAATTCGCCTTCGCCGCAGTCCTTGGGCGTTCATCGGGGAAACGGTCGCATAAGGGCTCACGTTTGCCTACCTGGCATGGATTCACAGCTGGAACCACTGCAGCAGGTCGCGACCGTAGGCAATGGCGGCGTAGTACACGAAGAAACGTGGAACGCGCAGCAGGGTCATGGGGGCGAAGGCTCGGAACGGGATGCCGAAAACACCCGCAAACCAGCAGGTAACGCTGAAGGGGATCGGCGTGATGGCGCCGAGGGCGACCGCCCACTTGCCGTAGCGCACGACCACGGCTTTCGCGCGGCTCGACGCATGTGACAGCAGCCAGGTCGCCAACCGGGTTTGGCCGGCATGGCTGGCGATGAAGAACCCAGTGCAGCCGGCCAGGGCGGAAAAACAGCCCACAAACAGAATCACCGCGGGCCAGTGTTGATGCAGCTCGCTCTTAGAGATGACCACGAGCAATGCGTCCGGGGGGATGGGGGTGATGACCGAATCGCTCAGGAATAGGATGCCCATCAGTCCAGGAAAGCCGAGAGCGTCATATACCCAGTCGGTGACCAGACGCATCTCGCGCTCGTGACGGAGGCTCAAATAGCCGATGGCCGCCAACAGGGCGCCCACGCCCAGCACGGACATGGCCAGACTGCGACGCACATAGGCTGAGAGCTCCGCGTCGGAGGGCTCGTGCGGCGGGTCTTCCTTCGGGTTGCCCGTGCCAGGGGAATGCACAGCTGGGACGATCCCCTGCCCGCCAGGCCACCGCAAGCGCCGCGCGCCGAGGTTTCCAGGCGCGGTTTCGCCAAAGGGAGATTGTGCGCCAAAACGCGATAGGCTGCGCCCGTGTTCGGTCCCCGCCTGCTCCCGCGCACTGTCAGTGCGTGCCTGCGCGATCTGAAGAGTGCCAAACTCGAGGTACGCCTCAGCGCAGTCCGGGACCTTGGCCGTCATGCCACTGGGCCCGCGCAAGAGGAGGCGCGCGCCGCGCTCTGTCGAACGCTGTCCCATGACGCCGCCGTCGCGGTACGCGCCGAGGCTGCGGTGATCTTGGCGGACGTCGGCGCGTCCGAGCACCTGGACGAACTGTGCGACGCGCTGGAGGACCCCGCGCTCCGGGTTCGCCAGATGGCCCTCGTGGCGGTGGGCGAGCTGGGCAAAGCGTCCAACGAGCGGGTGCAGCACGCGACGCGACTATTGCTATCCGATCTCGCTCCGGAGATGCGGTTTCAAGCCTTGATTGCTGCACGCAATGTGCTGTCTGAATCGGACTTTGCTGCTGGACTCACCCGGGCGCACGACGACGAGGACCCCGAGGTGCGGTACATCGCGCTGCGCCTAGCCGAAGAAGCCTGGACAGAATCGACGCCGCCGCCCCGGAGTTTGCTTGCGGCCGCGCATAAGGCGGCCAAGGACGATGCGGCCATGGTACGACTCGTGGCGGCCGTCGTGCTGGTCCGTGCGGGTGAAGCATCCGGCACGGAGCTGCTGGCGAGCCTGCTGAACGGCGCGGCGGCTGGTCTTTCCGCAGAAGACGAAGCCGAAGCCCTAGCGCTGGCCGGCAAACACCGGATCCGTGCCGCGCTGCCCGGGCTTCGCCGGCGCGCCTTTGGCGGCTGGTTCGGCTCCAGTCCGCTTTCATGGCATGCCCGCGTCGCCCTGGCCCGGATGGGGGACGCCCGCGCGCGCCGCAGCATTGTCAGTGGGCTTTCCGCATGGACTCGGGACGGCCGGACGCTGGCCGTGGTGGCTGCCGGAGAAGCGCGGCCGAAACTCGAGGCGCTCGCGCGCGAGCCTGGGGGCGCGGATCCCGACGCCATCGCTCGGGCGCTCGAATTGCTCTCGGAAAACGCAGAGGCCTGAGCTTGGGTTCTGAGATCTGCTCTAAACAGCGAGACCGTAGTCGTGGTAGTTCAAAGCTCGCTCATGGAAAGTGCCAACGCGGATCTTGGTTTGTATCAGCTCGTTGACGAAGCGGGCGTGTTCGTGGGAAGCGGAGAACTGCCTGCCGGCGAAGACCTGCTCCTGGACATGTATCGGCAAATGCGCCGGTTGCGGATCCTCGAGGCACGTATGGTTGGGTTGCAGCGCCAAGGTCGCGTGGGCTTCTACGGCACGTGCACGGGCCAAGAAGCGCCACCGGTCGCCACGGCATGCGCCACTGACCCGGGGGACTGGGTGTTTCCGGCGCTCCGCGAAAGCGCGATCATGCTGGCGCGGGGCTTTCCGCTCAGCACCTACCTGGCGCAAGTGTTTGGCAACAGCCTGGACGTGCTCAAAGGCCGCCAGATGCCGAGCCACATGAGCGGGCGCAGTGTCAATCAAGTCTCCTGGGGCAGCTGCATTGGGCCCCAAGTGCCCCAGGCCGTGGGCGCCGCCTGGGCCGCGAAACTCCGCGGGGATCGGACAGTGACGATCGGTTTTCTGGGGGATGGGGCCACGAGCCAGCCGGACTTCCACAACGCGATGAACTTCGCGGGCGTGTATCGCGTCCCCTGCGTTCTGATCTGTCAGAACAACGGGTGGAGTATCAGCGTGCCCACGGAACGGCAGACGGCATCCGAGACGATTGCCGTCAAAGCGCGGGCCTATGGTCTGCCCGCGATTCGGGTGGACGGCAACGACGTCGTGGCATGCTTCGCTGCCATTCGCGACGCCGTGACCCGAGCGCGATCCGGAGAGGGCGCGACCTTCGTCGAGTGTGTGACGTACCGGATCGGGGCACATTCCACCAGCGACGACCCCACCCGTTACCGCAGCGAAGAAGAAGTAAAAGCCTGGGCCAAGAAAGACCCGGTCGAGCGGCTCCAGAAGCTTCTGCGCAGTCGGGGAGCGCTATCCGAGGATCGCGAAGCTGCCATCGATAGCGAGCTCACCGACGAAATCTCGACCGCGATCAAGACTGCCGAGCACGCGCCGCTGCCACCACGCGAGTCCCTATTCGACGACGTGTATGCCGCACGTCCGTGGCACCTGGAAGAACAGCTCGGCGAGCTGCTGCGTCAGGGCAAGCCGCCGTCGCATTGAGCCTTGGGTGGCGGGCACGCGTCGAGCGCGTGGTGGCTGAGTGCCGCCGCTGATCCGTGATATAGGCGCGAGCCATGAGTGATACCACTTTTGACGTCATCGTCGTCGGCGGCGGCCCGGGCGGTTACGTGTGCGCCATCCGCCTGGGGCAACTTGGTCTCAGCGTCGCCTGCGTCGAAGAAGAAGAATACGGCGGCGTGTGCTTGAACTGGGGCTGCATTCCATCCAAAGCCTTGATCAGCACGGCGCATCTTTTTCATAAGGCGCAGCAAGCGTCGGTCCAAGGACTCTCCTTCGCGTCGGCGCAGCTGGACGCCCAGAAGATGCAGAGTTGGAAAGACGGCATCGTCAAGAAGCTCACTGGTGGCGTGCGGCAGTTACTCAAAGCGAATAGCGCGACCATTGTCGACGGTCGCGGACGACTCAGTAGCGCAACGACCGTCGACGTTGCAAAGAAGGGCGGGGGCAACGTCACGCTCACTGCGCGCAAAGGCATTGTCGTGGCCACCGGAAGCGAGACGATCCAAGTGCCCGGCCTTCAGTTCGACGGAACGCGGGTGATTGGCGCGCGGCAGGCCGTTAGCCTTCAGCAGGTGCCGAAGCGCCTGGTGGTCGTTGGGGGCGGCGTCATCGGTTTGGAATTGGGCATGGTGTACCAAGCCTTTGGCGCGGAGTTGACGATCGTCGAGCTCACGCCGTCGCTGCTACCCGGGGTAGATGCCGAATGCGTTCGTGTCGTCGAGCGCACCCTGAGCAAGCGGGGCGCGAAGATCTACAAGTCGACGAAGGCCGTCGGCTACGAGGTTGGGCCGGAGGGTTCGCTCACGGTGCGACTAGCGGGGGCCGACGCGCCGGCGTCCTTGGCGTGCGACGTGATGCTTGTCGCCGTGGGCATGAAACCGCGTTCCCGCGGGATCGGTCTCGAGGAATTGGGGGTTGTTATCGACGAGCGCGGATTTGTGCGCACGGACGAGTGCTGTCGCACCAACGTGCCCGGCGTCTGGGCCATCGGCGATGTCTCGGGTGCTCCCATGCTGGCGCATAAGGCGAGCAAGGAAGGCGAAGTGTGCGCGGAAGCACTGGCCGGAAAGGCATCGGCCAAGGATTGGGTCACCATCCCGGGCATCATCTTTACAGACCCTGAAATCGCGTCCGCGGGCATGACCGACGTCGAGGCGAAAGAGCAGGGCTACGACGTGGCCATCGGCAAGTTCCCCTTCGCCGCGCTGGGGCGAGCGATGAGCATCCGAGAAACCGACGGGTTCGTGAAACTGGTTACGGATCGGAAGACGGGACGGATCTTGGGCGTGCACATCGTAGGACCCAACGCCAGCGACCTGATCAGCGAGGCGGCACTTGCCCTAGAAATGGTGGCGACGGCCGAAGACATGGCCCTGACCGTGCACCCACACCCCACCTTGGGGGAATCCCTGATGGAAGCCGCGGCCGCGTCCCTCGGACACGCGATTCACGTAGTCAATCGCTAAAGGCGCTCAGCGGGTTGGCGGCGGGCCATGGAGCGCGTCCTGGGCGGCAGCATGCCGGAGCGGCCGCTGCTGGGGTGCGCCAGGTGGCTGACATCGGTGTTGGCCCCGGAACCGGCACAAAACTGAAAAAATGCGGCCCGCCCGCGAATTTTTGGGGCGGAGCCGCTAGCGGCGGTCTCGGCGGCCGTGGCAGAGTCAGGCCATGGGGATTTTCGACCGTATGGGCCGCGTGATTTCGTCGAACTTCAACTCCTTGTTGGACAAGGCGGAGGACCCCAAAAAAAGCATCGACCTCACCCTCAGCGAGATGCGGGAGCAACTCAAAGCTGCGCGACAGGAAGTCGTGCGCAGTGTTGCTGCCGAGAAGCAGCTCCGCGGAAAGACCGAAGAGATCGACAAGGAAGTCGAGAAGTGGGCGAAGCGCGCTGAACTCGCCGTCAAGCATTCGGACGACGATCTGGCGCGTGAAGCTTTGGTGCAGAAGAAGCGCCTGACCCAGGAACGCGATCGGGCCGAAGCGCTGCGAGGGGAGCAGCGCAGCAACGCTCTTGAAATGAAGGCGGAGCTTGAGCGCATGGAGGCCAAGTTCCAGGAACTGGAAGCCAAGAAAGGCACGCTGGCAGCGCGTGTACAGCAGGCCAAAGCGGGCGGCGGCGTGGAAGGCCTTGGTGCACCCGTCGGCGGTGGTGCTTTCGGAGAGTTCCGCCGCATGGAAGACCAAATCGAAGGCGTTGAGGCGGCGGTGCAGGCGCAGCGCGAGGTCGAAGAAGCCCTCGGCTCCGGGCGTGGCCCCGGCGGGATGACCCAAGGCGAAGTCGAAGCCAAGTTTCGTGCATTGGAGTACGGCGGTTCGGCCGATGAAAAGAGCGCCGGCACTAGCGAAATAGACGACGAGCTTTCCGCGTTGAAGAAGAAGGTTCGCGTCGACAGCTGAACCGAACGAAACGTGATCTCTCCATCCGACAGTGACGCGGCGGAGCGATTGGTGCTGTGCGTGCGCCAGCGCGGCCGTGGCGAAGATGACGCCGAGTTGCTCGAATTATTGGGTCGCGCGAACGCGCAGGGTGCGCGCATCGTCGCGTGGCAGAGCGGGATGGTCGCATTTGATTTCGCTCCCGATGCCATCGAAGACGCCATCGAACTCGTGGTCGCGCTGCCTCCGCAGAGTTCCGCGGGCCTCGCCCAAGGCGCGTTGACGGTGCTCGTGGAAGCCGCCTCCACGGTCGCGCTTTCTTCCGGGGAAGCAATGCAGAAAGCCGTGCAGCTTTCTCGGATCGCGCGGGTGGGGGAGGTCCTCCTGTCGCCGGCGTTGCCTCAAGCGCAGAGCGGCGAGGTGCTCACTCGCGGTTCGCGCTTGGGCCTGCTCGGGAAGGAACGCGTGCGCGGCCTGCGATTGGATCGCACGTTGCCGTTGCGTCCCGGCGCGCTTCCGCAGTTGCCCGCGCAACCGCAATGGCTTTCACGCGTGCTGCCGGATCCACCAGGCGCAGGGGAGTGCGTCGAGCTCTGCGTCCCGCGGGGGGGCGGTGGCAGCCGCGCGCTGCTCGAATTATCGAAGCGGCACCGTGGCGGTGTCATGACCTTGGTGCCGCGTTTGGGGGAGCCCTTGGGCGCCCTGCGGGAGGCGGCTTCGCAACTGAGGAGCGGCGCCCTCTCGCCGGCGGTGGAGGCTTCCCTGGAGAGCTTATGCGCCGGCGAGGGGCTCGAAATCGATGCCTGCGCAGAGTTGCTCGAAGCAGCGTTGGGGCCCGATGGCTTGATCTGTGTTGACGATGCGGAGCGGCTCGATGCGGACAGCATGGCCGCGGTGCTCGCCGCCCAGGCGCGGGGCAAGGTTGCCGTGATCTTGCGACGCACCAGCCCTGGAAAGGCGGCGACTCGCTCGGGATCTCTGGGGGACTTCGACGACGCTTCCGCCCGCGCGCTGGTGCGGGGGCTCGTGCCGGGCCTTGTCGAAAAGGATACGGCTCGGTTGGCACGACGTGGCAGCGACAGTCCACTCGGGGTGCGCGAGTCGACTCTTGAGGCCGTCGAAAGTGGCCTTGTCGTCGACCGCGGAGACGAAGCGGCACTGCGCGTCAGCGTCGCGGGTCGCAACCGGCCGTGCTCGCCTCAACATTGGATCGAGCGTCGCCTGCGCTGGTTTGCCGACGCGGACAAGTTGATACTCGGGGCCCTGGCCGTCTGGGGCGGCAGTGCGACGCAGGCCGACTTGGCGCATCTAGTCGAGCGCGAAGAGGAGTCCCAGGTGGCTCCCGCGTTGCAGCGCTTGTCCAGTCGCGGCTGGCTTTCCTCCAACGCGGATGCGGTTTCGTTTCAGTTTTCGTCAGTGCGCGACGTAGCGCTGGCGGCACTGCCCGAGGCGCGGCGGGCGCGGTTGCACCGAAGAGCGTCCGCTTGGCTCGCGGAGAAAGACACGCCCTTAGGCGCTGTGACCGCCGGAGTGCACGCGCTGCTGGGCGGTGATGTGGACGGCGCGTTGCCACTGCTGCGCCGAGGAGGCGCGGCAGCGCGAGCCGCCGGCCTCGCCAAGTCGGCGGATGCGTTGGTGAAATTCACGGAGACGGGCGAACCCGCGGTTCTGGAATCCCGCGGCCTGCTCGGAGGCGCTATCGCCGACCGCGCCGGTTTGCAGCGGGAGAGCGTGCCGCCCGTGAGCCTGACGCACCCCAAGGCGGGCCCAGACTTCCTGGGCGAGTCTCCCACCGCGACGCGTTTCGTTCAGGCGCTGCGGGATGGGGATCACACTGCTGCTCTCGAACTGGCTTCGGAACTGGCGGCCGGGGGCGTGGAGCCGCACATCGCGCTGCGCTTGGAAGGAATGGCCAGTTTGGCCCGAGACGACTTGCCCAGAGCACTCAGTTGCCTGCGGCAAGCCAAAGCGCTGGCAGCGGATCTCCCGCCCCTCGACCGTAGTCGTGCGGCGCTAGCGCTCGCGGTGGGGCTCGCTCGCGGTGGGCGGAGCCGAGAAGCCCTGCTCGAAGGTCTCAACGGATTGGCGCGGGCGCGCGAAGCCGGCGACGTGCACGGTCAACACGTAACGGCGCGCTTTTTGGCGCAGCTCTCCGAGTCCGCGGGTGACGCGACGGCGCAGCGCCTCTGGCAAGCACTTGGGGAAACCACTTCTTCGCGTACGCCGCGCTAGGCGGCTATTGCGGAGTGGACTCGGATTCGCTCCACGCTTCGCGCAAGATCTCCGCGACGGCTTCGTATAGATTCTCCGGGATCTCGTCGCCCACTTCCAGCTCAGACAGTGCCCGTGCAACCGGCACATCTCGAATGATCGGCACCGAGTACGCCCGGGCCGCGTCCATCATGCGCCGCGCGAGTTCGCCGCGTCCCTGGGCGACGACTGTGGGCGCGCCGCTGTCCTCGTCGTCGTCTTGGTAGTGCAATGCCACGGCCAGATGCGTCGGATTGACGACGACGACGCTGGCGTTTTTGACGGCGTGAAGCGTCGCACCTTCGAGCATCTCTTGATGAGCGCGTTTGCGCGCCGCTTGCAGCTCTGGATCGCCTTCGCTCTCTTTGAACTCCCGCTTGATTTCGTCCTTGGCCATGCGGTGGCGCTTTCGCCAGGACCAGTGCACGATCAGCAGGTCGATGGCGGCCAGCCCAAGGCCCACTAACGCGGCTATCCATAAGAGCCGCGTCGCGAGATCCCCGGCGACCACGGCCGCCGAAGCGCCACTGCCGGCGGCATAGGAAAGATCCGGCGCGTGATCGATCAGGAGGCGCACCGCGAGGTAACCGACGACCAAAGCCGCCACTAGCGAGCGCGCCACGCTGATCAGCCGTTGTGCACTGAAGATGTTCTTCAGGCCCGAGATCGGATTGGCACGATTCAGATCCGGCGCGAGCTTCTTGAAGGCCACGACGCCTCCGCTTTGCACCAAGCCCACGGAGACCGCCGCGATGGCCGCCGCACCCACCATCGGCAACGTGAGCGTCGTGACGTCACGGGCGATGTCTACGGCCGATACCCGCTGCAGTGGGGACTGGATCGCGCGTACGATGAGTTCTCCGCAACGAGCGGCCGTGGCGGACAGTGCCGCGGGAGCAACTGCCACGGCGACCAGGAATCCGACCCCTTGCACCAGGGCTCCGGAGACCGGGCTGTCGCCATCCTCCCGCGCCTTGCGCAGTTTCCTTGGGGTGGCTTCCTCGGTTTTTTCGCTCATAGGGTGCGGACGGCTGCGAGAGTGCGCCGCCCACTGTTATCGGTCAAGGGTCCGCGCAGTTGCGCATTGTCTTGACCGCTACATGCCGAAGCCGGGGATCGGAAACGGAAACGGGCTGGTATTGCCGGAACGGTAGCTGGCAGCCGTCTGCTGAATCACCGGTACTCGGACGAAGGGTGGCGGATGGGAACGCTCAAAGCCGAACACGATGTCCACCGGCGAAAAGCGGTCGAGGCCCGAGAAGAACTGCATGGTGAGCAGACCGCCTTGCTCAGTCCAGTGATAGCCGCTGCGTTTGGCCCCGGCGGCCAGCACGTTCTGGGTGCCGCTGACGTCTGCGGCCAGCTCGTTCGGCTGATTGAAAATGGGGATCACTCCCGAGAGAATGTGGCTGGCCTCCGCGGCAGTCACCGCACCCGCTCCGGACGCGGTGCAGGGCAGGTGCCCCAGGTAGTGGTGGGCGAGCTCGTGGCCGAGCACGAATGCGATCTGCTCGTCCAAGATCTCGTGCTGTCGTTTGACCTTGCGTCCGTCGTTTTGCTGCGCTGGCGGGAAGAACCCCGCGGGCGGGCGTACAATGGGCGCACCAGGCTTTTGGTACTTCGCGAGGTATTGGATGTACTGGTCGGTCTTGTTGCCGCCGAAAATCTCGTCCGAAGCCTTGGTCTGCGCCAGATGCGCCTCGATGTCCAAGAGCCCGTCACTGATCGCCATGACGCTCTTGCCGCTCTTGGTGCACGCGGCGAAGGCGTTCACGCTGCCGACCTTGTCGTCCACGACCAGCGGGATGCCCTGAACCCGGGACTGGTTTTGGGAAGCTAACGCCCCCGTGAGTTCTTGGATGACCGCCTGGGCGCGCGAGCGTAGAAAGGTGATGTCCACCGCGTTGATGGGATCGAAGCCGACGGGCGGCAGCGGACTGGATGGCGGTGCGGTCGCAGGCGGCGCCGTTGGCGCGGGCCCGCCGGGCGCCGGCGTGTACCCCGGCGGCGGCGCTTGTCCCGGCGGGTAACTCTGCTGACCGGGCGGCGCTTGCCCATAGCCCGGCTGCGGGGCGTAGCCGGGGGGCGTTGGGCCATAGCCGGGCGGGGGAGCCGCAGCAGGGCGTCGACTCGACGAGCCGCTAGAGTACTCGCAGCCAAAGGCGGCAGCGACGCTCGCGATCAAAAAGGCGCTGGCAAAGCGATTCAACATAGGCCCTTGGAGCATAGCGCGAGTACCCGAAGCCTTCGGGCCATTTTCGATTTTTCGTGAATCCGTGCGCATAGCAAATGGGTCCGATACACCACAGGCATACGGCTGGCGCCCGCGCGTTCTTCCCCCGCCAACTGTCGCCGCGCTTTTCTCCGCGTTGCCCCGCGCGCGCCAGCACCTTCAGGTCAGCGCCAGCACCGCCAGGAAGGTTACGTAGATCCCTGTCAGCACTGCGCCTTCCCAGCGCGTGACCACCCGCTGGCGACGCATCACGAAGACAGATACTGCCGTCAGGCCGATCATGACGCTCAGGTCGAAGCGCCCAGCCGCAAGGGAGCCCGGTATGGGTGAGATCGTACTGGTCACTCCCAGGATAAGCAGCACGTTGAATATGTTGGATCCGACGACGTTGCCCACGGCTAATTCCGAATGCCCGCGCAACGCGGCGACCAAGGAAGCCGCGAGCTCTGGCAACGACGTGCCCACAGCCACCACCGTCAGCCCGACGGTCTTTTCGCTCATGCCGAACGCCGTGGCCAAGCCGACCGCACCCTTCACGAACACGTTGCCGCCAATCAGCAGCACGGTCAGCCCCAGGATGGACAACAGCAGCAGTCCGCCGCGGCGTGACCAGGGCACGTCGTCCCGGGACGACTGTGCGGGTCCTACGGCGGCCACGCGCGCCCAGCGAAAAGTCAGCAGGGTGAAGGCCACGGCCGCGAGCGTCAGCAAGATGCCTTCGTAGCGTTCGATGGATCCGCTGAGCAGCGTGACGGGGAGCGCCAGTGCGGAGAGCATCAGGATCGGAAGTTCGCGTCGGATCAGTCGCCCTTCGACCTGCGGCGGCGCGATGAGTGCGGTGATGCCAAGGATGAGCGCGATGTTTGCGATGTTGGAACCAACTACGTTGCCAAGGGCGATATCGGGCTTGCCGCCCTGCGCCGCCACCACGCTGACCGCGAGCTCGGGTGCACTGGTGCCGTAGCTCACGATAGTGAGCCCCACGACGAGGGGGCTCACGCCGAACGCGCGCGCCAAGCCGGCTGCGCCGCGCACGAGCCATTCTGCGCCGAAATAGAGCGCGAGGACGCCGAGCGCCAGTAAGCCAAAATCCAGTGCCACGAGGGTACCCACGTGTAGGTCGTGTGGGCTGGGAAGCCAAGCGGTGTGATCCCTGCACTGAATGTGCGCTTTCGGATACGCTCCGCCTGCGTGCCAAAACTCAAGCTCCATTTCCAGATCTTCATCGCACTGGCCCTGGCAGTGCTGGTGGGGCTGACCGTGCCGGGTGAGGCAAGCTTTCTTGGCGCCAGCGTGGTGGGGGTCTGCGAGTTTTTCGGCTCGCTATTCTTGCGCGCCCTCAAGATGCTGGTGGTGCCGCTGATCCTCTCGTCGATCATCGCGGCGGTCGCCGGCATGGGGAGCGGCGCACAGCTCGGGCGTATGGGCCTCAAGACAGTCGGCTACTACGCGCTGACGTCGCTACTGGCGATCGTCGTGGGACTGGTCTTGGTGGCCAACGTGCGGCCAGGGGTGGTGGACGGTCGACCCGCAAAGGACTTGATTGGACTCTCCGCTGACACCGCTGAAGTCACCGCCAAGGTCGCAGGGCGTTCTCAGAAAGACGTGGTGGAAGTCTTCTTGCGTCTCGTGCCTGAGAACGTCTTCAAGGACGCCGCGGAGGGTCAGATGCTCGGATTGATCTTCTTTGCATTGCTCTTCGGGTTCATGCTCACGAAAATCCCCGAGCGCCACGGCAGCGTCGTGATGTCGTTCTGGAACGGCATCTACGAGATCATGCTGCTGATCACGGATCTTGTGATGAAGTTCGCCCCCGTGGGTGTGTTCTTCTTGGTTGCCAAGGTCGTGCTGACGACAGGCTTCGGTGCTCTGCGACCGCTGCTTTCGTTCACGCTAGTGGTGCTCGTGGCACTCGCGGTGCACGCCTTCGTCACGCTGCCGCTGTTGCTTCGCGTCTTGGGACGCGTCAACCCCGTCGCGCATCTACGTGCCGTCGCGCCGGCGATGTTGATGGCGTTTTCGACGGCTTCTTCGTCTGCGACCCTGCCGCTGACACTGGATTGCGTGGAACGACGAGCTGGCGTGTCGAAGCGAGTGACGTCCTTCACCTTGCCCCTTGGTGCGACCGTGAACATGGACGGAACTGCGCTCTACGAGTGTGTGGCGGCGATGTTCATTGCCCAAGCCTACGGCTTGCAGCTCAGTTTTGGCCAGATGCTCACCATCGTTGTGGTGGCGCTCCTCACGTCCATCGGCGTCGCTGGGATCCCAGCCGCCAGCTTGGTCGCCATCACACTGATCCTCACCACCATCGGCTTGCCGCTGGAAGCGGTCGGTTTGATCTTGGCCGTGGATCGCATCTTGGATATGTGCCGAACTGCAGTGAACGTGCTTGGGGACACGACGGCGGCAGTGGTGATCGGGCGTAGCGAGGGCGAGACGGAGATCCTCGCCAGCGGCGGGTAGCTCCCATGCCGCTCATCCGTCAGCAGCCACCGCGAGAGTTTCGCCGCCTAAGCGAGCACTTCGTTGCCGGGCACTCGGTGTCCCTACTGCGCAACGGCACAGAAGCATTTCCGGAAATGCTCTTGGCGATCGCTGGCGCCCAGCAGCAAGTGTTGCTCGAGATGTACTGGTTTGGTTCAGACCGCATCGGGCGGCGCTTTGCGACGGCACTGAGCGGCGCACGGCGGCGCGGGGCGGAGGTATGTGTGATTTACGATGGGATCGGCTCCCTCGAAACGGATCGCACTCAGTTCGAACGCCTCGCCGAGATTGGCGTGCAGGTGCATGAGTTTGGCCCAGTGCTGCCTTGGCGTCACCGCTTCCGTCTGGACCGCCTGTCGCGCCGCGATCATCGCAAGATCCTTGTCGTGGATGGCAGCGTGGGTTTCACCGGCGGTATCAATCTCGCGGATCCGTGGCTGGACGAGCGGGATGGTGGCGATGGCTTTCGCGACGACATGGTGCGGGTCGAAGGCCCGGCGGTGCGCGGATTGTCGGATTGCTTCCAGAGTACTTGGCAGGCGTCCGGTCACCCGCCCCTGCGTTTGCTGCCTGCATTGGCTCCGAAAGCAGCAGGACTGCCGGACGAGGGAGGCCAGCAAGTGCGAGTGCTCGGCGAAGCGTTTCACAAGAAGCGCCGCGAGATCGTGCGCGCCTACGTGGCGCATATGTACCGCGCTCAGGGCCGAATCTGGCTTGCCAACAGTTACTTCGTTCCGGACCGAGTGATTCTCCGCGCGCTGATCCGAGCCGCGCGCCGCGGCGTCGACGTGCGCGTGCTACTGCCCGGGCAGAGCGATGTGCCCATCGTGCGCATGGCAAGTCGCGCCATCTATGCCCGGTTGCTCAAGGCCGGCGTGCGCATATTCGAGCTGCAGAAGAACGTGCTGCACTCCAAAACCGCAGTGGTGGACGGTATCTGGAGCACCATCGGGACCTTCAATATGGACTATCGATCCCTGAAATCGAATCTGGAGGTCAACTTGGCGGTGAATGATCGGCGTTTCGGTGCCGTCATGGAGCAGTCCTATCTGGCGGATTTGGAGCAGAGCCAGGAGGTGACGAGCGAAGAGTTTGAGCAGCGCTCCCTCGCAGAACGCGCCGTGGAACAGGTCGCCTACCGTTTCAGAAAACTCTGGTGATGTGCCATTTCACTCATGAGCCCCGGGCGGTTGAAACCCATGATTGAGTTGCGCACCCACAGCGCCATTAGCGAAATCGGGCGGGACGCTTGGAATGGCCAGGCGGACTCGGAAACCCCGCCGTTCCTGCGCTACGAATTCTTGCACGCCCTGGAAGAAACCGGCGCGGTGCAGCCGGAGCATGGTTGGGCCCCCATGCACATGGCGTTCCACCGCGGCGACAAGCTGGTCGGCGTGGCGCCTGCTTATGTGAAGGGCAATAGCCAGGGTGAGTTTGTATTCGATCACGGCATTGCGGACTTTGCCCAACATCGACTGGGCGTTGCCTACTACCCCAAGTTGATCGTGGCAGCGCCTTTCACACCCGCGACGGGCGCGCGGCTCCTATGCGCCGACGCTTCCGACCGATCCGAGCTGACTCGCGCTATCGCGGCGGGCGCAGCGAAGTTGGTCGAGAGCTTCGAACTGTCCGGAGCGCATGTGCTGTTTTCGTCTCGGGAAGAAGCCGACGTCTTGGCGGCTGCCGGCATGTCGCAACGCGTGGGAGTACAGTTCCATTGGCAGAACCAAGGCTACGCAAGCTTCGACGAATTCCTGTCGAAGATGAGCAGCAAGCGGCGCCACCAGCTCAAGCGGGAGCGCCGGGCTTTGCACGACCAAGGCACGCGCCTGGAGATCCGAACCGGTCGTGAGCTCGACGCGGCCTTGGTGGATCATGTCTTCGACTGCTACCGGAGCACTGTCGAGCGCTACTACTGGGGCCGACAGTACCTCAGTCGGGACTTCTTTCACGCCGTCGTGGCAGCGATGCCCGACAACGTGTTGTGCGTGATTGCCCGGGACACGGCCAGCGACAGACCTGTTGCGGCGGCCTTCAATTTGGTCGGCGAGAGCGCACTCTATGGCCGCTACTGGGGCGCCATCGACGACCGAGACTGCCTGCATTTCAACGTCTGCTACTACGCCGGCATCGAGGAGTGCATCCGCCGCGGCTTGTCTCGCTTCGAGCCCGGTGCGGGTGGCGAACACAAGCGCGCTCGGGGCTTCGAACCCGTGCGCACCTACAGTTCGCATTTGTTCTTGGATCAGCGCCTGTCCAGTGTGGCGATAGACTTCTTTAAGCGCGAAGCGGAAGCCATCGACGATAGCCTACAAGACCACGTGGCGGTCGTGCGCAAGGACTGACCGCGATGCTCCGCTCACGGCGACGACAGCGGGGACGCCCAAATGCCGTGCCACGCAAGCTGCATGGTTAGCAACGACTCGGAGCTTTCATCGGCGGCACTCCCAAGGCGTCGCTCCCCACGCAGCCGGATAAAGGGTCCGTTCGCGGATCGAGACAGCGGCAGCAACAGCCCCAGGGACAGTTCGAGGCCGTGGTCGCCTGCCGTTGGACGTGCCTCATCAGCAAAGTAGGCGCCGAGCCCGAAGGACAGCGAGTCCAGGGTCAGATCAAGCAATGCCGAGCGGCCTTGCATATCGAGCACCAGGCGCGGCAGAAATAGCGGTCGCACTTCGACGCCCACGCCTCCCGCGCGTTCGAACACTCGCGCGTCTCCGCCCAAGCCCTCGCGTAGGTTGGCGTAGATGCCCACCGTCCAAAAGTAGTGCAGGCTCAGATCTGCTGCGAGGTAGCTGCGTGCGTCGCCGAGAGCGGCGCCGACGGCGACGGCGGCCGTCATGTCGCCATCCAGCCGTCCGTACACGCCGTCGGTCAAAGGCCCCTCGTCGCCGGGCTGGACCTCGTCGTCTAGCTGGGAAGTGGTCGGGTTGCCTGGTGACCACGTTTCTGTCTCTGTGGGCGCTCCTTGCGTCGACTGCGCCGAGGCTTGCGCGCATGCGCCCAAGAGGTAGAGGAAGGCACCTAGCCCGCCGCGGATCATGTGACGTCTTTCAGCGCCCGATCGATTTCTTCGCGCAGCTCCGGCGCGAAAATCAGGCGCACCCGTTCCACGCGTTCCGCGCGCAGGCGCCCCAGGAGATAAGAAACATCCGCCGGCTTCTTGGCGACGCCGCCCGGAAAAATCACGCTCAAGGAAGAATCCTGGTCGTCGAAAGGCAGGTCTGACGCGCAGTCCAACCCCACATAGGTTTCGGCGTCGAGCCCAGCTTTGGTCGCAATTTCGCGTGCTCGGGCCAGGGCCTCGTAGCGAACTTCCGGCTTCTGGGCGTCTCCATAGAGCTCGTAGGTCTTAAATAGCTTCCGGGCCATCAGGCGCGTGGATAGATCCGAAAGGATGGGGTCTTTCGCGCGTCGGTAGCCGGAGAGCGCCGTCCAGAGCACGGTGTCGTCCAGGGCGAGGTAGTCGCCCAGGCTTGCGTCGCCCGTCGTGGCCAGGGACAGCACCGCGGGCGGCGTTCCGGCCACGCGGACATCGTCGAGGGCGAGTTGGCGCAAACGTCCTAGGATGCGCGCCACCATCCACTCGCTCGCCCGGCTGGCTTTGTGGAAGTACACCTGCTGGAACATGAACAAGCGCGCCAAGATGAAGGACTCGATGGCGGGCAGCCCTTTGGCACCGTCGACCGCCAGCGGAGGCGCCTGACCCGGTGCTTTGGGCACCCCGAGGCGAAAGCTTCGCAGCAACCAATCCAGGTCGAAGCTGCCATAGCCCACGCCGGTGAAGTAGGCGTCGCGCAGCAGATAGTCACAGCGGTCGACGTCGAAGGTGCCACTGACGGCGCGCGCCAAGAACGGCAGTTCATGATGCCCATGCACGAGCTCGGCGACGCGCTGTGGCAGCGACGCATCGTAGCGCGTCAGCACGCGATGGACCTCGGTGCTGTCGTCCAGCAGGACCCGGCTCGTCCAGGATTCGTGGCGCGGACACTCGGGCAAGGCTTCTTCGAATAAATGAGAAAAAGGACCGTGCCCGATATCGTGAAGCAGGGACGCCGCGAGGGCGTCCCGCGCGCGCTCGGTGGTCAGACGCTGCCAGAACGGCAGGGCTTCGTGCAGTGAGCGCATGCGCGTGATGAAACGCGTCATCACGAAGGCGGCGCCGAGGGCATGGGAAAAACGGGTGTGGTCCGCGCCGGGGTACGCCAGGCTCGTCAACCCCAGTTGACGGATGTGTCGCAGTCGTTGCACTTCGCGCGTTTCGAGCAACTCCACCACAATGGATTGCTCGTCCGTCTCGAAGGACACCAGGCCGTGTACCGGGTCTCGAAGAATCACCGCCAGGGGACTTACCGCCGCCCGTCTGGGGACTACAAGTCCTCCAAGCGCCCATTGTAGGAAAAAGTAAGACACGCCCGGCTCGCCCGCTGACTCCCCCGTGAAAATGCCGGGCCAGGGCCTAGGGTCGCAGGCAGTTCTGGACAGATGGCGAAAAGCGCTGTTTCCTGAAAACGTACGACCACTGTCCGTAGTGAGGGGATTGGCTAGACAATGAGCAGCAAGAAACAGCGTTCCCGCAAGAGCCCGGGGCTTCCGGCGTTACCCATTGGTGATGTGTTGCGAGCGTTGCCTCCGCGCGAACTGTCGAAGCTGATCGAGCGCGTGGGCGTCGTCGTCGACGAACACAAACGCATCGACGTTCCGTCGCAAGTGGCGCGTGCGTTGATCAACTTGCCTGAAGCGCGTGATCCCTCTCGGTTGCCGGGGCCGACCGCCGAACTCTTCTATCGCATTGCCGAAGCCAAAGGTGTGTTGGTCGTCGACAGCCTTCCCCCCGCGGTGCAGCCGCTCGTCGCAAGCGGCATCGTCTTCGCGCGCGGCGCGGAAGACGGCAAGGTCGAGTTGGTGCTGCCCATTGCGTACATGGTTCAAGTGCGGAGCTGGGAGGGAGAAGATCCGCGTGGCTTGCGCGCTCTGGTTTCTCAGGCGAATCCCGAAGTCGCCGCCGCCATTGCGTCCCACTACTTGGGGCGCCCGGCAACTCCTCCCTATGCGCTGGCCTTCGAGGCTGCGTGGCTGGTGTTGAACGACCCAGACCGCTTGCGAGAAGAGATTGACGAACTTGCACCCCTCGAGCGCAAGCTGTTGCGTGCCATCGAGAAGGTAGGCGGCGAAGTCGAGACCGAGGAGTTGCTCGATTTGGAGCGGGAGCCCATGCGGCTGCGCGGCGCCACGGGCGCGACGCCCACGCGTCGTGGTGTGGGGTTCGCCCTGGAGCGCCGCGGATTCTTGGTTCCGGTGCATCCGAATCGGCACGTCATCCCGTCGGAAGTGGCGCGCCTCGTCGGCGCCCAACGCCGCGCCGAACGTGAGGCGCAGCGCAGAGAGATCCGCAGCTTCGTGTTGGAAGAAGATCACGCGCCACGTCGCGCGAGCTTTGCCGCCGATCCTGTGCCCCTGACCCTCGCCATGGCGCTGGTCACCCGGGACCCTTCCATCGAAGTGAAGCCCGGCATCGGTACGCCGCGTTCGCTGATCAGCAAGCTTTCCACGCGATTCGGCGCTCAGCCTGAAACCGTAGCGATGATTGCGTCGCTTTCTCGCGCGGTGGGTCTCTGGGACCCGTCTGCGGTGAACACCGCGTCTCCGCCCGGATCTATGAGCGTGGGTGCGCTCTCTCAGATGCTGTTCAACGCTTGGCGTCAGGGCGGCGCCTGGGACGATGCGCGCCCGGACGGAGAAGTGCTGCGAGTGGCCAGCGAGGTGCGCGAAGCCAGCTCCGTGGGGGTACTACGCGAGATGGTGCTGGACGCCCTGCGGGAGCTCTCTGACGGGCGCTGGGCACCTTGGGAAGCGGTCGCGGCCTACGTCCGCGCAGACAGCCGCACGCCCGGGGTGGGGAGGCTGCTGACGCGTTGGGGGCAGCGCGCCGGTGTTGAGCCCGCCACGCCGCCCGAAATCGCCCGCCGCATCGCTCTTGAAACCCTGCACCATTTGGGCGTCGTCGATTTGGGCGAGCCGGACGATGACGACTCCGGCCCGACGCTCCGCATCACGCCCCGCGGCCGAGTGCTGCTCGACCCAGAGGCGTCTGCTCCGGCGGCGGACCCGAGCGCCTATCTGGACGGGCAAGTGCTCCGCGTGGGTTCCAACGCGCGCATCGGCGACGTGCTTTCCCTCGCGCCCTTTGTGGAGATCGGCGCCATCAGCGTGGGGCTCGACCTTTCGATCACCCCCCACGCGATCAGCCTCGCCCTTGCGGCCGGCTACGACTCCGATTTCATTCGGAGTCGGCTCGAGTCGATCGTGGAACTGCCCGACCCCATCGAGCGAATGTTGGCGCAGGCTGCCGCGGTATTGGGCCGCGCGGAATTCATTCCGACCCAAGGCTTCTTGTGGGTCGAGGACGAAGAGCTGCGGGAGATGCTGCGCACGCGTCGCCAAACAGCGGACTTGTTCGTCGAACCGTCGCCGCCGGCCGGGTTGCTGATCAACCCAGGCGTGGACGTCGAAAAGCTGGCGCGACGCTGCCGCTCGCTTGGAGTCGAAGTCGTTGTCGACGGTGAAGTGTACCGCACGCGGAGCATGACGCCGTCGCCCCGTGGCAGCGGCACCCGTCGCGTGGACAGCTCGAGCTCCACGCGCGCGGCATCCAAGTCGTCGGCCACGCGCCGACGGCGCTCCTCGGTGAAGATGCCCGCCCTGAAACGCGGCGGCGGCAGCAACTAGCGTTTTTTTGGTTGGGTCGAGACGTGGCGCATCGCGGGCGCCCGCGTCCCGCGAGAGACCGGAGGCTAAGCGTCGAGACGACTTTGTACCCAGGCGTCGACGCTGCGCGCGGCGCTGACATGCACGACTGTGCCACCGCGCACGAACACCTCCGTCGCTAGGGGCCGGCCGTTGTAGGCGCTGCCCATGGTGAAGCCGTAGGCGCCGGCGTCTCGGATCACCACCAGCTCGGGTAGGGGGTCCCCCAGTTCGTGCAAACCGAAGTCGTCTGCGCTTTCGCAGACTGGGCCGACGACCTGGGCTGCGGGTGGACTCGGCGCGCGGTCCAGGGGCTCCACGCGATGGCGGGCTTGGTACAGCGCCGGGCGGATCAAGTCGTTCATGCCGGCGTCCACCAGGCAGAAGCGCCGCGCGCTGCTTCTCTTTTCCTGAACCACGCGCGCAATCAGCACGCCGTGGGAGGCCACCAACGCCCGCCCGGGCTCGACGATGAGGCACAGATCTCCATGGCCGGCTTTTTCGGCGAGCGCACAAGACGCCTTGGCGAAATCGGCAGGCGGCGTCACTGGCCCCTTGCCGTAGTCGATGCCGAACCCTCCGCCAAAATCCAAAAAATCCAGTTTCGCGCCACGTGCCCGCCACTCCCGAGCAATGTCGCAAACCACCTGCGCGGACTCGATGTACGGCCCTACCGTCGCAAGCATGGAACCAACGTGGGTGCTGACTCCGGCGAGCTCGAGCTCCGCCGCGTGGGCGGCCAGCGCGTCCCAGGTTGCACCCAGATCCGAGCGCACGATGCCGAACTTGGCTTCATCGTGTCCGGTCGCGATGTGGGCGTGGGAATCGATGTTCACGTCGGGGTTCACGCGTACGCTCACTCGCGCGCGCTTGCCCGCGGCTTTGGCCCGGGCCGCGGCTCTGGCGATCTCTTCGACGCTCTCCAGTTGGATCGCGCGGATGCCTGCGGCGATGGCGCGGTCGAGCTCCCAATCCATTTTTGCGACGCCGCTCATGACGATGCGATCCGGAGGCGCGCCGGCTCCCAGGGCAACTGCCAGCTCCCCGCCGCTGACTGTGTCCGCACCGCCACCGGCGTCCACCACGGCTCGAACGACGGAGCCCGCGGTATTGGCTTTCACCGCGTAGGCAACGACGTGGCGCGTCGCGCCGAAGGCAAGCACCAGCGCGCGGGTAGAGGCGGCGATGGCGTCCAGGTCGTAGAGAAATACTGGGGTGGCTTGCTTCGACTCGGCGAGCAATTTGGATAAGGGCGTGCCGCCGAGCTGCGCGTGTCCCTGGGCGTTTCGGTCGAATCCGGGCATGGCAGGGTCCCATAGCAGGACTTGGCGGGCGTTTCCGAGGGGATTGTGTGGCCGTCGGGGGATTCGGGGTGACTCCACCGCCGAGGTGCCGCGCTGGGCAGAGCTGTGGCATCCTGGGGCAGATATGCCCGATCGGCGCGCAAAGATCGTCTGCACTGTAGGACCTGCGGTGGCCGACTTGGCGCGCGTCACGGAACTGGTCCAAGCGGGCATGGATGTTGCGCGCCTCAATTTCTCCCACGGCGATCCGGAAAGCCACGCCAAGATGGCGGAGAACTTGCGTCGCGCGAGCGCCGACACGGGTCGCACCGTGGCCATCTTGGCAGACCTGTGTGGTCCGAAGATCCGCACGGGCACCGGCGGGCCCGCTTCCGTCGAGGCCGGCGAGATCGTGACGTTATTTGCTGGCTCGGAGTCGACGGCTACGGAACTGGCCGTTGGTTACGACCATCTCGCCGAGGACATGGCCGTGGGCGATCACGTCTTGCTTGGCGACGGCGCCATCGAGCTCAGCGTAGAGCGCATCGCGGACGGGCGCGTGTCCTGCAGGGTGGAGCACGGCGGCGCCTTGCGGGCGCGTATGGGGGTCAATCTGCCCGCCGCGCGCCTGCGCCTGGGGGCGATCACCGACAAGGATCGGAGCGACCTGCGCCACGCATTGGAAATGGGCGTGGACTACCTGGCGCTGTCTTTCGTGCGCTCCGAGGACGACGTGCGCGAATTGCGGGACCTATGCGAAGCCTTGGGTCGGCCCACCCCCATCGTGAGCAAGATCGAAACGCCTTCTGCTGTGGAGCACATCGAGGCGATCGTCGAGGAAAGCGACGCGGTGATGGTCGCGCGGGGGGATCTCGGTGTGGAGCTGCCGCCCGAAGTCGTGCCGATCGTGCAACGTGAAATCGTGGGCGCGTGCCGGCTGCTGCGCAAGCCGGCCATCATCGCGACCGAAATGCTGCAATCCATGACGGACGCTCCGCGCCCGACCCGGGCGGAGGCCAGTGACGTTGCGAGCGCGATTTACGGTGGCGCAGATGGCGTCATGCTTTCGGCGGAGACGGCAACCGGCAAGTACCCCATCCGTTCCTGCCAAATGATGGACCGCATCATCCGCCGGGCCGAGGCGAGTCGGTTCTACGATCCGAAAGCCTCGCCGCCGGGAGACACGACGCCGGAAGCCATCGCGAATTCCGCCTGCCGCATCGCCGAGGAAATCGGCGCGGAGCTGATTGTTGCCCTAACCGAGAGCGGGTCCACGGCGCGCTTGGTGTCCAAGGCGCGCTGTCTCCGGATGCCAAGACGCTGCGCCGATTGTCCCTGCTTTGGGGCGTTATTCCAAAGAATCTCGACGTGGACGCGGATTTGGAGCGCCTGATCCAAAGCGTGCGTCAGTTGATCACCGCGGAAAAGTGGATCGGATCCGGGCAGCGCTTCGTCTTAGTGTGTGGCGCCCCGGTTGGCGGGCGCGGGTCGACGAATACGGTGCGTGTCGAGCTGATGCCATGAGGCTTTCCGGATGATCGCGTTGGCGCCGACCACGCCGAGCCTCGACAAATACGAGGTACTCGAAGAGATCGGCCACGGCGGCATGGCCACGGTCTATCGCGCGAAGGACCGGCGCTTGGGTCGGGACGTGGCCGTGAAGGTGATCCACAAGCACCTGCGCGAGAACGCCGAAGTCGCCGCCCGCTTTGTGAGCGAAGCCAGGGCCGTGGCCAAGCTCAAACACCAGAATATCGTGGAGGTCTACGACGTCTCCGATGAAGACGATCCCGAGCGCTACCTGGTCGTGGAACTGGTCGAGGGCACGACCCTGCGGCAACTACTCGCGGATCGGAAGTGCGTGCCCGCGGAGATCGCCGCGGCGATCGCCCTGGAGATCGGCGCGGCCCTAGAGCACGCGCATCTGCATGGCGTGATCCATCGCGACATCAAGCCGGAAAACGTGCTGGTGAATATGCGGCCGCCGAACAGCGCCCGCGAGGGGCCGGAAAGCGCGCAGCACGCGCGCATCAAGATCGCAGACTTCGGCATCGCCAAGTTGCTGGATGCGCAGGGCGTGACCAGCACGGGGCAAGTGCTCGGCTCTCCGGCCCACATGGCGCCGGAGCAAATCGAAGGCGGCGACGTTGACGCACGCTCGGACGTATTCGGCATGGGCGTGCTGCTTTACGAGTGCATGGTGGGCCGATTGCCCTTCGACGGTAAGAACCCCGCCCAGGTGCTGCGCAAGGTGCTCGACGGAACGTTCACGCCGGCGGAGCGCGCGCGGCCCAGCATTGGCGTTTTCCTCAGTCGCGCCGTGGAGCGCGCCCTGGCGCGGGAACAGGACGCCCGCTTCGCATCCGTCGCCGATTTCTGCGACGTGCTCAAAAAGGAGCTCGATCGCGTCGGGTATACCGAGCCGCGCAAGGAGCTGGCTGAATTCCTGGCAGATCCAGAAGCCTACGCAAAAAGCTACGAAGACCGCCTGGTGCCCAAGCTGGTCACCCTGGGCAAAAAGGCCCGCGCGGCGAGGGACGTGCCCGCAGCTGCCGCTTGGTTCAACCGAGCGCTGGCTTTCCGGCCTAATGATCGCGACCTCCTGGAGCAAGTCGCCGGCATGGAGAAGCGCGAGCGTTATCGTCGCATCCTGCTGCGCGGTGGGGGCATCGTGCTGGCGAGCGCCACCCTCGGGCTGGTGGCATTTGCGGTGGCACGGGCCACGCGGCAGCCGCAGCTAGCGGTGCTGCCCGAGCAGCCGACCGAGCCGAGCGCGCTCAGGGTCACGTCGCATGTGATCCCGCCCGTCAAGAGTGCGCAGAGGAAGCAGCCCGGGCCGGAGTTGCCGCCGGAGGTGACGAACAAGGCGCCCGTCCGCGTGCCGGGTAGCGCGACGCCCGTCACGAATGGCCAGATGCGGCAGGTGACCATTACGATCCAAGGTGCTCAAGGCAGTGTGACGATCGACGGTGTGCCGACCCCGTGGTTGGGACGCGTGCACGAGCTGTCCGTGGGGCCCCATGTATTCGAGTTTTTTCCGCCCCAAGGCGGCGGCGACTGCTGCGTCAAGCAACCCGCGCAAACGATTGTGATTCCGCCCGGCGACAAACCTCTTCAGGTGACTGGCAAGGTGCCGTTCAAAGACGCGAGCATCAGTCTGCAAGGAGCGGGGGCGACCGCGACCTGCGAACTCTTCCACGGCACGCTGGCTGCAGGCAATTCACGCGCGATCCCCCTGACCAAGTCGCAAGCGTCCGGCCTTTGCACCATCAACGGCCCGGACGAAAGCGGCGTGAAGCAAGTGCGCGTCACCCTCGGGCCGGGCCAGAGCGAGACGCTGCGCTGGCCATAGTTGGCTAGGGGCTATCCTGGCAAAGCGCTCGTCGCAGGCCAATTCCCTCGACACTTGTAGCTTCGGGTTGACGCGGATGCTGCCGCCGGACGAATCTCAGCTTCCGGAACCTCCGGCGAGACACCTCTGGATGCGAACGGCGCTGCAATCTGCCTGGGCCCTCACGGCCGCCGCGACTTTGGCGCTCGCACAGCCGGCAGTGGCGCAACCGGACCGGCCTGGGCCGGCGCGCGTGGACCTCTCCGACGACGCCGAGCTGGCGCGCATCGCGTCGCTATTCGACTCGGGCAAGTACAAGGAGTGCGCCTCAGAATCCGAGCGGCTGCTGTCGCCCGCGGACCGCAAGTTGGAAGATCCTGACATCATCGAGAAGGCGCGCGTGTACTTTGCGGCATGTTTGCTGGCGTCCGGGCGCGGCAAGGACGCCGACGAGCAGCTGCGTTTTGCGATCCGCGAGAATCCGCAAATGCGGCCGCCGGATCGCTTGATGTTCCCACAAGAAGTCGTGGAACGGTTCATCCGCGTGCAGGCCGGCATGCTCGACGAGATCAAGCGCGCCGAGGAAGAGCGATTCAAGAAGGCACGTGCCGCCGCGGAAGCAGCGGCGAAGCGCCGGGCCAAAGAGAAGGAACGCGTAGAAAAGCTCGAGAAGTTCGCGGCGCGGGAAACCGAAGTGACCAAGAATCGACGTTGGCTAGCCGCAGTGCCCTTCGGCGTGGGGCAGTTTCAGAACGACGACACGGCCTTGGGTTTCTTGTTCTTGGGAACCGAAGTGGCGCTCGCAGGCACGGCCCTGGGCGCCATGATCGTGCAGTTGAATTTGAACGCGCGCATCGACGACGCCGACGCGCCGAAGCGCGACGAGCTGAACGCGAACCTCAAGACCGCCCAGGATGTACTCACCTTTTCCAGCTGGGGATTTCTCGCCGTAGCCGCAGGAGGCATCGTCGAAGCGCAGCTGTCCTTCGAGCCCGAGTTCCGGCGCACCAAGAAGCGCGCCTTGCCCAAGGAGCTGCAAAGCCCCGCCAGCCGCAGCAAGAGCGACGCATTCGTGCGCCCCACGTTGGTCCCGTTTGCGGACGGAGTCGGCCTCGGCGCCGTGGGTCGTTTCTGACGGCGACGCGCCTGCCGCCGCGCCACAGAGCCCGAAGCTCGGAACTCCTAAAGCGCGGACACTCGCAAGTGGCTGCGATCGGCGGCCGTCTCGGCGGCTTGGGCGCTGGTGGGGCTGTGTGCCTTCGCTGCGTCTGCGGGGCCCACGCCGATCAGCCGCAACAGCAGCCGGGTCGAG
>CBDUPW010000080.1:0-25550 GCA_965369205.1 uncultured Polyangiaceae bacterium | reverse complement strand
AGGTGCGGCACTGTTAACTAGTGCCGCACCCTGTGATCCAGGGGCGTCCCCAACGGGATTCGAACCCGTGTTACAGCCTTGAAAGGGCCGTGTCCTGGGCCTGGCTAGACGATGGGGACTGAAAGGGCCGGGAAGATAGCCAAAACGCTGCCGCCAGGCAATGGCTGGTTTTGTGCGAGGTTAGAGCGGATCTCCGGCCAAAAAGGGCAGCGCGGCCCTGGCGACGGGGCCGACGGTGGCTTCCAGATCCGTTGGATTGAACCACGCGAACGGCTCCGTCCACACCGAAGGACGCCACGGATCCGCGAGGACGCCACCTTTGGAGCACTCAATCAGTAACGACAGCGCGCCGAAGTGCTCGTGGAAATAGTCGAGTTCCATGCCCCGCGCGGTGAAGCCGGGTACCCAGCGCGCGGACTGCACGGCTCGGTAACCGCGCTTGGGACGCGCAGCTGCTGCAACGCGACGGGCCCAAGCCTCAAGTGCGGCGTGTTCGACGGGACGCGTGCGCATGGCGCCGTAGGGGAAAAGCACAACGCCTCCGAAGCTGTGGAGGGACAGCGCGCGATCCACTGGGAGCGACGACAAGCGCTGCACGATCGCCCGCACCTCGGGTTCGCTGGCGGGTCCGCTGCCGCCAGCAAACGTCCTGCGCAGTACGCGCTGAGCAAGTGTGTTGGCGCCCCAGAACGACGGGAAGTTTCGATTGAGGTCCACGCCCCGGGCGTTGTGACGCACGAATCGACGTATGCCGCGCAGAAGATTGTCCTGCACTTGCAGGACGCCGTCGGGGTTCGCCAGTGGGAACGCAACCAGCTGTCGGTCGCTCGCCGGCTCCCCCAGGCAGTTCTCCAAGATCCGCAGCCCAGTCTCGATGCCGATCCACTCCGTCGGGTGTAGACCGGCGAGCAGAGCGCTGACGGGCGCATCCGGCGGCCCGATGCGCACGCAGACCAGCGGTTGCCCGTGCACGCTCTGGCCCAACAACTCAATGCCAGCGCCGCCGTCGGCCAGAGCCAAGATGCGGCGCAGTGTGGCAGCGTAGTCGCCGTAGGCTCCGAGACCGCGGCGGGAAAGCAGCTCCGCGAGATCCGGTGCCGGATGCCCCGCGATCGCACTTTCTAGCGCGGCCCGGGCACCTGCGTTTGCGTCCGCCATCCGGCGAAGCTTGCAGCAGTCCCGCACTGGCGCCAACGTATAACGCAGCGCGTCACCGTAAAAAACACGGGTATTGTCCGTGCCGAGGTCGTGACTAAGGTGCACGCCGTGACCACCCAGAGCGTCGCGCTGATCACCGAAACACCCGTCCGCGGCGATAGGCGCTTCGTCGCGCTGTACGCGCTCTTTGTGATGAGCGGCGCGGCTGGGCTGATCGACCAGCTTTGTTTCTCCAAGTACCTGACACACATCGTCGGCTCCACGGCCTACGCCGTGAGTGCGGTGCTCGCGTCGTTCATGGCGGGCTTGGCACTGGGCGCGCACTTAGGCGGGCGTTACTTCCGGACGGCGCGGCCGCTGCTCGCCTACGGGATCCTGGAGCTGGTCGTCGCAGCATGTGTCGCCCTCAGCCCGTACGCTTTCCATGCACTCACGCCGCTGTACGTGAGCATCGCCCGCAGCGTGCCGGATTCATTGTTCGCACTCTCCGCGGCGCGTTGGTCCTTGGCCATGCTCGTGGTGATCGTGCCCACAACGGCCATGGGCGCCACGTTGCCTCTGTTGTCTCGGCTGTTGGGCAACGAACAACCCCAGGACGAAACCGAACTGCGAGTACGGGAACAGAAGCTCACGCGCCTGTACACAGCGAACACCATCGGCGGCGCCTTGGGCGCCCTGGGCGCCGCGTACCTGATCCTTCCATGGCTCGGCCTGTCTGGAACGCTGCACGCTGCCGCCGCCCTCAGCGCCGCCGTTGGCGCCTTCGCCCTCATCTTGGAGCGCAATGCCAAAGGTGCAGCGTCGACGGGCGTCTCAGAAAAAGTCCAAGAAGCCGAAGTCCGGGTGCAGCCCCTGCTGGATCGCGAGCTGGTGTTGCTCTGGTGCCTGGCGGCATTTTCCGGCTGGGTTGTGTTCGCGTGCGAGGTGGTGTTCACCCACATGCTCGCGCTGATCATCGGCAACAGCGCGTACGCTTTCGGGTTGATCTTGGCGGTATTTCTGGCTTGCTTGGCCTTGGGGGCGGCCGGCGCTGCCCGCGCCAGTGAGCGCCTTGGCCGCGGCGCGCTCCCCACGGCTTTGGCACTCAGCGCGCTGTCTCTTGCGCTCACCCTACCGCTTTGGGACCGCCTGCCGTTGTTCTTCGCGGGCACCGGTCGGTACGTCACGTCCTTCGCTGGGCGCGAAGCGCTGCGGGCGGTCGTGGCGCTGTTGATCTTGTTCGTGCCGGTCACCTTGATGGGCCTGACCTTCCCTCTGATCCTGGCGCGGGTTGCTGGCGGAAGCGACCTGGGCCGCTGGGTCGGACGGCTGACGAGTATCAATACCGTCGGCGCGGTCTTGGGCTCCCTGGCAACGGGTTACGTTGTATTGCCGGCGCTTGGCGCCCAGCATACGCTGGCCGGCGCCGCGGCCACCTTCGCCCTGCTGTCGCTGTGGGCGGCACGCGTCGTGGAGCAGAAGCGTCGCATCCCGTGGCTGGCGGCAGGTGGCGCTTGTGTGGTCTTGCTGATCACGCCGCGTTGGGATCTGGCGCGCTTGACGGGCGGCTCGAACGTCTACTTCGACGGCCCCAATCCCGCGGACAAGGTGCTCATGCTGCGTGAAGACGTGCACGGCGGCGTGACGACGGTGACCGAAGCGAAGGGCGTGCACACGCTCTACACCAACGGGAAGTTCCAAGGCAACGATGGCTGGGAAATGAAGGCACAGCGCTTTTTTGCCCACTACCCCAGCCTCTTCGTATCGCGCTTTGATCGCGCCCTCGTCATTGGCCTAGGAACGGGGACGACCCTTGGAACGTTGACGGCTTATCCCTGGAAACAAATCCGCGTGGTGGAGATCAGCCCGGCTATCGTCGAAGCCGCCGGCAAGTTCTTCACGGGCCCGAACCGTGGCGCGCTGTCGGACCCGCGCGTGGAAGTGGCGCTCGGCGACGGTCGCAACCATCTGCTCGTGACGACAACGCAGTTCGATATGATCAGCATGGAGCTGTCGAGCATCTGGTTTGCGGGCGCCTCGAGCTTGTACAGCCAAGAATTTTACAGATTGGTGCGGCGGCGATTGGCTCCAGACGGCGTATTCCAGCAGTGGGTGCAACTGCATCACATCTACCCAGAAGACTTCGCGGTCATCTTGCGCACGCTCCGCAGTGAGTTCGAACACGTCGCGCTGTTTCTTGGTGGCGGGCAAGGGATCCTGGTGGCGTCTCCGAAGCCGCTACAGGCGTCCAAAGCGAAGCTGGACAGCCTGAGTCAGAGCGCTGGTTTCGCCAGCGTGCTTCCCGACGAACGCGCCTTGCACGAACTGCTCAATGACGTGCTCGTGATGGACTCGGGCCTCGATGACTTCCTCGACGATGTCGCACGGAAGCACCCGCTGGCCGCAAGTCGTCTCATCTCCAACGACGACAACCTCTTCCTGGAGTACCGCACGCCCCGGGGCAATGTCTTGCCCTGGAGCACTCGGGAAGCCTTGGTGCTCGACCTCACGCGCTTTCGGGAACCCGGGCCCATCGCTGCACTACTGAAGGACTGACAAATCCCGCCGTGACGGGTTAATTCCGGCGTGATACTGCTTGAGGTCCTCGATGCGGGTGTCCACGCTCCTATTGCTTCCGGTCTTGTGCAGCTGCGCCAGCACGGTCCACCGGCTCCCTGGTGCAGTCGAAACCCCCGGCGGCGCCGCAGCCGGAGCCTGCGAGTCCGAGCAATTCTTGACCTTGGCCAAGACGCGCTATCAAGCGCCAGACGCGCCAGGCGCGCGTACGCTGACGCCCCGGGATGACGGCACTGGCGTCTATCCGGTCGGCGAGTCGAGCCCAATGAGTGTGTCGACCCTCGAGGAGCGCTTAGGTCGCTCTCCGGCCTTGGACCGGCACAAGGCAGCCTACGCGAAACACGATCGTGATCGCTGGATCGCCGCGGGCCTTGGGGCCGGAGCCGCCACGGCGTTGGCCGTCGGAACCATCCTCTTGGTCAGCGCATTCGACACCGAAACGACCACCAACGCCGACGGCAGCCGTGACGAGAAACAAGTGATCTCCGGCGGTCAGGCCGCCGCCGGTGGCATCATCATCGGCGCTGGCTTCGGCCTCGGTATTGGCGGGATCCTCGTCGCTCCAACGGCCACGGATCGAGCCAACGCCGACGCGGCGCGCTACGTATTCCGTCCCCCCGAAGACGACATGGCCGAGCTGTCGACGCGGGTGCGCGACGCAAACGCGCGGGCCCGCGAGCGTTGCGCAGCGACGCGGCGCTAGGGGTCACACCGCGAGTTTCAGATCCGAGCTCGGTGGAGCGGCAACGACAGCGGGCTGCACGCCGGATCGCTCACGCTTCGAACTGACGAAGAGCCGTGCAGTGCTCAGGATGGCCTCGCACAGATCTTCAAAGGAATAACCCGCCGCTTGGGCGATCTTGGGCAGCAAGCTCGTCGGCGTCATGCCCGGCAGCGTGTTGACCTCCAACACGTACTCATTTTGGCCTTCGGTAACCAACAGGTCCACTCGGACAGCTCCACTCGCGTCCACCGCGCGTGCAGCCTGTTCGGCGAGATTGAGCACGCCGCGGTAGCGCACTGGCGGCAAACGGGCCGGCAAGAAGTAGTCGGTCATTCCGGGGGTATACTTCGCCTCGTAGTCGTAGATCCCCTTCTTCGGCGCAATCTCCACAGCGCCCAGCACTCTTCCGTCAAGAATGCCGACGGCAATCTCCTTGCCGCTGATGAAGCGCTCGACCAAGAGCGAATCGTCGTGTTCAAGCGCGAGCTCCGCGCCACGCGCCAGCTCCGCTAGGTTGTTCGCTCGAGCCACGCCCACGCTCGATCCCTCCCGTCGGGGCTTGACGATGACCGGGAACCCGAAGCTGCCGTGGGTCTCTTCGACATCCACGTGGCCGTCCGCCCCCTCGATCTCGTAGTAGGGCGGAGTGGGAACATTGTGCAGGCGAAACAGCTCCTTGCTTTTGAGCTTGTCCATGCACAGCGCGCTCGAAAGCACACTTGAACCCGTGTAGGGGATCTGCAGCAGCTCCAGCATGCCCTGAACGCAGCCGTCTTCGCCGTGTCGACCGTGGAGTGCCAGAAACGCCGCGTCGATCTTGGCGTCAAGAATCAGCTTGGCAACGTCCTCGCCCGGCTTCAGATCCAGGGCGACCACTTCGCGTCCCTCGCGCACGAGCGCGGCTGCGACGGCTGTGCCCGTATTTAGGGAAATTTCCCGTTCGGCACTGCTGCCACCCATCAACACCCCTACGCGCGCGTATGTCATGTGCTGCTCCTTGACCTTGGCAACGGAGCTATCCGACTTTGGGCCCGCCGGCCAAATAACTGGGTCCGGGCCCGTTCAGCAGACTTCGACCAGTATGGCCGTGATGTTGTCGCGCCCGCCGCGACTGTTGGCGAGCTCGATGAACCGCTCCACGCCGGAGCTGCCACCTGCGGCGGCCAGGTGCGGGATCTCCTCCACACGCAGGTAGCCGTGCAGCCCATCGCTACACAGCAGGAACAGGTCGCCGACCTGCAGCTCTACCACCAGCGTGTCGACTTGCACGTAGTCGCGATTGCCCACCGCACGAGTGATGACGTTCTTGTGTTTGGCGTGTTGCGCCTCTTCGGCGGTAAGCAATCCTTGCTTGATTTGCCACGCGATGAGGGTGTGGTCTTCGGTGAGTTGCTCCGCTTCACCGGCGCGCACGCGGTAGATCCGGCTGTCACCAACCTGAGCGAGGGCGACGTGGTTCGAGAATCGCATCATGGCGCTGATGGTTGTTCCCATGCCCGCCTTGTTCGCATCCAGCTCAGCAATTGCAAACACCATGTAGGTTGCCGCTTGCACGGCGCCCTCCAGCAATCGACAAGCGGCGCGCGCCTTATCTTCTTGGAATTCTCCGCCCAGATCCATGCTGGAGAGGCCGCGCTTCACCATGCCGTAGATGGTGTCGATGGACTCTTGACTGGCAACCTCCCCCGCTGCGTGACCGCCCATGCCGTCCGCTACTACCCAGAGTCCGAGGCCATCGTCGCAGAGGAAAGCGTCCTCGTTCGCCTTGCGGCGTCGGCCGAGATCCGTGCCGCCGTAGGAGCGCACTTGGAGTTGGGTCGGGGCCGAAAGGGTCATGAGTCCAGCAGCATCGCCGAAAAACTACTGACTTTCCACGTCAAATCTCAGGATGCGAAACATCATTTTCCACGGCTTGCGAGCAGGGCGCATCAAAAATATCTTTGGCCCATGGCGGCGCCGGCTCAATCTTTCCTCGTTTCGGGCAACGCAAGCTCGCGCCTCGCACGAGAACTCTCAAAGCTGGCAAGGAGCGTCGAGCGCCCTGGCGGCGCAGTAGTGTTCCTGAGCGGTGACTTTGCCGAGCAGTTGCCCGAGATCGCGCGCGAGATCGCGCCCAGCCTACAAGGCATCCCCACGCTTTTCGCGACTGGGGCAGGTGTGCTCAGCGACGCGGGAGAGCTGGAGGCACAGTCCGGCGCCAGCGGCGTGGTCTGGCGCGGAAAACCCAGTCCGGTTTTCTGCGTCGCCGACGAAGACGCCGAGGCGTGCGTCGACGCCCTTGCTGGACAAGTCTTCGATCACGCCGCTCGCGCGGACCACTCGTCGTTGGTCTTCGTCGGCCCACAGCTTTCCGAAGCGACCCAGCGGCTGCACCGAGATGGTCGCGGCCGGAGTATCTTCGGGGCAGGCGCAGTCCACTCGCCTGGGGTAGCGACCGTCGATGGCGACGGCCGCGTCCGGGTTGGCTCCGCGGCGGCAATGGTCCTGAGCGGCGTGCACTCGCCCAAGGTGCATGCCGCCCCCGCTTGTCGCGTATTGGATGCGCCGCAACCGGTCACGCTCTCCCGCGGCCCGCTGATTCTGGAACTCGGCGGCGAGCCCGCCCTGGACTACTTGGGTCGGGTCGCCGAGAGCATCGCGGACGCCTCTTTGGTTCTTGCAGCGGTTTTTGAGAGCGACCAGATTCAGAGCGGAAAATTCACGGTGAAACCCATTCGCGGCGTGGACCCCAGCCGTGGCGCTGTCGTGCTCCCGGAGGCACTTGCGGAGGGCGCGGCGCTGGGGTTCGCGGTGCGCGATGCCGCCATGGCCCGAGACGAGCTCACACGCAGCGCGTTCTCGCTGAAACGTGAACTGGCCGGTGCCATGCCTCTATTCGGGCTCCACCTCACGTGCGCCGGTCGCGGCGTTGGCCTGTATGGCAATGCGGACGTGGAAATTGGCGTAATGCGCCGGGCCTTTCCCGGGGTGCCCTTGGCAGGAATGATGAGCGCCTTTGAGCTTCCCCCCGGGCCAGAGGGGCCTACACTCGCGCTCTACACCGCCGTCACGGCGATGTTTGCTACCCCCAGCTGACGGCAACCCCGACCCATGCCCGCTCCTTCCGCACTGACTTTGGGCCGACGGAAAAAGCCCGCCGGAAGCTCTGACGCGGTGTTGGCCGCGATTGTCATCGGCGTCGTTGGCCTGATGATCGTTCCGCTGCCGACGTGGCTGTTGGATCTCCTCATCGCATCCAATCTTGCGGTCTCGGTGACCGTGCTCTTGGTCACGCTGTACGTCAGCGACGCGCTGCGCATTGCAGCCTTCCCCACCCTGCTCCTGCTCACGACGCTGGTGCGCCTCGCCCTGAATGTTTCGAGCACGCGGCTGATCTTGCTCCAAGCCGATGCTGGCGACGTGATCAAGGCCTTCGGTCAATTTGTCGTTCGGGGCAACTATGTCGTCGGCGGCGTGATTTTCCTGATCCTGACAATCATTCAGTTTGTCGTGATCGCCAAAGGCAGCGAACGCGTCGCCGAAGTGGGAGCGCGCTTCACCCTCGATGCGATGCCCGGAAAACAGATGGCCATCGATGCCGAGCTACGTAGCGGAAGCATCGACGGTGCCGAAGCGAAACGCAGGCGCCGCGCACTGTCCCGGGAAAGCCAATTCTACGGCGCCATGGATGGCGCGATGAAGTTCGTGAAGGGTGACGTCATCGCATCCTTCCTGATCACTCTGATCAATATCTTGGGCGGACTCGCCATCGGTGTGGGCCAAAAAGACATGGAGATGGTCGCAGCGCTCAAGCGCTATGGCCTGCTCACCATCGGTGATGGACTCGTCAGCCAAATCCCTGCCTTGGTGGTCGCCACCGCCGCCGGCGTGCTGGTGACTCGCGTCGCCAGCGAAGAGCCCGACACACCCCTCGGGCAAGAGCTCTCCTCTCAAATCTTCGGCGCACCCCGAGCGTTGAAAGTTTCGAGCATCTTTGTGCTGCTATTGGCCGCCGTGCCCGGTCTGCCGGCGCTGCCATTTGTCGTGATCGGCGTGCTCTTGTTGCTCGCTTCACGCGCGCCCACGCGCCCGGCCGCGAAGCACCAGAGCGCCGGCCCCGAACCAGTGGAACGCCGCGAAGGCGACCCGGGGGGACCGCGCTTCGTTCCTGTCGTCACACCCTGGGGCCTCTCGGTAAGCGACGACCTGGTACGCCTGATCGACGACGACGTGCGCGGTGGGGAACTGCGCCGCGCGGGCATCCGCGCCGCCGGCGCTGCCATCCAAGAGTTGCTCTTCCGAGAGCTCGGCGTGCCGCTGCCCAAATGCAATGTGCAAGTCGACCCGGAGCTTCCCGAAGGCTCGGTGGTGCTAGCGGTGCACGAAGTCCCCGCGCGCGTCATCACTGTGCCCGAGGGCATTGCGGACGCCGACGTCGCTGCCGTCGTTGTCGCAGAATCCCTGGTGGTGCTGCGTCCGCGCGCCAGCGACTTCATCGGCATCGCCGAAACGCAAAACCTGCTGGATCAACTCGAACTCATCGCGCCCGCCACGGTGCGCCAGGTCGTGCCGAAGCCAGTTTCTGTGCCGTTGCTCGCTGACGTACTGCGTCGCCTCGTCGAGGAGCAGGTCAGCGTGCGGGACATGAAAGGGATCCTCGAAGCGCTTTCCCAGGTCGCTGGCGCCGACAAGGACCCACTCAATCTTGCAGAGTTCGTGCGCTCACAAATGCGCCGCACCCTCACTCACAACCTGACCCACGGCGAAGCCAACCTCGACGTCGTGCTGTTGGAACCGTCTATCGAAGACGCGGTCCGCGGATCCATCTCGCGCACGGCTGCCGGCAGCTTCCTCACCCTCGCGCCTGCGGCCGGTCGCGATATCGTGCGTTCTGTGCAGCGCGCCCTCGCCGAGTCTGGAGCCGCGCCCGTCATCTTGACGCAGCCGGACGTGCGACGGTTCATTCGCAAACTCGTCGAACTCGACCTGCCAGACACCAAAGTGATCTCCTACGCCGAGCTGCTGCCGGAAGTGCGCATCCAACCCATCGCCAAAGCCACCTTGCGCGACTTGTAACGCACGCTCGCTCAGACCCTGCGCTGCACGACCATCTTGCGCGGCATCTGGCCGCTCTGCTCAAGCATCTTCTTTGCCTCGCGTTTGAGCAGCGGATGGCTGCGCTTCCCAAGAAAACCAGCCAAAAGCCGAGCGTCTTGTTCGAGCAGCTTACGCAGCGCGCGGCGCATGCCCTTGGTATTGCTGGAGTAAGCGTACGCAAATGCGAACGCCCGCCAGAGCTGCGGGCGCAGCGCCACGTACTCAGGATCTTCCGGGTCGAAAACCTCAAGGGTTTCCAAGCCCTTTTTCGCTTGTCCGGTGCGGGACCAGGCTTCAGCGATCACCGCGACCATCATCGCGCGCGCTTTGGGCTCGTTGTGCCGCTTCAGATCGATCCCATCTACCAGACGGCGCGCGGGGTCGACTTCTCCCAGCATCAGGTGGATCATGCCCCGTTGGGCGCGCGCTTCATCCGCGACGGGCGCCATGACTTTGCCGAGATCGATCTGTTCCAGAGTGGCAAGCGCTGCTTTGGGGTCTTCCTGTAGCTCTAGCTGCGCTTTGGCAAAGATCGCTGCAGGGTCCTTCTTCTTGTAGTCCTTGCCGAGCCGTTCCAAAGCGGCCTTGCGATCTTCTGCAGTCTCGACTCCGCTCAGAATGCTCGCCACGCCCCGCGCACGCTTGGCTTGGCGCAGCGCCCAAATCACGATGCCGAGGAGGATCAGCGTGATCACCGCGGGCACGGCGATGGCGACGGTGATGGCGGTCCGGCCCGTACTCACTCCGGCAATCAAGCCGCCCAGTAGCCACACACCGACCAAAGGAATGGACAGGCGCAGCAACAGCTTCTTGATAGCGTCCCGGCCAAGGGGGTCCGGCGCGTCCTTGGGCTTGACCACAAGGGGCGCAGCGAGCTGCTTCTTCTTGGCTTTGCCACCGCTTTCGCGGCTCTGCACCGAGCGCTTGAGTTTTCGGGCTTCTTTCGCCACGGCGGGGCTATATCACATCCGGCCGCGGACGCGCTGCCCCGCGCGCGCCTAGGCCTTGGAAGGGCCGCGCATGGGGGGTGGCGGCAGGCTGTCTGGTCCGGATTCAGGCAGCAGTTCGAAGCGGTAGTGCTGGAAGAAGCTTTGCGCCAGCGACAGCGCGGGCACTGCCAACAGCGCTCCCCAAAGACCGAAGAAATGCTCACCGACGATCAAGGCGAATACCACCAGTACCGGATGGATCTTGGCCGCCGTGCCGATGATCTTCGGATTGAGCAAATTGGCCTCCACCTGGTGGATCCCGATGATCCACAGCAGCACCCAGAGCGCGATCCAGAAGTCCTGCGTCAGTCCAATCAACACCGCAGGGATCGTTGAAAGAATCGACCCGAAGATGGGGATGATACTCATGACGGCCGCGACGATTGCCAGGATCGGCCAGTACTTCAGCCCGAACATCCAAAACCCGATGGCGGAGAGCACGCCGTTGACCAAGCAAATCAACAGCTGACCGCGAACGACCCCGGCCAAACCGCGGTCGATGCGAAACAAGAGGCGGTCAAAGCTGGTCTGAGCGTGTTTGGGCGGTAGCGAACGAAAGAAGTCAATGATGCTTTCCCGGGTGTGCATCAGGTACGCCGCTACCATCAAGGTCAAGAAGAAGAGAAAGACACCGCGCGCCACTCGGCTCACGATCGCTTGACCGACTTTGATCAGCTCTACTGCGTTGCGTTTCACGTAGCTCACGAAGCCGGCCATGCTCTCATCGGCTAACTCCGACACGCTGAACTTCGGGCTTTCCTCCGGCTGCGGGACGATCCGCCAGTGCTTGGGTCCGTCCTGCACGACGTCAACGCCCGCGCGCAGCTCGATGGCGAAAGAGTCATCCCCTTTCTTGATCACTTCGAAGGCAGGAAGCTTCTTCGTCGGGGGCTTTTCGTCCTGCTCAGCGCGGCTGATCAATCCTCGGATCCAGGTTTCCGCGCGCGGCGCCCACTTGTGGTTCAAGTCTTTGGCGAGTGCCGGCGCGTCCCGAGCAAGCTTCGCGGTCTCGTCATAGAGTCGCGGGGCGATTGCCGCGGCGCTCAAATAGATCGTGCCCAAGGTCACCACGTACACGACAACGATGGACAAGGATCGCGGGATGCGCGCCCGCTCGCACAACGCGACTAACGGCGTGAGCACATAGGCGATGATCAGCGCGAGCACGAACGGCAGCAGCACCTCGCGCGTCGCGAGCAGCAACAGGAGTACCAGCGTCGTGGATACGGCCAGAAACACGATGCGCCGGCGGTTCCATCCGCCCTCTGGGCGATCGTCAATAATGACCGGCTCCTCCAACGATTCCTCCGTGCCCGATACCGGCACTCGGTAGCGGGCGGCAGAAGCTACACCCAAATCGGGCCGTTGACACCTGCGTCGCAAACGAAAACGGCCCGACGCATGTTTGCGCCGGGCCGCTGTGAGCCCTTCAGCTCCGTGCTTTCTACTCTGTGGGCTGCTCGGCCTCAGCGGCCTCGGCCTCGGCCTCGGCGGGAGCGGCGTCGGCTGCTTCGGCTGGGGCGTCCGCGGCTGCATCCGCTTCAGGAGGCGTGCTGGTCATGGTCGAGAGCTTGTCGCCGAGCTTCTCTTTGAGCAGATCGCCCAAAGTGGCGCCCTTGCCGTGCTTTTCCCGGGCGAGAACCTGCAGCTGCTCGGCCGCTGGGCTTGCGCCGGGGTTGCGCATCGACAGGGTGATGCGTCGGTCCATCGTATCGATGTTGTTGACCTCGGCCTTGACCTTCTCGCCTGCCGTCAGGACCACCCCGGCGTCCATTTCGCCGCTGGGAATGATGGCTTCGATGCCTTCCCGCAAACGAACGAACGCTCCGTAGTCGGCAACGCTGAGCACCTCGACGTTCTCGATCACGGTGCCGGTCTTGAACTCGTCCATCAGGGTGCCCCAGGGATCATCCCAGAGCTGCTTGACGCCCAAGCTGACCTTCTTCTCGTCGTGGTTGATGCTCAAGATGATGGCCTCGACGTCGTCACCCTTCTTGTAGACGTCCGCCGGGTTGTTGATCTTGACGGTCCAAGACAGGTCGGTCTTGTGCACCATGCCGTCCACGCCCTCTTCGATGCCGACGAATACGCCGTAATCGGTGATGGAGCGGACCTTGCCGCCGACCTTGTCGCCGGGCTTGTACTTGTCCGTGAACAAGGACCAGGGATCCGGCTCCAGCTGCTTCATGCCCAGGCTGATGCGCTTGCTTTTGGCGTCGACCTCGAGCACCTGACACTCCACCTCGGTGCCCACATCGAGCATCTTGGAGGGGTGTTTGATCTTCTTGGTCCAGCTCATCTCGCTGACGTGAATGAGGCCTTCCACACCGGGCTCGAGTTCAACGAAAGCGCCGTAGTCCGTGAGGCTCATGACTTTGCCGCCAACGCGCTTGCCGATGATGTACACCTCTTCGGCGTGACTCCAGGGGTCTTCCTGAGTCTGCTTGAGACCCAAGCTGACGCGCTCGGTTTCGGGGTTGTATTTGAGCACCTTGACGGTGACTTCGTCGCCCACGTTGAACACTTCGCTGGGGTGATTGACGCGCCCCCAGGACATGTCCGTGATGTGCAGCAAGCCGTCGATACCGCCCAAGTCCACGAACGCGCCGTACTCGGTGAGGTTCTTGATGGTGCCCGTGAGCACCTGCCCCTCCTCCAAGTTCTTCAGCGTGTCCGCCTTCATCGCGTCGCGCTCCTTCTCTAGGAGCACCCGGCGCGACAGCACGATGTTGCCGCGCTTCTTGTTGAACTTGATGACCTTGAATTCGTAGGTCTGCCCAATCAGCTTCTCTAAGTTGCGAATGGGTCGCAGATCCACCTGGGAACCCGGAAGGAACGCTTTCACACCCCCGCGGATGGTCACGGCCAAGCCGCCCTTCACACGCTGGCTGATGGTGCCCTCGATGATCTCGTCGCGCTCACAGGCCGCCGAAATCTCATCCCACACCTTCATCTTGTCGGCCTTCTCCTTGGACAAGGAGATCAGCCCGTCGTCGCTTTCGCGACTTTCGATGAACACGTCCACTCGGTCGCTTGGGTTCACGTTGACCTGACCGGTCGCGTCGATGAACTCGTCGGCCTTGATGACGCCTTCGCTCTTGCCACCGATATCGATGACGACGAAGTCTTTGTTTACCGCCACGACAATGCCGGTGACGATCTGCCCTTCACCTGCGATTTCGATTCCGCCGGTGTTGGCTTCGCTGGCCTCGAACATTGAGGCGAAGGAGCCAGAGGGGTTGGATGTTGTGGTTGATTGAGTTTCAGTCATTTAGTGAACAATGCCTCCGTGCCTACCTCGCATCACAGACCAGCACACGAGCACCAAAGCGCTCTGCGAACCCATCTCGCGCAAGGACAGGGGCGCGTGAGGTAGCGCACAGCCTGAGATGAGTCAAATGCGAAAATCCGGACCTGCACCGGCTACTTAGCGTGTCTTGGCCCGCCCAACGTCGATGCTTGCCACCCCCAGGCGGGGTTTCAGCCACGCCGCGAACTCGGCCGCCGCACGATCCAGGCCTTCGCGCGGGAGCCGCGCGTGAATTGCGGTCCCCTGCAACGCCAGGTTTTCCGCGCCAAGACGGCTCATTTCGGCGCTGACTGCCTTGGCGCCGGAGCGGCCCACCTGGGCCTCCAGGTCCGCACCGGTCCCTGCTGCGACCCCGCGCAATGATTCCAGGCCGTCCGGGAGTAGCAGCCCTTTTCCGCGCAACCACTGCGCTCCGCCCGGGCGCAGCCAGAGCTCGATATCAGCCCGCGGCGCAGCCCCCGGAGGGGCGCTCGCCGCGGGCAACGCCGCGCCAAGCTGCGTCTGGGAGCTGGCAACCAGGACGCAACCGTCGCTCGCCTGGGCAAGCACGAACCCGCCTGAGTCCGACCACACCCCGTCCTTCAGCGCCCCACGGCGCCCCTCTTGTTCAAACAATTCGGCGAGCTGGCCGAGCCAGTTCGCGCGGGGAAACATGCCGCCAAACACCAATACCCAATCCTCGGGGCCGGGCCCTAGGCCCACCGCGACCTCGCGCAGATCGACGTTGAACTCCAACTTCCCAGCGCGCTCCAGACGCGCCCGTCTTGGTTCCAGCCCAGGTCGATCCCCCACTGAATCCATAAGTGGCATCAAATGGGTCCGAGCGGGATCGAATATCCCCACGCGCTCGACGCTCAGTCGCGCGACGACGACGGCACTCGCTGGTACGTGCTGCGTCGCCTTGGGCACGTAATGCAACTTGCCGAAATACAGCATGCCGCCTGCGGTCAACGCGACCAGCAGCATGCCGAAAAAGACGGCGAACACCGCCCTGTACGAAATCCCGGGACGCTTCAAAGCACTCACCGAGCCTCCACTAGCGCCGAAAGCTCCTCGAGGGGCATGCGCAACGTCACGACGACCTGCTGGGCAACGGCCCGAACCTGCAGCCCCCGCCGAAGTGGCTCCAGCCGTTCCGACAACTGTGTCATGGCCTCGGTGATCTCGCGCAAGGCGTCCGCAAACAGCCGAGCGCGCTCGGGATCCTCCATTTTCATGCTGATTTCGACGCGAACTTCCTGGGCGTCTATGTCCGCGTGGCCCAAGACTTCGTCTGCCCGCGATAACAGACCGGCGACGCGTACGCTGCGGTCCTCGACCCATGTGGAGAGCGCGGCCCCACGCGCCGCCACCGCCAAGAGCCCCTTCGCGGGAGCTTCGAGGTGTGGATCGAGTTCGCCGCGTTCCAGTCGGCGTTCCACGCTATCTAACGCCGCTTCGGAAACAAGCACCACGGTGTCTGTACTTGCCAGGTAGACCCGCGCCGGCTGACTGCGTACCTGGCTCTTGCGATCATGACGCCGCAAGTCGCGTCCCAGATCCATCGGACCGCCAAATGCCGGCTGGATGGCGTAGCTCTGCGGGGCAAAGCTATGCATCCGGCCACGAAAAACCAAGACGCTATCCAGCTGGCGTGCCTGAGTGGACGGTCGGAACGCGATCAACACCGTGTCGCTGGCGAGCAGCAGATCGCCGATCATGCGTTCGTGTTCGGGCTGTCCGCCCATGCGCTCAGCCGCCCGCTGCCTCAAACGCAGCAGCGTGCTTTCACCCAGGGCGGCGCGCACTTTGCCCAGGTCCACGCGCACCACCACGTCGAGTTCCGATGGGATCGCCGTCTCAGGCCGATCTAGGGCAGCAGGCCCGGGCGGTGGTGGCGGGATCCGCGGTGCGGCGCAGCCAAGGGCCAAAACTGCCCCCAATACCAAGACGAGACGCTTCACCGTCTTCCGGCGCCGAGCGCCGCCTCGACCTGTCGCACGCGTTCCACAATCTGCGCCACTACGCCGTCGATGTCCGTGTCGGAGCTGTCTACCAGAATCGCATCGTCGGCCTGTCTCAGGGGAGCAACCGGACGCGTCGTGTCTCGCGCGTCGCGCGCCACCACTTCGTCTTGAACCGCCTGTAGCGTGGTCTGCGCGCCCTTGGAGCACAGCTCCGCATAGCGGCGCGCGGCGCGCACCGCGACACTCGCCGTGAGGAAGAACTTCGCCTCCGCGTCCGGGAAAACGACCGTGCCGATGTCACGCCCCTCCAGCACAACGCCGCCAGCGCGCCCCTGAGCCCGCTGCATCTCTAGTAACGCTTCGCGTACTGCGGGAATGGCGCTGACCTTGCTTGCGCCGTCGGCAATGCTCTGCGTGCGGATGAGTTGTGAGATATCTTCGTCGTCGAGCAGGAGCACGCCCGCGGCGTCGAACCGGATCCGATTGGCTAGGGCAAGCTGCCCCGCGACCTCACCCACGGCGACCGAGTCCTCCCAACTGGCTCCCGCTCGCTGCGCTGCCAGGGCCACTGCCCGATACAGCGCGCCGGTGTCGACCAGAGTAAAGCCGAGCGCTTCCGCGACGCGGCGAGTGACGGTGGTCTTGCCTGCTCCGGCGGGACCGTCGATGGCAACAACAGGAAGCGCGCGTTTCATGACTCCACCGCGATCTCTGCGCCCAGCGCCCGCAAAGTGCCAGCGAATCGGGGAAAGCTCGTGGCGACGCAGTCCACGTCTTCTACGACGCACACATCCTCGCTGACCAGAGCCAACACTGCCGCGGTCATCGCGATGCGATGGTCTCCTTGGCTCTGCACCCGAATTGCCTTCAGGGGCCGATCGGGCACCCCCTCCACCACCATGCCGTCAGGCCGCTCTTCGGCGGGCACGCCGAAGGCCGTCAGCAGCTCGACCATGGCGCGCACGCGGTCGCTCTCCTTGACGCGCAACTCGGCCAGATCGGCGAAGACCGTCTCGCCACGGGCGCGGGCCGCGATGGCACACAGGATTGGGATCTCGTCGATGGCGCGCAACGCGAGCTCGCCGCCAACCTGGGCGCCCAGACGACGGCCACCCAGCAGCGTCACGGCCCCCACGGGTTCACCGAGCGCGTCTCCCCCCGGCGTGAGACCCACCTCTAGCCCAAACGAACGCATGGCATCGATGGCGCCGGCGCGCGTCGGGTTCAGCCCGGTGCCCCGCACGGTCACCGTGCTCCCGTCCACGATGGCGCCAGCGCTGAGCAAGAACGTCGCCGCGGAGAGATCGCCCGGCAACTCAAGATCGAAACCTGGCAGCGCCATGGGATCGCCCGGGGGTACCAGCTCGATCAACGGCCCCGCAGTGTTCACCTGGACTCCCAGGGCGCTCAACATGCGCTCGGTATGATCACGGCTGACCAAGGGCTCTCGAAAACGGGTCGGCCCGGACGCATACAGCCCCGAAAGCAGCACCGCGCTCTTGACCTGTGCGCTTGCCACCTCGGATACGTATTCCAAGGGTCGCAAACGGCCACCCGGAGCCAGCGGACCAATCGACAGCGGCGCCGTCAGATCCGCCGCGTTTCCGCCCGCTGCGATGCCTCCTATCCGCTTTCCTTCGACGCGCGCTCCCCGCATCTGAAGCGGCTCAGCGATGCGACGCATGGGACGACGTGACAAGCTGGCGTCGCCGACCAAGGTACTAGCGAAAGGCTGGCCCGCGAGCACGCCAGCGAGCAGCCGCATCGTCGTTCCGCTGTTGCCACAGTCCAGGGGCGCAGCCGGGGGCGTCAGCCCATGCAAGCCGCGACCCGCGACCTTCAGGTGCCCCGCCCCGTCGTCGAGGATCTCGATGCCGAGTGCGCGAAATGCCGCCAGGGTCGACAGGTTGTCCTCGCCGTAAGAAAAACCACGCAGAGTCGAGGGGCCCCCAGCCAATGCGGCCAACATCAGCGCGCGGTGGCCAATGCTTTTGTCACTGACAACCGGGACGCTGCCCGAAAGAGGCCGCGCCGCTGGCCTGACGACAAACCGTGTCATTTCGGATCGGGACCGGAAACGCCAGGCGACACCGTCGCCGGAATCACTTTTGGCTGCACCGGCAATCCGATCAGGCGCGCGCCGCGATCGAGCAACTCGGCCACGGCGTCACCGTCGAGTGCGGCCACGAACTTGCTCTCCCGATCGTTGGTTTCCGCTTCCAGCTTCTTGATCGGTTGCGGGATGCCCACCAGGTTGATCAACCAACCGAAGGACTGCGCGTTGCTCGCCAGGGATCGCAGCGACTGAGTCCCGGCTTCGGCCTGAGCGTTGTCTGGATAGGTCAGCGTGCCGGCGATGTTCAAACCGGGCTCTTCGAAGTTCGCCAACATGCGGGCTGTCTCCAGACCCACGACGAAGGGCAATTGCCCGCGCACCGCGTCCGACATGACCTGAGCGCGCAAGTCGAATGCCGCCACCATGGGCGCGTTCGGCGTCTTGGCGAGTTCCTCGAACCCGTCCGGCAGCGAGCGCTTGACGCGGCCTTCTTTGATGCGATCGAGTGCTCGTCGGATCCCGGTTTCGTTTCCGAGCAGCACCGTGCGTTCCGTGAGCACGGCAAACCCGATGTTCTTGGAAGTGTACACGGCGCGATCCGCGTAGCTAGACTTGACCAGGGGCGCGCCCAGCGGCGTGGTCTGCGTGCCATCCGCTGCCGCCTCGATGTTTGCCTTGTTGAAGCGCCCCGTCGCCACGACGGCAAAGTCAGCGCCTTGCATCGAGTACAAACCCACCGCGATGCGGTCCAGGTCCCGGGCGGGCTCGAAGCCAGCCGCGGGGGGGATCGGCGCACTCGCCATGATGGCGAGCCGTTGCCCAAAGCGCGACGCGAACAGCGCTTTGGCATCCCCGGAGATGACGCCAACAGCACCCCCGGGCAGTAGCGCCAGCGGATCTTGGTCGATCGCATCGCTGGACAGGGATTTACCCGCGCCGGACTCGACAATCACGTCTTCCTTCTTGGGGCAGCCCGTGGCGAGGGACGCTGCGCACAACATCCACAACAAGCGGCTCTTGATCACGACAGGACCTCGCCTAGGGCAGCCAGAAGTCGATCGTTCTCTTGTTCGGTGCCCACGGTAATGCGCAGGAAGTTGGACGGACCGAGGGGCCGAATGATGACGCCCTTGCGCAACACCGCTGCGTAGACCTCCCGACCGGGCCGCCCAGCATCCACGAAAACAAAATTCGCCTGGGTCGGCGCAACCTTCACGCCTAGACGTGGGATCTCCCGCAAGAGCCGGTCGCGTTGGGCGCGGTTTTGTTCGCGGCTAGTGTCCAGGTGGGCGACGTCGTCCAATGCGGCAATTGCCGCGGCTTGGCCTACCGCGCCGACGTTAAAAGGCGCGCGCACACGGTTCATGTAGTCCACGATATCTGTCGGCCCAATGGCGTAGCCCACACGCATTGAGGCCAATCCGTAGATCTTCGAAAACGTTCGGAGCACCACGAGGCGTTCGCGAGTCCCGCGCAGGCTCAAGCTATCCGGGTAGTCCGGCGCATCCGCATACTGCAAGTAGGCTTCGTCCATCACGACCACCACGTGGGCGGGCACCGCCTTCAGGAACTTCTCGACGGCCACTCTTCCCACGTGGGTGCCCGTCGGGTTGTTCGGATTTGCGACGAAGAGAAGCTTGGTCTTGCCTGTGACGGCTTCGAGCATCGCGTCCAAGTCGTGAGTGTAGTCGCGGAGCGGTACCGCGCTGAACTGCACGCCGTGGGCCAAACTTGCGAGTTTGTAAACCACGAAAGAAGGATCGGCGAAGACGACGTGATCGGCAGGAGTCGTAAAGGTGCGGATCAGAAGTTCGATCAACTCGTTGGAACCATTGCCATGAATGATCTGCTCCATGGGGGTGTCGTGCTGCGCGCTCAGGCGTTGCCTCAACCCATACGCCGCAGCATCTGGGTAACGGTGAGCATCGGTGAGCGCGCGCACAGCGGCTTCAACCGCCAGCGGGCTGGGTCCCAAGGGGTTTTCGTTCGAAGCAAGCTTGACCGCATGGGTAATGCCTAGCTCGCGCGCCACTTCTTCAATGGGCTTACCCGCTTCGTAGGGTACCAGGGACTCGATGGACGGAGTGACGAGGGAGGCCATCGCCCGGGAGCCTACGGTCTCAGCTGAGGATTGTCGACGTCGCCGTCACCCAGCCGTGCTCAGCTGGCGAAGGAGCCCAATACCCGCAAGTACTTGGTGTGGCGCTTCACGGACTCCAAGGCGGTCACCACAGGTCGATCCGTGATGTGTCCGCTGACTTCGACGTAGAACAAATAGTCCAAGCCCCGGCTCGCAACCGGCCGAGACTGGAGCTTTTTCAGGTTGATGCCGCGCTCCGCGAAATGCCGGAGCACGTCATACAGAGCGCCCGGCGTGTCATCCACGTTGAACAGCAAACACGTCGTATCCGTCCCTGTGCGACTTGCGGGACGAGCACCCGCCACGCCATAGCGGAAATGCATGTCCGCGCTGTCACCGACGTTGGCCTGCAAGACCGAGAGCCCAGCGGCCCGCCCGGAATCCTCAGGCACCAGAGCAGCGCTTTTTTCATCTCCGAGCGCCTGCTCGGCAGCGGCGACGGGGGAACGCACATCCACAATCGTCACGTCCGGCAGCTGCGCTTCGAGGAATCGCTCGCACGCGGCGTGGGCCGCCGCCGTAGCAAAGACCTTGTTCACGTCAGACAGAGTCCCCGCGCGACTCATGAGGTCGTAGGTGGCAGCCATGCTGCGCTGAGCAACCAGCACCAGTTCTGTCGGCTCAAGGGCGTTAACGGACGCCTGCACCAAACCTTCGATGGACGACTCGAAGGGAAACACCGCGAAGGCGGCGCGACCGCGCACCACTTCGTCGAGGGCATCGGCGACCGTGACGCTCTCAAGAAACAAGGCTCCCGGCCCAAACTGATGCTGGGCCACGGCGTGTGAGAAGCCGCCCTCCGGACCCAGGTATGCGATTCGAACCGGTTGCTCGATGCCGCGCGCTACGGCGTGGATCTCACTGAAGATCGAACGGATCGCGCCTTCAGGGAGTACGCCGGCGGACGCCCCCTCCAGAGCTTCGATTGCCTCGCGCTCGCCGCGGTCGGCCACGGGGGGTTGCCCCTCAAGGAGTTGCTTTGCCTCACGACTGAGGACCGCCCTCGCCTCAAGTGCCTTCAGCACTCCGAGATCGATCTCGTAGATTTGGCCGCGGAGTTCCTGCAGGCGTCGTTTCGTGTCCGGCATGCCTAGACATTTTAGCAGGGTGGGCCTCTTCCGACGACCCCCGCCGACGCAACTACTTCTCTGACTTTTTCTCGGGCTTTTTTGCCGGCTCGGAGGTCTTGGTCTCCGAAACCGAGGGTTTCGATTCGCTAGCGGCAGGTTTTGCGTCGCTCTTTGCGTCGCTCTTCACCTTGCTCTCGCTTGCGGAGCCCTCGGTACCGCCGCTGGATTCCTTGCCCGAGGCGTTTCCCGGTTTGGCAGACCCATAACCGTCTGCGTACCAACCACCGCCTTTCAAGATGAAGCCCTGCCCGCCGCTCACCATGCGTTTCGCAGCGTCTTTCTTGCAGTTCGGGCACTCGGTCAACGCCGGGGCGCTGATGGATTGTTGGGCCTCCCAGGCGTGCCCGCATGCCTCACATTGGTATTCGTAGGTCATGAATCGCGGGGGGCTAAATGCTCCCTGAGCGGGCTGCTGTCAACGCCCCTTAAAACCGCCGCGACCGTCGCCTTTTCGCCGGTTTTCTTGAAGTTGCGCTTTTCCGGTTGTCAGCGTCGTGGCCCCACTGTAGAAGTGTACAGTGCCTCGCGTGACCATACATGACGTGTGGTTACCCTAGGTGCCTGGTGCCCGACAAGGGCCGCACTTTGTTCTAGAATTCCCAATGCGCCGGCCATGGTCGGTGGAAGCGTCTCCCAGGCCGGACTGCTATAGCCTGGGGGGCGTATCAAGAGGTTTCGATGCATATCAAGAAGCTGGAAATCGCGGGTTTCAAGTCCTTCGTGGACCGCACCGTGATCCACTTCGACCACGACGTCATCGGCGTCGTTGGGCCGAACGGCTGTGGCAAGTCGAACATCGTCGACGCGATCCGCTGGTGCATGGGCGAACAGAGCGCGAAACATCTCCGCGGCAAGTCGATGGAGGACGTGATCTTCAACGGTTCCGAGTCCCGGGGACCCCACGGGCTGGCCGAAGTCACGATTACCTTCGACAACAACGATCCCGCCTACGCTGAGCTTCTTCCACCGGAGTACCGCGACTTCCCCGAGATCGCGGTCACGCGTCGCCTCTTCCGAGACGGCACGAGCGAGTACCTCATCAACAAGACGTTGATGAGGCTGCGAGACATCACTGAACTGTTCCTTGGCACGGGAGTCGGCACCAAAGCCTATTCCATCGTCGAACAAGGCCGCATCGGACAGATCGTGAGCGCACGCCCTGAGGACCGACGCCTGTTCATCGAGGAAGCTGCCGGCATCACGAAGTACAAGCAGCGCAAGCGCCAGGCGGAGCGCAAGATGGAACTCACGCGGCAGAACTTGCTGCGCGTCTCGGACATCGTCAGCGAAATCGACCGGACTCGAGCATCCCTCAAGCGCCAGGTTGCCAAAGCCGAGCGCTACATTGCGTACCGCGGCGAACTCGAAGATCTCTTCCTGCACGACGCATCCCACAAGTACCTCGAACTCGCGGTCACCGAGCGCGTCGAGCGCAACCTCTTCGCGAGCGCGAGCCAGGAAGTGGATGCCGCCCGGTCTCGGCTAGGCGAAGGCGAATCGCAGTTGGAGGCCGCGCGTGGCGAAGCCCACAGCATCGAGCAACGCGCAGAGGACGGCTCCAAGGCGGCATTCGAGGCCGATAACGAAGTCACCAGCGCAACCGCAGAAATCGAGCGTTCCCGGGACCGCTTGCAGCACCTGGAACAGCGCCTGGTCCAAGCCCGCATCGAGCTGGATGAAGTGCAGGCACGCCACGCCGAGCAAGTCACCGAAAAGGGTGAATTGACGCAGCGCCTGGAGTACCTCGCGCAAGACGAAAGCGCTCGGCTCGCGGACACGGAAGCCGAAGACGCCTCCCTCACCCGGCTACGCACCGAAGAGTCTCAGGCACTCGCGGAAGTGCAAGCCCTCCGCGACCGCGTCGGCAAGACAGCGGCGGAGATCGCTGCGGTGCATGAGCGCCTAGAAGCTCAGGTCCAGCGACTCGCTGAGGGCCATGCCCGGCGGGATCGACTCGCGAGCGAACGCGACGTGCTGCAGGGTGAGCTCGGCTCGGCGGAAGCGCGCAAGAGTGCCCTCGAACGAAGCGTCGCAGAATTGGCCGAAGGCAAACGCCTGACCGCAGCAGAGCGCGGCAGCCTCGAAACCGAGATGAACGAGCTTTCCGGCGGACAACTCGCCAGCGAGCGAGCCGTCGACGCCGTCAAGAACGAACTCGGTCTCAAACGCAACCGGCTGCGAGCTCTGGAAGACTTGCACCGTCGACTCGAAGGCGTCGGCGCTGGGCCGCGCGCTCTGTTGCAACAAGGTAGCGACGCGGTGCTCGGCTTGGTCGCCGATCGCATCGAAGCACCTGAGCATCTGACCCAAGCTTTGGCCGGGTTGCTCAGCGGACGCCTGCAATACGTCGTGGTCAGCGACGTCGATCAAGGGCTCGCGCTTTTGGCCGAAATGGGCCGCGGTGAGCGCGGGCGCGCCAGCATCGTCGCCCAGCGGCCGCCCTACGTGGCTGGGGGACGCGCCCATGCGGCAACGCGGGATCCGCGGGTGCTCGGCTTGGTCGCAGACCAGCTGCGTTTCGCCCCGGAAGACGAACAACTCGTGCGCAGCCTGATTGGAGACGCGGCGTTTGTGCAGACCGCCGAAGACGCACTGGGCGTCGCGCGTAGCCATCCCGGCGTCACCGTCGTGTCTCTGGACGGCACGGTTATCGGCAAAGACGGAGTGATCAGCGGCGGGAGCGGCGACGACGTTGCTTCCGCCATGGTCGAGCAGAAGCGCGAAATGCGCACCTTGGCCGAAGAGGTCGCGGAGCTCGACGGACGGTGCAGCGAGTTGGTCGCCACGCACAACCAACTCCGCGCCCGTATCTCCGAATTGGGCACGTCTTTGGAACGTGCGCGGCAGGGCGCTCACGAAGGCGAGCTCGCGCACATGAACGCTGAAAAGGACATGGCGCGCACCAACGACGAGATCGAACGGGTGCAGTCGCGGCTCGCGGCGGTCGAGCGCGAGTTTCAAGAAGTGGCCGAGTTGATCGATGCGGCGGCGCTGTCGGAAACCGAGTCTCAAGGACGACAGAGCGCTCTGGAGTCGGAGTTGGAGCACATGCGCCACTCGCTGACCAAAGCCGAAGCCCTCGCGACGTCCTGGAACGATCGCGTGGCAGCGCAAGCGACCTTGGTCACCGAACGCAAGGTGCGCTTGGCGCAAGTCCGCGAGCAGATGGACGCTGCACGCGGCGCCCTGGACCGCGTTGAAGTCGCGCTTTTGGATTTGCAGGGCCGCTCCGAACGGCTCGACCAAGAGATGACGGAAACCGCCGTCGCATCCGGCGAAACCGCCGCGCGCCTGCTTGCTCTGCATGGGGAACGCAAGACGGGCATGGAGCGCGCACGGGACGCCCACAAAGAGCTCAACGAAGCCCGTGCGCTGCTCGAGCATGTGCGTTTTGCCCTCGGCACTCGGGAAGCCGAACTGAAAGCCTTGCGCGATCAGTTGTCCACAGCTGACGAGAGCGTGCGCCGCGCCGAAATGGCACTGCAGCGCATCGACCTGGAGCGCGAGCATCTGCTGGCCAACGTGCGCGACCGCTTCCGCGGCTTGGATCTACGCCGCGTGATCGGCGACTACCACGCCCGCGCGATGCCCGACGACGAACAGCGTCGGCGCATCGACGAGTTGATCCAGCTCATTGATCGCATGGGCCCCGTCAACCTGGACGCGCGCTCCGAGTTCGAGGACGCCGAGACACGCTTCCTGGATCTGAGCAAGCAGAAGGACGATATCGAACATGCGCTGGCGGATCTGGAACGCGCCATCAAGCACATGAACCGTGAGTCTCGGCGGCGCTTCAAGGAAACCTTCGACACCGTCAACGAGTTGTTCAAAAAGATGTTCACGAGCATGTTCCGGGGTGGCCGTGGCGAACTCGCCCTCACGGATCCTGAAGACCTGCTCTCCAGCGGCGTGGAAATCCTGGCGCAGCCACCAGGAAAGAAGCTCGGCAATATTGAACTCATGAGCGGCGGCGAAAAAGCGCTCACCGCCGTGTCGCTCATCTTCGCGATCTTCCAACACCGTCCCAGCCCGTTCTGCGTACTGGACGAGGTCGATGCTCCTTTGGACGAAGCGAACGTCACTCGCTACAACGAGGCCATTCGATCGATGACTGCGAACTCCCAGTTCATTCTGATCACTCACGTGCGCCAAACGATGCAATGCGTCGACGTGCTCTACGGCGTGACCATGGGAGAACCTGGCGTGTCCCGTATCGTCAGCGTCAAGGTCAACGAGAATGCCGTGGCGCGCAGCGACGCCCGCGCCAACGCTCTAGGCTCTGCGCCCCCGCCCGCCCCCGAGGCCGAGGCCGGCGAAGACACAGGCGCAACCCAAGTCGCGTAACGACGTGGGCCCTCTCCTCTAGCGACGCCGGCGGCGCAGCCCGATCAGCGCTGCGCCGATCAGGACGAGCAGCCCGCCGCGATCTGGCGACTGCTTCGGCATGCGACAGCCGCAGCCGCCT
>CBDUPW010000079.1:0-25723 GCA_965369205.1 uncultured Polyangiaceae bacterium | reverse complement strand
CGAACCTCGCCTCCAATCCCGCGCGGTCTGCGGTGCGTCCCTGGCGGTTGCCGAGGAGCTCTGCGGCCTGCTCTTTGACTTTCGCCATGCGATGCAGTCGCGCACCACGTTCAATCACCGTGTCGAGTTCTTCGGGAATAACGGGTTTAGTCAGATAGTGGAACGCGCCGTACTCAAGCGCCTGCACCGCCGTCGACACCGCTGGCTCGCCAGTGATCAGCACGACCGGCACGTGCAGGTCGTGGGTGCGCACTTCCCGCAAGAGCTGGATACCGTCCATGCCCGGCATGGCGATGTCGCTCACGATGACGTCCACGGGACGCTTCACCAGTTCCGCGATCGCTGCGTGCCCGTCGGCGCAGGTGACCACGTCATAGCCTGCGGCACTCAGCGAACGGTTGAGACTACGGCGCAGCATGACATCGTCGTCGACGACCAACACTGCCCCACGGGTTCTTGCACGACTCACCGAGCTGATGCTTGGGGGAGGAGCACTGTGGGCGGATGTAGGCTTTCCTCCGCGCGGGTGTTCCGTCACTTCGGTCTGCGGCGTCAAGGCGTAACTCGGAGCGTGGGCCACCATGTCTCTCGTGAACGGCGGCGTCTCAGGAACCTTGAGGCAAGTTGGTAAGTGGTGACGTGCCGCGGGTTGGCTTGGCTAACTCAAACAGCATTGTTACTGACCTAAAAACGGCACAATCAAACGCAATATACAAATGACAAACTGTGGCTCTGATGCCGCTTCACGTCTCGGGAGGCCTATTAAAAGTGAACAAAGTCCGACAGTTGCGCTGGCCGCCCCGGGCGGCTTGTTTCGGAGCCATCACAACCTGGGGATAGCTTGTGGATAACAAAATCCGGATCGAAAGTGGTTTTGTGTTGCGACAAGGGTGCCCTTCGAGGCATAACTGTTTTCGGAAGTTCGCGGCACATCTGCCAACAAGCGAACGGTTCGTTGACAACCCAAGGGGCGCCGCGCAGCGCTGGTCGGAATGGAAAGGTCGCAAGCCTCTTCCGCCGACACGGTAGCTGCGCCGCCGGATCTAGAGCTGGGACCAGGCTGCTCATCGAGCAGCTGGGCGCGTCAACGCCCTCCAGCATCCGAGCGAAAAAAGGCGTGCGGATCGACCTCCCCACCTAAACACCAAGAAACTGAGCGCGTGAGCGCGGGTGGGGGTTCACAGGCGGTCCCAGACCTACCGAGCTTGCCCTCGCGTAGGCCTCCCTGGAGTAGTCAGACACCTCGGCCTTTTCGCCAGCCTGTTCCGTTCGCGCGGACGGTGACGTGAAAGGGTCTTGGCGGGCATCCTGGCCGCCGGATGAAGCAACTTCAGCCCCGGACCGGCAGATGACCTGCGACAAAGAGGTGTTCGAGAACGGCACGAGTCGGCTTCCTGCGTCGCAGTACGCAAAGCTGGCTCCTCTGTTCTCGGCCGATGCAGCGGGCCCTTCGGGGGCCGGTCGGGGGTAACTCCGATGCTGTGTCGCTCACAACCACGGGCCTTCGGGCTTGGGGTAACGGGATGCGTGAAAGCGTGGTTCTGTGTGAGGAGTCGAGTTTCGTTGGTGTGCCCGATCTATGTGTTTGATAGCAGAAGGTGACGAGCGGCGTCGGATTCGGACGCGAACCCTGGTTGCGGCTAGGGCGAGTGGCAGAGTCTAACGAGCTGATGCGGAAACGCAGCGGTGAGTGAAATGACGATCGTGAGCGAGAAGGGAACGTAAGTTCTTACCCTGTTCTCGCGAAGGGACTTAGAAGGTCTCCTCGTCGGTGGAAGGCGCCTTGGGTCGCTGTAAGCGGTTCATCTTCACGGGTGGATCGTGGAAGCGGTCTTGGTCGTCGTAACGGGGCATTCGAGAAATCGGGTGTGCCGCAGCGGCGGTGACGGAGGCGTCAGAGGTCGGCCCTCTACTTAGCCGGGCTCCAACTCGCCTAAAAAGCGGAGGTTGGACTCGCAGAGGTAAAACAATACGTTTGCCGACCGAAGCGAGCGCGCACGCCGTGAAAGCAAAGCGCTCATCTCCCGCACGCGCGGGAAGATTGTCACACAAAGAGTCGGGTGCTCTTCTTTGAAATGTGGGTTGTACGAACCGGCCGGACGCATCTTTGGCCGTGAGCACGAGTGTCGCAAGGCGCGCGTGACATTGCGGTCTAGCTTGATGGTGGCCGAGGCAGTTTTGAACGAGGCTGTCGCGGTGCGAGTCAGGCAAACGGGTGCGCGATGCGCGTTTAGTTCATGAAAGTGAACGGCGTGTGTCGATCCATGGGGCAACTTGTGGAGTTCCTGTCAGCACGGTTCGAGGCGTTTTGAGTTGTGAGCGGCATTGTACTTAATCTGTTCGATGCAAGCGCGGCTCTGGCCGAGTAGGTGAATGCGACGCTTGAAACGGAGTGCGAAAGTGCTTACGTCAGGCGAGCCAGCTGTGAGTAGCGACTGAAGCGCTACTTGCGGTGCCTGTGAGGCGACAGAAAACGTCAGAGGTTGGGCGCATATGGCGGTCAAGGCTTCTCCAGTCGATTCGACGCGGGAGGTCAGCACACGCGGACGTCGCAGAAATGTCGATGTTCGAAAAACAGAGGTGCATCACCAACGCTCTTCACCGAAGCGAGCATGAGCTAACGACTCTGCTCCTCTCCCGGGATCAAGCCAGCGCGAATTGGCGGGTCCCGGCTCCGAGAATCCACATTGAGATGATGATGCCGTCCGTACGCTTGCAAGCGTGCAGACGGAGGTCGATGAATGCGAGACAGAAATGTCGGGGCTGACGCCCACCATCGACAAAACGTGACCTTCCTCCAGGGCGGCTCGGGTGACCGGGCTGCCCTGGGTTTTTTTGTGGCTTGCGTTCTGTGGTTGCAGAATATACAGAACACAGCGGCACGTCAGCGTTCAATGCAAGCCCAGCGCGAACTAGAACCGCGCCACCGCACCCAGCGAAAACACGTCTGCGTCTTGGGTGATGCTGCCGCCGTTGACGGCGTGGTAGCTGCGGTTGTCCTGCGAGCCGGAGCCGGCGATGGCGCGCAGCTTTCCGTCGCCGCCGTTGTCCAGGCCGGCGTTGAAGGCGTGCATGTAGCCGAATTCCAAGTCTACGGCTTGGACCCGGAACACGAGGCCGGTGGCGAGACCGGCGCGTAGTGCGGGCACGCCGGTGACGGTGAGGTGGTCGTCGTCGACGGCTTTCGTTTCCATCCAGCTTCCCGCGCGGATGCCAATCTTGTTGCGTACCAAATTGTACTGACCGCCCAGGCGCACTCCGATGCTGTCTTTGTAACCCGTGGGGCGGTCGGCGTTCTCCGGCACAGTGCCCGGCAATCCGAGCACGTTGATACCGCTGGGAAACCGCACCTCGACCACGTCCGCCTGGCGGTTGTGCGCGTAGGTGACGTCTAGCTCCAGGTCGAAGAGGTCGTCTCGTAGCGGGTCCCGCGTCCGGTGGGTATCTTTGCGATGTCTTTCCAATTCGAGCCCGCGTGCAGCGGGTTGGGGGACGTGAAAGCGCGCGCCGACTCGGAGCTCCATGGGAATGGCCACGGTGACCTTGGCGGCGTCTTCGCCGGCTTGGTCTTTGCTCAAGGTGGTATCCGCACACTGCTTGCCCGGTTCGTTCAGGGTTTGGCCGGGATAGTCGCATTGCGTGCGCTTGACGCCTGTCGGTGCGAAGTAGGGCGCGATGACTTCGAGATCGCCCTTGGCCCGGATGGAGTCGCTGACGCGGCCCCAGGCAGCGAAGTCGAAATTGTCATTGGCCTCGAACAGCACCGAGGCGACGGCGCCGGGCACGAACACATCGCGCACGGTGATCTTGCTGCGTGTATCTTGCACGTGGTTGTCCACGGCGTTCGTTTCCTGCACGTTGCTCATGGACATGCTCTCGAGCTCCAGGAACGCGACGCCCGCCACAAAGCCGGCGCCCACGTGCAAGCGATCGGTGATCGAGTAGGCGGCGGAGAGGGTGGGCCAGAGCACGGTGCCCTGCACTTTGAGGGATAAATAGCGCTGGGCTGCCGGGATGGGCTCCGTGCGTCCGGAGGACGAGGCAACGTCCGGCCACTGGGTCGTGCCATAGGATGCGGGCGTTGTGATGGTCAGTCCCAGGGCGAGCTTTTCCGACAGGCGCCACACGGCGGCCAGGTTCGGGATGGCGTTGGCACGGCCCGCGTTCGAGTTGCAGACCTCTTCGTAGGTGATGCCGCCTGCTTCCAGTCCCGGGCTCGGACCGATGCTCGTGTCTCCGGGGCCGCGACGCGTGTAGCAGAGCTTCTGAATGGCCAGATTCAGACCGATGCCGAAACTGGTGGTCTGCGTGGCGAGCGCTGCAGGGTTGTAGAAGCCGGCGATGGGGTCCGTTGCAGTCGCCAGCCATGCGCCGCCTCGGGACAGTTGCGCCACGCCGTTGTCAGGGAATTCAACGGCGCTCGATGCCGAGGCCGTGCTTGCAGCCGAAAGCGTCATGCAACCTGCAGCGATCGTGGCCCAACGTTTCAAGCGTCCTCCTCCGGCCTGCCACAAGGTCGGCGAGCCAACCGCGAGCAGAGCAGGCATGAGCGAGCAGGTCAATCAATCGCCGTCGTCGCGTTCGATGTCTCCCCGGACTCCCACGCGGTAGCGCTGACGATGGGTCTTTCGCCCGGACTTCTTTCCGCGCTGCAAGTGGGAGAGCACGTCACGGTGGGTGTCAGCCTCCGGCTGCGACGTGACGCGTTCCAACGGCGTGCCGACCGCTAGCCTCAGCTCGATGCGCCGCTCCCACACGGTGCCGGGACCAGCATCCAAGGAGGTCAAAGTGGCGCCATCCAGGTCCGCGGCCTTGCACCAAAGGTCCCGGTCTTTGACCAGCCACGTCACCATCTGCACGCCGCGCCCGTGGACGATGCCGCGTTCGTGCAGCTCCACCAGGACTTCGCGAGGCGGCGTCACTTGGGTTTGTTGGGCAAAGGCGCGTAGCCGGGCAGATCCGGCGGGGGTGCCGCTTTGTCTTGGCCGTTGGGGGGCGTGTCTTTGGGCGGGGCGTCCTTGGGCGGCGCCTTGGGGTCCGTGGCCGACTGTTGCGGAACTTCCTCGCCGGGCGGGGGTTCGACGCTCACGGGCGCCGTGCCACTGGCAAAGCGCGGTGTGCGCAGCGGATCGCAGCCGGGGCCAAAGCCGGCTGCGTTGAAGTCGACTTCGGCGCTGGCATTTTGCTCGTCGCCCTCGAGAGTCGTGCGTTTGACGTCGATGGTCAGCCGACGCATTCCCGCACGCGCCGGCGAGCAATACGACAGCAGGTAGTACTGCTGTTCGAGCGCGTTGACCTTGCGTGACGCTTCGTCCAGGCCAATCCCGGCCATCTGCACGCTGGGCGCCCGGACGAGGCCGTCCTTGGCGAGTTCGCCCAGATCTGGTTCCGTTGCTTCGTTCGCCACAATGATGGTGAGCACGTGGTGCGGCGAGTTACGGATCTTTTCCTCGGCTTCTTCACGTTGCACACGGGCAGCCAGATCTGGGCCCGCGGTGAAGATCACCAACGTACCAACGCGAATAGGCTTCTTCGCAGACATCAGCCGCGCATCGAGGTGTTTGATCCCGTGGAGCACAGCCCCGTGAAGATTCCGCGATGGGTCCTTCGGCGCCATGGGCTCCAAGGCGGCTACGCGCTCCAACTTCTCGCCGGCACCCTGCGGGTACTCGGCGACAAGCCTGGGTTCCGCACTGCCATCGAAAGCCATCACGGTCACTGCTTGAGCCTTGCGCACCGCATCAACGAAGCTTGCGACGCCCCGCGACAGCTGCACGCGCGCTCCGGCGTCTTTTGCCGTGCTGATATCCACCAACAGGAGCACGCGATGGAGGGCCACCGTGTCGCGTTGCAGGAGGGTGAGTCCCGTGTCCGTGCTGCTCAGCGGCTGCCCGTTTTCGAGCAACTGGAAATTGCCAGCGGACAAATCCGTGATCGGCTCATCCCCGTCACGTACGGAGAGGTACACCGCGACGTTGGCCGGGGGTTCGGCGGTGCTGGCCACAGCATTGGCGCGCAATCCGCCGAAGAGCGCGCAGCCGCCGGCGGCGAAGGCAGCACAAATCGCCAATGTCGCCTGAACGGCCTGCGCCCAAAGTCTGGGGGCGGAGGTCTGGCTCGATGCTTGGATGCCTCGGTACATCACCCGAGCATTTTTCGGTCCGCGCGCCGTCGGCCACAAGCGCTTTTGTCCCCGCGGGGTTCCAGCGGGGAAATTGCCTCACTCCCAGAGGGTTTTGTCGCCGAGGGCGTTTCGCAGCATCTCGTCCATGCCGTGGGCCAGGCCCTGCGGCAGTTCGTTTTCGGAAAAGCAGCGCACTTCCGCAATCTCTGCGGGATTCATGGGCTGCCCCGTGGGCGCTCGGACTTGCGCGGCCACAACGACGGTCACGGCGTGGAAGCGTCGATCCCGCCAGGGTTCGGAGTAGACACCGAGCAATCCGCCGAGCTCGACGACCTCCGCGCCGGCTTCTTCGCGCAGCTCGCGGCGACAGGCGTCGCGGAGCGTCTCGTTCCACTCCAGGGTGCCGCCGGGAAGCGCCCACTGTCCTGTGTCGGTGCGTCGGATCAGGACGATCTGCCCGTTCGGCGTGCGGGCCACGGCGACGATCCCAACCACGGGCCGCCGCAAGAGATGGCGCGCCACCTCCTTCATTATGAGGAACAAACCTGCGGGCAAAGCCATGGGCGCCCACCGTAGTCCCGTGCGGGGGCTTTCCCAAGGCACAAGTTGTGGTAGCCCTCGCCGTCCATGCGCAAGCTGCTCGTGTTCCTCGGCGTTGGTGCGCTCTTTTCGGGCTGCGTCGAACGTCGCGATCCACCTGGCGCTGCGTCGGAGGTGGCTTCGGCGTCGACCGTGCGCGCCTTGGGCTCGACCCAGACCGGCGTGGCGACGACTCCGAGCGGTGAAATGCGCACGGCCCGCGGCGCTGCTCCCGCCAAAGAGGTGCTGGGGACCGAGCGCGACAATCTGCCCTTCGAGCCGGATGGAACTCGCATCGCGAGCATCGCGTGGCGCACATGGATCTACACCGACACAGGACCCAAGCGCACGCGCTACGGCTACATGCGCGCGGGTTCCGTGGTGGAAGCACGCGGCCCAGCCCTGAAAAACGATGGCTGTGCCGGCGGTTGGTATCGCATCAACCCGCGAGGTTTCGTGTGCCTAGGCAAGGGCGCCACCTTGAGCGTTCAGGATCCCGTGGTGGTCGCCAACTCTGTGCGTCCGGTGCGTGGGCAGGGTCTACCGTATTTATACGCCCTCGCCGCTGAAGTCGCACCTCTGCGCTACTTTCGCCTGGTCAGCAAAACAGAAATGGAAAAGGTGGAGGGCAAGGGCGTGATCGCCCGGGTCACGGGCTGGAAGCAGCGCATGGCTGCAAAGGGCGTGCTGGACATCTTGGGGGAGCCCGGCGCGCCTCCGGACTTCTTGTCCACGTCCGAGAAGATCACCAAAGCCTACGGTGTGCCGCAGCACTTGCACTTTGCCGTGCATGCCGGGCGCGCGGCGCCGGACAGTGGCTTTGCGATCATGCGCGTGTTTGAACACGAAGGCAGGCTCTTCGGTCTCACCACGGAATTGGACATCATCGCGTTGGACCGCACCCGCGTGGTAAAACCGTCGGTCTTCCAAGGCACGGAGCTCGGCGAGGGCGAGACGCTGCCCGTGGCGTTCTTGGAGTCGCACTACTCGCAGCGTTTTCAGGCCAACGACGCGGGCCAGATGCGTCCCGCCGAAAACTTGCGCCACCGGGAGCCCCTGAAGCTCACCGGAAAAAGGCGCCTCGGTTTTTTCGAAACTCGCGACGGCAGCTACGTCCCTGTTGAGGGACTGCGCATCATTAGCCCGCGGGACAGCTATCCCAGCTTTGCCGTGGGCACGCGCAAGTGGATCGATATCTCAATTCGAGAGCAGTCCCTAGTGGCGTACGTTGGGAAGAAGCCCGTGTACGTGACCCTCGTCAGCACCGGCCGTGGCGGCCTGGGCGACCCGGAAAAGGTCCATGCCACCGCGCGCGGTACGTTCATGATCCACAGCAAGCACGTCACTGCCACCATGGACGGCAGCGAAGACAAGAGCGACTCCTACAACCTGCTCGACGTGCCCTTCGTGCAGTACTTTCACAAGGGCTACGCCTTGCACGGTACTTATTGGCACGACGAGTTTGGCAAGGTGCGCAGCCACGGCTGCGTCAATCTCTCGCCCATCGACGCCGCGTGGCTTTTTGAATGGACGGACCCCCTGGTGCCCGACGGTTGGCACTCGGTGCTGAACAAAGACCGTGGCACCGTGGTGTTCGTGCGGCCCTAGTGGGCTGTCACATAGGTAACAATCCTGCGAATTCGCTACGGCAGCAGATCTTCGCGATCGACGACCAGCTCGAATTCGGCCGGTTCAGAGCCACTGAGCGCGAGGGACGCGCGGATGCGTGTGCCTTCCTGAGCATCGAGGCTGCCCGGCAGACTCCAAGTGGCTTCGCTCGTTACCTGAGGCGGCTCCCGAGTGGGCTCGCTGATGGAAACCGGGCCCTCGAGCCCTCGAAGCCGCACACCGATCTTCTCGCGGGCGGCGGACCCGGCGTTGAAGACGCATGCCTGCACCTGGCGCGTGGCGCCCGAGCCCGAAACGGAAAACTCACACGCGCGTAGATCGGAAAGGGCGCGGATAATGCGGTCCAGAAATGGGCCCTCGTCTTCGCGCAAGGCCTCTTTGAGTTTGAGGGACGCCTCGCGGGCTCGCGGATCGCCAAGGTACGCGAGCATCATGGCGCCGTGCAGTCGTACCGGCCTGTGGTTCGCGTTGAGCAATTCGGAAAGGCGATTCAAAGGCGCTGCGCCGTCTCCGCCGGGTCCGATATCGCCCGGCAGCGGAGGCTCGATACGAATACCCGAGCCGCGGGCTTCGACGGTCCACTTGATGGCCTGACCGGGCGTGAGCGGACCTTCGAAATACACGGCGCGGTGGGAAACCGCGTCCAGCTCCTTCGAGCCCGGGCTGACGGGCTCCGTGAACGCGATGCGCATCGTCAACTCGCGCACTTCCGCGTCGGAGTTGTTCACCGCGGCGACGTTGATCTCAAGGCGTTTCTGTGACGGGCCGGTGGTCAAATGCCGGTCGAGCACCAGAATGCTGAGTTTCGGGATGGGCTTGCGCCACAACACAGAATCCGCCCGGGCGCAGGTGCAGCGCCCACCCCGGCTGAGGCTGCTGTCGCCGCTTGGCGGAGGTGTGGCTGCGGGCGCGGGGGATGGGTCGGGGTTCGGCGTAGGGGGCGCGGCAGCCGGCAGCGTGGCGGGCACTTGGGGCTCGAGCATCGGTCCCATCGGTCGTTCGGGTTCGTCCACCCGCACCGCGCGCGATCGCTGCTCCGAGGGAAACAGCAGCGATTTTCCCGTAAGCGCGAGTCCAAGCAGCCCCGCAGTCAGCGCGATCGCCAGCGCCGCGGTCGTGCGCGGCATCCAGCCGGATACGTCTGGCAGTGCTGGCTTGCGCAGAGTGGGTTCTGGCGCGTGGGGCAGCCGCACCAATGTGGGCAGGTAGTGGGAAAGCTCCGTCGCGAATGCGTCTCGGCTGGGACGGTCGTCTAGCCCGCGGAACAACACCCGGCGCTCCGACAGAAACCCAAGCGCGAGAATGATCAGTGCTGCAACGGCGCCGACACCGACCGTTACGCCGGCGCCAGCGCGTGGCGCAAACCGTGGCAGCGTGAGCGAGAGCAAGAGCGTCGTGACGAGCGCGGCCCCCACAACCGCTGTCCAGAGGATGGCGCGCTCGCGGCTCGTCGCGAGGGGCGGGATGTCGCCGCTCGAAAAGCGCGTCAAACACAGGCGATGGTGCGGCGTCAGGGTGGGCGTAACGGAAAGGAACACCTGATCGCCCTCGACGCGCGCTTCAAGCACGTCGGCCCAGGGCACCAGCACCCGGGTGCCCTGGGTCAGTGCACCCGGCGCGTATCCCTCGCTGAACGTGCCGACACCGAGATACACCACGAGCAGCCCGTGTGGTGCACACTCGAGTTCAACGGCGCCGATCGCATTGCTGCGCTCGGTGCCTACCGCGATGGCCCGGACCCGCATGAAGAAGCGGCGAGAGCATAGCGAGCATCCGGCCGCAGCGCGAGGTCATGGATATTATTAGGGATTTTTCTAGAAAGCCGCTTCAGCGTAGCGGCGGCCACTTGTTGACGATCGTCACTGACGCTAGGCCTTGCTCATGCTCGAGTCGCCGTCAGCCGGCAAAGCGATCGCGGATGTTGCCCACCAGCACGCGCGGCTGGCGCAACACATCACCGCCGTGCGCCACTCTCTGGACCAGGGCGGTAAATGGGCGGATCTAGCGCTGCAACTCGACGATCTCATTGGAGTACTGTCGGATCACTTTAGCGACGAAGAGTCCTTGATGCTGACTCGCGAATACCCGGCGGCGGCAGAACACAAGCAGCAGCATGCCGCCATTCTACAGCGTGTTCGCACGCTACGTGGGCAATGCGAAAAAGGACAGTCGGAGCTCGCTCCAGTGCTGCCGGACTTCATCCAGCACTCTCTAGAGCGCCACGAAGGCACAGCCGACCAAGCTTTTGAACAATTCATCGCAGAACTGGGCTGAGCCCGGATAAAGAGGGGCCAATCGTGTCGACGCGTCGCAAACTCAAACGCAGCCAGCAAAAGCGTGCGGGGGGAGGCTCGGACTTCGCATCGCGTTCTTCGGCTGAGCGCTTCAAGACTCCGGGCTCCGAGAAACTGTGGGCAGCGCTGCTGGGTTGGCCGGACAGTCGGATCGTGCGCATGTGGCTGTTGGATGCCGTGCACGACGGCATGCGTCATCAGACGCCGCCTGCAGATGTCGTGGAGGCGTTTGCCGCGCGTCGCCCGGATCTGGCGCTGTTGCTGACGCCGGACGACGTGGCCAAGGCCATCGAGCTGTGGGGAAGCGCCACTGCGGACGGCGCTGCACACTTTCACTATCTCAGCGCTCTGCTCGAGCGTTTGGGGCTGTCTGAAGTCGGCGCGGAAGAGCTGGCGTCGGATTGGAAGGTCTGGACTGGGCTGGGCGCGGCTTCTCCGGCGCATAAGGCGCTGCTCGCATCCTTGGCCCAAGCCGAGCAAGCGGCGGCGTTGTTGTACGAAACCACCCAGAGCGAACCCGTGCGCTCGACCATGGGGGTCCTGCGCAGCCTTTGGCTCGGGTTGGCGTACGGTGATGCGCACACCCTGAAGAGCCTGCAGACCGCGTCCCAGGTGATCAGCCGCCCGGAGTGACACACCTGCCCGGTCAATTTCCCGCGGTGGCCCTCAACTCAGCACGGGCAACCGCTTGTCGGCGCCGATGCTGAGCGGCTCGGCGCGCGGCGCAGGCAACGGCTCAGGCCAAACTTGCCAGTCGTCGGGCAGGGGACCGGGCAGCGCCGGCTGCAGATTCTTCTCGAAGAGCGCAAAGTCGTGGCGGTCGGAGAGTACGAAAAACACGCCGCGCTCCGGACCCTGCGCCTGAAACCAACTCCGTGTGCGCTGCACGTTTTCGAGCAGCACATAGTGTTGCGGGTCGGTCTTTGCCGCCGTCATGAAGTGCGCTTTCATGGCCTCGACATCGCCACGAGCGTTGGCGATGCATGCCAGCAAGTTGAGAACCAGTCCGGGAGTCGGGTGTGTGTGATCGAGAGCCGCGCGGGCGTGCTTTTCCGCCGCGTCAAGATTTCCTGCTTGGAAGCATGCACGCGCCAGGTCCAGGAGCGCCGGCGGGTAGTCACCTAGCTCGGCGACGATCTGCTCGCATTCGTCGACGCCGGGGTTGTATAGCTCCCGCACACCGCGGTGCTTCGCAAACCAGGTGTTCATCTCCGCTGTCAGCTGTGGCGTCGCATCGTAGGGGATCTTCAGTTCCTGGAAAGTCTCGCGGAAGTAGCTCTCCCGCGTGACCGTGCCCGCCGCTTCGGCGTCCACGAAGTCGGTTGTGCCCGGATAAATGCTGAGACACGAAAATATGTAGCTGTGCGGCTTCGCCTGCTCCAGGAAATCTAGCGTCTCGCGGAACGATTCCCGCGTTTCGCCGCGATTGCCGAGCATCATGTAGAAACGGACCTTGATGCCAAACTTCTTCGCCATGCGCGTGGCGTCGACGATTTCCTGCACGGTGATCTTCTTCTGGATGGCGTCCAGAATGCGCTGCGAGCCGCTCTCCACGCCCAGCGAAAGCCGTTCGCAGCCGGCCAGGCGCATTTCCTTCAGCAGCGATTCGTTCAGCACGTCCACGCGGGTGTCGCAGCTCCACAGAAAACGCAGCTTCCGTTCGCGCATGCCTTGGCACAGCTTGATGACGCGTTTCTTGTTTGTGGTGAACGTGTCGTCCTTGATCTGGAGCATCCGCACTGGCAGCCGCGCCAGTGCGCTTTCCAACGCGTCCAGCACGTAGCTTTCGGAGTGGGCGCGAAAGCCGCGCCCCCAACTCGTCTCGGCGCCGCAAAAGGTACATTGCCAAGGGCAGCCTCGGGAGGTCATCACGATGTGGGTGCCGTACAATGCATGGGGGCAAGCCAGGGCGTCTAAGTCGTCGATGTTGCGTTGCGCGGGCCCCTCCTCGGGGCCGCTGTCACCGCGTGTCCAGCATCCCGCGGTCCCGCGCAGCGGAGTGCCGGACCCGACGCGTGACATGAGTTCCGCAAAACTCAGTTCACCTTCACCCGCGACGACGGCGTCGATGCTCGGGTGATGCGCGAGCATCTCCTTTGCCAGGGGTGTGGCGTGGGGGCCGCCTACGACCACGGTGGTGCCTGCGTGCTTCTGCTTCACCAGCTCGGCAACGAAGCCCACGCCGCGACGGTTCGCCGTCCAGCACGAGAGCCCCACGACGTCCGCCTCTAGGCTCGATACGACGCGCTCCACTTCTGTCCAGGGATACGCTGACAGGTTCAAGACCTTGACGGAGTGCCCCGCGCGCACGGCGTTCGCCCCCAGGGTGAACAGCCCGTAGGGAGTCTGGTGGAAGTCCGGATCGAGATCCCCATCCCGGTAGTCTTTGGGGGGCCCCGCCCGGCCGTAGCTCGCTTGCCCGGGTGCCGCGATTTTCCAGGGCGGGGGATACAAGAGCAGCACTTTGAGACTGCGTGTCATGCCCGAGAAAACGTAGCATGCCCGCGACCGTCGCAAGATTGTCCGGTTATTTGGCCCGCGACGCGGTCTCAGGTTTGTTTGGGGCGTGCCCCGCGCGTTTTGGGTCTTCGGACTGGTCTTGCTTTCGTGTCAGCCAGGCAAACGGCGCGGCGGTCAAGAGGACTTTGTGCTGCCCGTTGCCAGTGCACAGAGCGAAAGCTCTGCGGCGCCATCGGCAGCGGTCCTGGACGCCCGTGTCGCTGTCCGTGCCCTGGGCAGCGTGGAGCTCGACCCGCTGGAAGCGCGTGAACGAGCATGTGACGACGCTTCTCTCGCGCAGGCGGCGCCCAGCGAGGCGTCCCGGGTACTCACGACTCGGTTTGCGGAAGCGCGCCCCGAAGCAAAAGCGCTGTTGCCGATGAGCGTGACGGAGCGGCTGGAGTTGCCGCAGCTGCCGTTGCTAGAAAGCGCACTGTCTGGGGTGCACGGCCCAGAGGCGTCGACGCGAGCCCTCGCCCGAGCGGCCGAGCTGCGACAGAGTCGCTTCATTGGCGTATTTCACGTCACGCGTTTTGGGATGCCACGTTGGATCTGGCGACTGGATCGCAAGAAGCCCGAGTGGGTAGCGGGTCATCTGGAAACCTGGCTGGCGCTGCACGACGCTCAGAGCGGCGAACGTCTATGCCAAACGCGCATCTGGATCGAGAACGATACCAAGGACGCGCCTTTGACCCGGCGCTTGCGCGCAGATGTGCGCGACCGACTGACCGCCGAGCTCGGTCGAGCCCTCGAGGCCGAAACGCCAACGGCGCTGCACAGGCTCAGCCACACCCTATCGATGCCTGCGAAGAAGCCTGCCTTAGTTTCGAGCCTGTAGCCAGGGTGCGCCCGGCCCCGGCATCAGGACCGCAGCGCGGGGGCGATGGCTGCGGGGAGCGGGAGTTCCGTGCGCACAAACGTGCGCAGCAAGTGATCGATGGCCCCGCGCTTCACCGCATCCGTCGGCCAGCCCGCTGAAACCGCGCGAGTTTTGGAATTTCCGCGGATTTCCATGGGCTTGGGATTGGCACTGGTGGGCGGACCGCGGTACTTTCACACCTTGGGTCCCGTGCAAGCACGAGCGAGGGGTTTTCGGCCGATTCAGGTGGCGTGGCTGCTGCTGCCGGCGTTGCTGTCTTCCGTCTCCTGCAATGCCATCGTGGATACCGACGTCGAGCAGTGCCAGACGACGGACGACTGTGTTGCGAAGGGGCCGGCTTTTGCAGGCTCGGTGTGCAGTCCGGACAAGGTCTGCACATTAGGTGGGGATTGCGTGACGAACCAGGAGTGCATCGACCGCTTCGACGGTCAGCTTGCCATCTGTCGCCAGCCCGATCGCGTGTGCGTGTCGTTGAAGACTCAGGACTGCGAGCAGGTCTTCCCTGAAGACGCCGTGGCCGAAGAAGGCACCATTGTGCTGGGCTTCATGGGCCCACTCAAGGGTGAGTTCATCGGCAATGGGCTCCCGCTTTGGGAAGGCGTGCAGCTGGCGGTGAACCAGCTGGACACCTTCGCCCAAGGGCTACCGCTTCCGGATGGGGTGGGGCGTCGCCGCGTTGCTTTTGTTGCGTGCCACGACCTGGACGACCCCGTGCGTGCGGGCAAGCACTTGGTCGAGACGTTGAAGGTGCCTGCCATTGTCGGGCCCGCGTTTAGCGGTGTGACCCTGGAGGTTGCCAAGAAGGTTTCCATTTCGGGGGGCACGCTCTTGATTTCACCGTCGGCAACGAGCACGGCAATCACGGACTTGCAGGACAACGGTCTGGTCTGGCGCACTGCGCCTAGCGACGCGCTTCAGGCAGTGCCCCTCGCGCAACTGGTCACGGATTTGGAGAGCAACATCCGCGCGATGCGGGGACTTTCCGCGTCGGATTCGATTCGTGTTGCAGTCGCTGTCAAGAGTGACGCTTACGGGCTTGGTCTCACCACGGCGGTGCTGGATCTCGTCAAGTTCAACGGGAAGCCCGCTCTGGATACGGCGAATTCCACGTTCTTCTTGCGCACGGACTACCCGGACCCGGCGGACGATCCCAGCTTTGACTTCGATGTTGGCGTGGTCCAGCCCATGCTCAGCTTCAAGCCCGACATCGTGTTGGCGTTTGGCACGACAGAGAGCATCACCAAGGTGCTTGCGGGCGTGGAGGCAGGTTCGCCTGGCCCGAACAAGCCGTTGTTTATCGTGGGCGACGGCGGGCGCGACGACGAATTGCTCAACCTGGTGGGTATGGACAACGCGCTGAGCCAACGCGTCGTTGGCACTCTGCCCGGACGGGCCACGGCGCTGTTTGCCCAGTTCGAGTCGGAGTTCAGAGGCTTCCACAAGCAGAAGTCGCCGGGCTCCTTTGCGGATACGGCCTACGATGCCACTTATTTGTTGGCGTACTCCGTTGTTGCCGTCAACGACCCAATCATGACCGGGGCGAAGTTCAGCGACGGTTTGAAGAAGATGGTCGGCGGGACGAAGGTTACCGGGGGCACCACGGGCATCAACCAGGCGCTCACCTTGCTTCAGGACAAGAAGACCATCGACTATGATGGCGTCTCAGGTCCTCTGGACTTCGACGTTTCCACCGGTGAAGCCCCTGCCGACATCGTGGTCTGGTGCACAGGGCTCGATGCGAATAGTCAGCCCGAGTTCAAAGACTCCGGCCAATACTACGATGCGATTCAGAACACCGTCACCGGGAAGCGCAGCGCTTGTGCCGGCCTAGTGAGTGCGAGCAGCGGCGGCACTGGAGGCGGCAGCGGTGGCACTGGGGGCGTTAGCGGTTCTTCAGGCACCGGCGGTACCGGCGGCTGACGACTCCAGCGCACCTGCCCGCTCGCGCTCCCTTGCGGACTAGAAGTGGCCGCTGACCTGCACGCTGCCCGGGCCGAGAGCGAAGTCGAGACCAGGGCGCCGAGCCGTGGAGTCCTTTTCGGGTTCGTCCGGCGAGATGAAGGTCTTGTAGGTCGCGTAGCCGCCGACGATGACGGTGCCCGCGAGCAAGACGTCAGTCACAATGGCCAGGGTTCGCGTCTTGTCCGCGGCCGACGTTAGATCTTCGCCTTTGGAGGGCGCGCTCTTCTTGTCGTCCAAATCACTCTGGGACGATAGCGTCAGTACGCCGGCGACGGTGGTGCCCGCCGCCAGAGCCCCCGTGAGGCCCCACCACAGCCACGGGACCGGCGGGCCGGGTTCTTCCACCTTGTCTGGTTTCGTTGGTTTGCTCGACGCGCCACCGCTCGGCTTCTTCGGCGCTTCGGATGTGGACCGCAGCTCGAGCTTCAAGTCCTTCTCGTCACCGCCGACGATCACCAACACTCGCGCCATGGGCGAATAGCCCGGCTTGGAAGCGGCGATCTTGCGCTTGCCCGCGTTCACGATCAGCGGCTCGCTAAGAGGCGACTTGGCCACGACCTCGTCGTCGACCAGCACGTCTGCGCCCTCGACGCTCACGTTCACCGTGACGGTACCGACGCGTGTTTCCAGCTTGCGGATTTCCTTTTCGACCTCAGCGCGTCGTTTGGCGTCGAGCTTCTTGTCGCCTTCGTCTAGGTACTGGCGGTACGCTTTGAGGGCCCCTGCGAAGTCGTTGAGCTGAACGTAGACAAGTCCAACGTTGTAGAGGATCTTGTAGGACGGAGCGATGGCATAGGCCTTCTCCAACTCGACCAGCGCCGCGTCGAAGGCGCCGTCTTGATACAGTTCGACGCCGCGTTTGTAGTGGGGACGGGCCTTGGCAACGTCCGCCGAACTGGGTTCGTTGGCCAGGGCGGAGGCGGAGGCCAGGTACAGCGCTGCCGACAACAAGATGCACAGGCGCGTTTTCACCATGGGTCGCCAGTATCGAGCTCTTTACCCGGCGGTTTCTTCGGTGGTGGCTCCGGGTCTTTGGTTTCTTCGGGTTTCTTTGGTGCCACGTACAAGGGGCCGGCCAACTTGGTCTTGGACTTCTTCAGATGGATCTCGATGCGCTGCGCCACGTCGAATTGCAGAGTCCGGGATTCGGTCTCGTAGCCTTCCGCGGAGATGACCAGCTCGTGGTCCTTGTCGTCCACGAGTACGTTAGCCTTCCACGGTGTTTCGTGGAGCCGCTTTCCGTCGAGGATCAGGGTTGCGTCTGCGGGGGTGACGCGCACAGCGATCTGCACGCGCTTGGCCTTTTCGGCCGCCGTGGCCGCGGCGGGCGGCGGGGTCGGCTCCGCTGCCGCTGCCGCGCTGGCCTCCATCTGTTCCACCGAAGCGATCGTCGTTTCCGGGCTGCGCGCACGGAGCGTGAGCACGATCACAATTCCCAGCAGGAAAACGACGCTCGCCGCCAACGCTCCGACCAAGGCAGCTAGGGTGCCTCGAGAGCGTTTGGGCCGCTTGGTTGGGCCGCTGACCTCGACCGAAGGGATCGTCAGGCTCCGGCCCGGCTCACCCAGAGCGCCCGAGCGCGACTGGCTGCCGTCCCCCACGACGGGCGGGCGCGAAGCGTCCAGCAGCGGTGGCGTGCTGCTGGTGGAGCCGCTGAGCTGATCTTGGATCACCCGCTGCAAGTTCGCGCGCTCTTGCGGGAAGAGGCCCGAGACCCAGCTGCCCAGCGCGTCCGGCCGGATGCGCGCTGTTTGGCTGAATAGGAAGTTCTCCAGGTCCTTCCTGAACTCCGAGGCCGTCGAAAAGCGACGTTCCGGATCGACGGACAGGGCGCGGTCGAGCAAGGCTTCTAGCTCACCGTCGATGCTGGGCATCACGTCCCGGGCTTTGGGCACTTGGCCTTGGCTCAGCGCCTGCATGATTTGCAAGTCCGACTGGTCGTGCCACATCCGATGACCCGTTGCAGCCTCCCAGAGCATGATGCCGACAGCGAACAGATCGGCGCGACGGTCGACCCGGGTGCTCAGCACCTGCTCCGGCGCCATGTAGCTGACCTTGCCTTTGAGCACGCCGTGGCGAGTCTCAATGGACGAGCTCATCGTTTTTGCGATCCCAAAGTCGCACAGCTTTACTTGGCCCGCGTAGGTGACGAAGACGTTGTGGGGCGTCACGTCGCGGTGCACGACGGCCAGGGGCGAACCGTCGTAGTTCGTCACGGTGTGGGCGTATTCCAGCGCACTCAGCACTTCGCATAGGATGTGCAAGTGCCACTGCAACGGAGGACCGTCACCGGCCTTCTTGGAGCGGCGCACGATGCGATGCAGCGGCTGCCCATCCAGGTACTCCATGGCGATGAAATGGTTGTCGCCATCGATTTGAACTTCATTGGTCTGGACGATGTTCGGGTGGTTCAGGCGCGCCGCCAGCCGCCCCTCGTCCAAGAACATCGTGCGGTGCTCGGGCTCCTCGAGCAGTTCCGGCTTCATGACCTTGACGACCTGCAGCTTGTTGAATCCGCCCGGCCCCGCGACCACCGCCAGGTACACCTCAGCCATCCCGCCTTGGCCTAGGCGGGCGAGCAGCCGGTACTTTCCCAGCGTCTTTCCGGTATTACTCGGGTTCGAAATGCCCTCGTGCGGTCTGTGGCGGGCCCCGTGGCCCACGGCTACCTGTACAGAGTAGCTTGCCCCAAAAAACCCGTGCAAGCGAGGGGCGAGATCCCCTCGGGCGCCCCTCGGAAACCCCGAGAATTAGCCCCCGGGTTCCTCGGCGGCTTTCAAGCCCACTCCGGCGCTCGAGGCCGAGGGGCTCGAATCGTCCTTCAGGGCCCAACCCCGAGCCATTTCATCGGGGTAGGCCTCCATGCCCATCTCGGCCAGATCGAGCCCTGTGTATTCGTCTTCCTCGCTCACGCGCAGTCCGATCACCGCCCGCAGGACTACCCAGGCCGCCCCCGAAGCCGCCACGGTGAAGGCGCCCACCGCCAGCACTCCCCACAGCTGAGCAACGAATTGGCCGCTGCCTCCTCCTAAGAAGAGCCCAGCGCTCTTCAGCTCGGCACCGGCAACGCTCTTGGCGATGACGGGATCGGCGAACAGGCCGACCGCAAGGGTGCCGAACACCCCGCAGAGCAGATGCACGCTCGTTGCGCCCACTGGATCGTCGATGCGCTGCTTGTCGAATAGCATCACACCTTCGACGACGAGCACTCCCGCAATGACTCCAATCAGTAGCGCGTATGGACCGCTGACGAAAGCGCAGGGAGCTGTGATTGCCACCAGTCCCGCCAAGGCGCCATTCAACGTCAGCCCAAGATCCGGTTTGCCGACGCGCCACCAAGTGTAAAACGTAGCAACGATTGCGGCGGAGGCTGCCGCGAGGTTCGTCACCAGCACAATGTGCCCGATGGCCTCGGGATTCGCAGCCATGGTGGAGCCGGGGTTGAAGCCGAACCAACCGAGCCACAGGATGAACGTGCCCAGCGCCGCGCTGCTCATATTGTGGCCCGGAATCGGCTTCAAAGTGCCGTCTTTTGCGTACTTTCCGCGGCGGGGTCCCAATAGCCACACGCCGACCAGTGCGGCCCAGCCGCCCACCGAGTGGACCACCGTCGACCCCGCAAAATCCAAGAATCCCAGCTCTGCCAAGAACCCGCCGCCCCAGATCCAGTGCCCGGCAATGGGATAGATCACGGCGCCCATCAGCAAGCCGAATACGATGAATGCAGAGTAGTGAATGCGCTCGGCGACCGCGCCCGACACGATTGTCGCGGCGGTTGCTGCGAATACCATTTGAAAGAAGAACTTCACGCTTACGGGAACGGATGCCCAGGAAAGCGACTCGAATAGGCTCGCGTCGTTGGGTACGAAGAAGCCGGTTGTGCCGATGAATGCGTTACCGTTTCCGAACATGAAGGCGAAGCCGACCAGATAGAAGACGATGGAGGTACTGGCCACGATCATGAAGTTCTTCGCCAGCACGTTGACGACGTTCTTCTTGCGCACCAAGCCGCTCTCGAGCAGAGCGAAGCCCGCGTGCATGAAGAACACCAAGAATGCGCAGAGCAGCACCCAAACGGTGTCGACGGTGGTCTGCAGGGCGACGGCGGGGGCGGCCGCTTCGTCAGCAAGAGCCAGGGCGGGGGCCAGAAACACCGAGGCAAACACGGCAAGGCGGAGCGGATTTCTCATGCGGCGAACTTCTCCTTCGCCGGAAACCTCGCAGGCGTTTGTTTCGCGCAGATTTCGAGATGCTTTCGGGACGACGCATCGCGTTAGAATCACGCCTGCCCCTGCAATCAGGTGGGATACCCGCCTACCCCGGACCGGTCCGCGTCAGTTGCATGCCACGACTTGCACGTCGTAGTTGATCGCAGGGCTGATGCCGGTCACTGCCACGGAGTAGGTCTTGCCCGCCTGGCTCGTCCACCCCTGCGGGCGGATCGCGATGGCGTACTTGCTTCCGTAGCCACTTTGCAGCGTCGCGACGGTGACCGGCCGATTCTGTCCGCCTTCGGTGATCGTCACTTGCGCCGAGCCCAAGTTGATCGTCTCGCTCTGGATCGTCCAGCCGGTGGAGTCGACGGAAGCGTAGGCGGCGGTGAATAGTTTCACCGGCACTGGGCCGGGCGGCGGGAATGCCGTCCAGGTGTTTCCGCCGCTGCCGCTGCCGCCGATCACATGCATGCAGGAGTAGCCGCTGGTGGAGCCGAGGCCGATGGGGCCCAGCTTGTTGTTCAAGATCCAGCGACGGTGTCCCATGGTGGTCGCGTTGCCGGGGTCCGCCATGTACAGGTCGACGGCTTTGACGCCGGGAGTTGTCGCGATGTTGCTCTTGCCGGCCGCGCCGGCCCCGGAAGCCGAATAGCACGTCCAGCTAGTTGGGGGCGTGTGCGACAGCTTCTTGTTGGCGTCCATCATCAGGGCGCAGTCCTGGGCACTTTGATCCTTCGCGGAATCCGTGCCCACCGCAGATAGACCGGACAGCCAGCGGTACAAGTTCACGAGCTTCAGTGCGTTGGCTCGACCCGGGGCGCCTGTGTCGCCCGAATTACAACTGCCCAAATTGCCGCTCCAAGTGCCCTCGGACATGTTTTGGCGATCCGAGTTCCAACGTGCGCAAATCGCTGCAGCGCTTGTTCCACCCCCTTGTCCGCCCGTTGCGGGGAGTCCGCCGGTGTTGACGCTGCCTCCGGTTCCCGTCGCACCACCGCTCGGCGCGCCGCCACCGCCGGGCGTGCCGCCACCGCCGGGCGTGCCGCCACCGCCGGGCGTGCCGCCACCGCCGGGCGTGCCGCCACCGCTGGGCGTGCCGGCGCTGCCTGCCAGGCCGCCGCCGCCCGGTGCGCCGCCGCCAGGCTGTCCTGCGCTTCCCGCATTGCCGCCGAATGACGTACCGCCCGTGTTGTTCGTTCCACCCGCTGCCGCCGCTCCCGCGTCTCCGTCTTCGAAGCTGACGTCATCGTACCCAAGCACGTTGCTACATGCGGCGAGGCTTACGAGCCCCAGCAGAGATACGACGCGACTGCTGCGTATGGGCATCGTCCCAAGATAGCACGCGGGCGTCGTATTCGCCCCGTCGACGTGTCGGCCCGTCGACTCGATGTCAGTGCATGTGGGTGTCACGAGTGCGGCGAGGCAGCCCGCTAGAATAGCGACTTCTGTCCTGCGTCGGGCTTCTCCCCGAAGCCCAGGTGCTCGTAGGCACGCTTGGTGGCAACCCGGCCGCGCGGCGTGCGTCCCAGGAAGCCTTGCTGGAGCAGGTACGGCTCGTAGACGTCCTCGATGGTGTCTCGGGGTTCTGCCAAGGCAGCAGCCAGAGTTTCCACGCCCACGGGACCGCCATCGTAGTGCTCGATTAAGATCGTCAACAAGCGACGATCCATCTGGTCGAGTCCGCTGGTGTCGACTTCCAAGTGCTCGCAGGCCACCCGCACGATCTCTTCGTCAACGGAACCGGAACCCCGCACTTCCGCGAAATCGCGCACGCGTCGCAGCAGTCGGTTGGCGACCCGCGGCGTTCCCCGGGCACGCTCTGCAAGCGCTTCCGCGCCAGCCTCTGCGCACGGAACGCCAGCGAGTCTGGCGCTGCGCAAGATGATGCGCTTGAGGTCTTCGACGGGGTAGTAGTCCAGTCGCAGCGTGATCCCGAAGCGCTCGTGCAACGGTTTGGTCAAGAGACCGGTGCGCGTCGTCGCGGCGACGAGGGTAAAGGGCTTCAGATCGATGGGAATGCTCTCGGCGTACGCGCCGTCGCCCATCATCACGTCGATGCGGAAGTCCTCGATCGCCGGGTAGAGCGCTTCTTCCACGACCGCGCTCAAGCGATGGATCTCGTCGATGAACAAGATGTCGCCGCGTTCCAGGCGTGTCAGCAGCCCATTGAGCACGCCCTTATGCTCCACCGCGGGGCCGCTGGTGATGACGAGGTTGACGCCCATTTCGTTGGCGAGCACGTATGCCAGCGTGGTCTTGCCCAGCCCCGGGGGGCCGCATAGCAGCAGATGATCGAGGGGCTCCAGGCGCCGTTTCGCCGCCTCGACGTACACTTGGAGGTTCTCCTTGTGTTTTGCCTGCCCCACGAAGTCGTCCAGGGTCTTGGGACGGAACAACCGCTCGAAGCGCTCGTCCTCCCCGCTCGATCCACTACTGATCAGGCGGCCGACGTCGCTGGGCGCTACATCGGGGTTGGGCTTCGGTCCTGCCATCTTGCGCGGACTCTAACCCAATCCGCCTGAGAGCGGGGCGCGACCCTTGAAGCCCTCACCGGCTTGAGGCACGGTTGGTCGCATGCGGCGTCTGGCCACAATCGCGTTTGGGGCAGTGGGGCTCGCGGCGTTTTTTGCGCCGCCCGTCTCCGAGGCTACCGCTAAAGACGCCGCGGCCGCCGGCGAGCTGTTCAGCCGCGGCTACACCACCTGGATCTACGTCAAACCCGCGCGCAGCGAGCGCCGCCTGGGCTATGTGCGTGTTGGCGAGTCTGTTCGCCTTCGCAACGAGGCACCTGTCAAGGGTCCGGGATGCGCCGAGGCGTTCTTGCCGGTTTCGCCCTTTGGGTACGTGTGCAAAGACCGCACGGTCTCTCTTGGGGTTACTGGTCGTTACCTCAAGGGCATGCAACTCGCGCGAACTCGCCCCGGGCTGATGCCGTTTTCTTTCGCGCTCTCCAACGGCACGCCGATGTACCGCCGGCTGCCCAGCCCCGCCGAGTGGGAAAAAGAAGAACGGTTCTTGGGCAAGCCCGGCAGCTTTCGCCCGCAGTCCTGGGGCAATCGCGGCCACGAAAAGCTGGCAGAAGCGCGGACCATCGCAACCACGGGTGAGACCCCTTGGTTCCTTGCGGACGGCGGCTCAATCGGCAGGGAAAAGCCCCACGGTCTCAAGCGCCGCATGATCCCCCACGGCTCTATGTTGGCGTACACCCGCAGCTTCACCCATGCGGGACGCACTTTCGTGCTCAGTGCGGATGGCACGGTGGTGCCGGCGGATCGTATTCGACCCTTCCGCGTCAGCAAGTTCCGCGGCACGGAGCTCGGCAAAGGCGTGCAACTGCCCCTGGCTTTCTTCCGCCAAAAGGCGCGCCCCCAGTACGTGCAGAACACCAAGGGCGACTTCGAGGCATTGGGCGAAGCGTTTGCCGTGCGTTCCTTCGTCGGCTTGAAGCCCGGGGCAGAGCCTGTGCGCGTGGGGCGCGACAGCTACCTAGAAACCATTGCAAAAACCGCCCAGGGCACAGCGATCTGGACCAAGGAGTCTGACGCGACTGTCGTGAAGAAGCGCGACGGCCGTCCCATAGGCGTGGCTGCGGGCGAGAAGTGGCTTTTGATCAGCATCACAAACGGCACACTGGTTGCGTACGAAGACGAAACGCCCGTCTACGCCACGCTGCATTCCCCCGGCGCCGGTGGTGTGCCGATCAAAGGCAAGAACCCGGTGAAGATGAGCACGACGCCGATGGGCGTGTATCGCGTCACCTTCAAACACCACGCCGCCACCATGAGCCCGGAGTTTGGTGAAAACCGCAGCTTCTGGATCGCGGACGTGCCCTACACCCAATACTTCAACGCGCCCTTCGCGTTGCATACCGCGTACTGGCACGAGGACTTCGGGCAGCCCATGAGCGCTGGTTGTGTCAATCTTTCCCCCGAAGACGGCCGACACCTCTTCGGCTGGACGGACCCGAAGCTCCCGGCAGGTTGGAACGGTGCGGCACCGCTGGGACCACTCGGTAAGGGTACCTACGTCGTAATCACGCGCTGAAGGCGAGCGTGAGAGCGGGCGCGTGCGCGAGAGCGTGCGTGAGAGTGGGCGCGTGCGCGAGAGCGTGCGTTGGTGTTGACGACGCGTCAGCCCTTTAGCAGTCACCTTCACGAGCAGAAGCGAGCGGGCCGGGCCCCGCGAGGGAGGGGGAAACGGCGGGGGAAACTTCCCCCGCTTCTGCGCCAAACAAATCTGCGGTCAGGCGCGACCCGTCGATCACGCGTGACCCGCGCTGACACAAGGACTCTTGGCCCAGTGCCGACCCGCGTGACCGCGCAAGAACAATCACGCGCGCACCAGTTCCGTCCGGCCCAATGCCACCGCGCGTGTGGGCTCAGCGTCTCGACGATGCGCCGGACCTTGACGATGCGCCGGACCTTGACGATGCGCCGGACCTTGACGATGCGGGAGCTATCGGGGCGAAATGCTCACAAGAGCGAGCATTTGGGGGGGGATGGTCGAGCAAGTGGGGGAAGTGCCCCCGTTTGTGAGCATTTAGGAGACATGGCCCCGTGCACAGTGTCACCACGCGTCAGCCCTTTAGCAGTTACCTTCACAAGCAGAAGCGAGCGGGCCGGGCCCCGCGAGGGAGGGGGAAACGGCGGGGGAAACTTCCCCCGCTTGTGCGCCAAACAAATCCGCGGTCAGGCGCGACCTGTCAATCACGCGTGACCCGCGCCGGCACAAGGACTCTTGGCCCAGTGCCGGCCCGCGTGACCGCGCAAGCATAATCACGCGTGCACCCATTCCGTCATCGCTCAGCGCCGTAGCGCGAGCGGCGCGGCGCGACGCAGCAGGCTCGTGTTCCGTCGCTTGGGTGCTTTGGGTTTGGGGTCGAGGCGTTGCCCGACGCGGGGGCACCCATCGCTCCGGGTGCGTCGAAGGGAGTTTGTTGCGTCGAATCGCTTTCCTCTCCTCGTGAACCCTGATCGTCACCCGGTGCTCGGCGGCGTCCAGCCGCTCGTTGGCGCTCGCCCAGCGCCAAGGCGCTGGCTTCGGGCTGGACTCCGCCTGCGACTCCGGGCGGGGAGCTTCTTGTGCGTGCGCGAGAGTGGGCGCGTGCGTGAGAGCGAGAGTGGGCGTGTGCGCGAGAGCGAGAGCGGGCGCGTGCGTGGGAGCGAGAGCGGGCGTGAGCAGAATGCTTTCCTCTCCTCGTGAACCCTGATCGTCGCCCGGTGCTCGGCGGCGTCCAGCCGCTCGCTGGCGCTCGCCCAGCGCCAAGGCGCTGGCTTCGGGCTGGACTCCGCCTGCGACTCCGGGCGGGGAGCTTCTTGTTTCTCAAGAGGGAGAAACAGGAAGAAGGAGTCCATGTTACGTATTCAACCTGTCAGTATTGAAATCGCGCGGCAGCTTGGGCCGCTCTTGGATCGCATTGCGCGCTCGGATCCGGATCATGCGCGGCAGTTGCGCAGAGCGATAAAAGGCGTCGTGCACAACCTCGCGGAAGGCTCGGGGTCACGCGCGGGGCGTCGGCGTAACGCCTACGACATCGCCTTGG
>CBDUPW010000078.1:0-25835 GCA_965369205.1 uncultured Polyangiaceae bacterium | reverse complement strand
ACGAAGCGAACCTTGACGACGGCACGATCAGTATTTCAGCGCCCCTGGCTCGCGCGCTGATCAGCCGGGAAGTGGGTGACGAGGTCAAAGTCAAGCTTCCTGTAGGCACTCGCAACTACGAGGTCGTCAGCGTCGAGTATCGCTGACCGAGACGCATCATGGCCAGTCCTTCGACCCGCGCGGCGATGGCCAACAGCAGCGTGCCGCCGCTATCTACGCGCGCGTCTGGGCGGGCCAGCGCTGCACTGAGGGCTTGGCTATTCGGCAGCGCGGGTGTGATCGGGCTGGCCGCAGCCGAGCTTGGCCTCGTGCTTGTGCTGAAACGGAGCGTCGTCGCCAGCGTTTGGGAAGCGCAGTTCGGACTCTTGTATTTGAGCCCCGCATGGCTCGCCGTCGCCTTGGTGCTCGGCGGACTTGGCGCGGCCGTTGCGATGGCGTGCAGACCCGGGGCCCGTCGCGTCGAACGCGGGCTCGTGGTGGCGCTGCTGACTCTGGGCGTTCTGGCTTGCGGCTGGGGCCTCGGTGGTGGTCGGCATCTGGCGTCGATGGCCACGCGCGGCGGCTTTGCTCTGGGCCTAGCGGGCGCGGCGGGCGCTCTCGCTTGGTTCGGCTTGCCCTGGACGGGTCGGCGCGCGGCGCAGCATCCGGTCGGCATGGCGGCTGCGCTCGTCCTGCTGGCCACGCTCGCTTCTCTGGCGAACTTGTGGGTGTTGCCGCGACTGTACCCAGCGTTTCATTGGGCCCTCTTCGTCGCGGCGGGGTTGGCCAGCGCCGTCGCGGCCATATGGGTGACGGAAAAACACACCCAGGCCTGGCGCTCCCAAGCGTCGATCGCCGTCATCGCGCTCAGCGTCGGCGCGGTCGTAATGGGCACGCGCCCCGCGGCGCGCCGTTTGGCCAGCTTCGACAACTTTCGGCTGCTGTTGGTCGACCACGCGCCGGCCTCCGGGCAGCTCGTGCGAGCCCTGGCGCTTCTGGCGCCCCCGCCGCCCATCGTTGACCCGTGTGCGTCAGGGGACTGCACCCTTGTCCCGGTCGGGGGCGGCGCGTCCCCGCTGCACTGGCACGGCCGCGATGTTCTCCTGGTGACCATCGACGCGCTGCGAGCGGACCACGTGGGCGCCTACGGCTACAAGCGCAACACCACCCCGCAGATCGATGCACTCGCAAACAGCGGCGCGCGCTTCGAGTACGCCTACGCGCCCACGCCGCATACGTCCTACTCCGTCAGTAGCCTGATGACGGGCAAGTACATGCGACCGCTGCTGCTGCAGGGCATGGGCGAAGATTCGGACACCCTGGCGGGCCTGCTGCGTGCCTACGGCTACCGCACGGCTGCGTTTTACCCGCCCGCAGTGTTTTTCATCGATAAGGCAAGATTTGCCGCGTTTGAAAAGACAGGATTCGGCTTTGAGTACCGCAAGGCCGAGTTCTTGGAAGGGCCGGGCAGGGTGCGGCAGGTCGAGCAGTACCTGACCGGTCTCGCGCCACAGCAATCCACCTTCGTGTGGGTACATCTTTTTGGCCCCCACGAACCCTATGTGGCCCACGCGGCACACCCCTTTGGCCCGCGCGACATCGACCGCTACGACTCCGAGGTCGCCCACGCAGACGCGACCCTGGGCGGCATCGTGCGCGCGTTTCGCGCCCGCAGCCCCGATGGCGTGGTCATCGTCACCGCAGACCATGGCGAAGAGTTCGGCGACCACGGCGGGCGCTACCATGGAACCACCGCGTACGAGGAACAGGTTCGAGTCCCGCTGGTCGTCTCAGCGCCCAATAGCCTCAAACCTGTGTTGGTCACGGATTTGGTCCAGACCATCGACATCTTGCCGACACTGCTGGGTGCGCTGGCTGTTCCAATTCCCCCGCGGGTGCGCGGCCGAGATCTGGGTGGTTTGATGGCGCAAACCGCGCCGAGCAGCCCGGGCCTCGCCATGGCGGAAAGCGAAGAACAAATCATGTTGGGGCAGGGGCCGCATCGCCTGATCTGCGAGCGCAAGCTCGGCGCGTGTCGGCTCTTTGATGTCCACAAGGACCCGGGGCAAACCCGGGATGTCGCCGACAGCGAAGCGGAAGTCGCGCGCAAGCTCCGCGCCCGCATGCACGAGCTTTCGTCGTCCCACGGCCGCTTCGAGGTGCAAGGGTTGCGGGCCGACGGCCGAGGCTGGCCCGCGGCGATTGTGCGGGCAGCGGCTGGGGATCCCGACGCAGCCGAAGAACTCGCGTCGTTGCTGGACGACGCGGACGTCAGCGTGCGCCGGCGCGCCGCGGAGTTACTGTTCCAAATGAAGCGTGAAGCGACGGCGCCCGCCTTGCGTCTCGCCCTCAATCGCGACGAAGACCAGACCGTGCGGCGCTGGGCCGCGCTGTCGTTGACGCGCATGGGGCAGGGCGCGCCCTTAGTGGTGGAGTTGCTGCGCGGGTCCGAGCGCGACTGGCGCCGTCTGGCCGCGTTGTCCCTCGCAGAGTCTGGCGACCGACGTGGCGGCGCGATCTTGGTGGAGTGGTGGAAGGACAGTGCCGCACGCGACTACTCGCGCTCCTTGGAGATCCTGGACGCGCTGGTGCGCATTAAGGAGAAGGACGCGGTTTGGCCGCTGACCCAGAGCCTGGACGACGTGCGGCTGCGTTCACACATCGCGGAGACGTTGGCGGCGCTGGGCGACGAGGGCGCCCGCATCTCGCTCTCCCGGGCGTTTGCTACGGAGCGCTACCAAGGCACTCGCCTGGCGCTCGCCAAAGCGGTGGTTGCGCTGAAGGGCGGACCGGAGATCGTCCCGGGAATGGTGCGGTTTCTCGGAGTCCCCGATCCGATGCCGGGCGGACTCGGGCTGGCCGTTGAAGCCGGGATCCTGATGCAGCTCGGCGGCCCGACCCGTCGCGAACTGAGCCGGCTCCGAAGCAACGCGTCGGTCGGCGCAGAGCTGACCCTGGTGGTGCCCAAGGGCGGGAATGGCAAGGGCGTGCGCCTTTTGGTTCGGGCGCGGGCGCGGGGACAGCCGGGGGCGGTTGTCGTGGCGCTGCCCACCGCAAACATGAGGTACACCCGCAAAGGTGAACCCGTAAAGGTGCGAGATCTCCCGCGTTTGAACCTGGACAGCGCGACACGCATCTCGGTGCCGGTCGGCGAGGCTTGGCGGGAGTTGAGCGCCCTTGCCGGCGCGCCGCTTGGGCTCAAAGCCGGCCGGGTCGCTCGATTAGTGGTGTATGCGGAGCGATCCGTCGAAGTAGATGCCCTCGCCGCGGTACCCCTCGCGGACGAGCTACCCCCGCCGGCGCCGAAGGCCTGGAAACCTGGGACAGGCACTCCGGACGCCCCGTGAGCCAATTTCGGCACGGAGCCCGCCGAGGGGTGCTATAGAGGCCTCGAAATTTCTCGTTTCTCAGCGCATACCAACGTGGCAACTAAGGAAGAACCCAAGCTATCTCGCCGCGCCCGGCGACGTGCAGCCGCCGACGCGTCCGGCGCGAGCGGCGAAGCACCGCCGTGGCAAAGCGACGACTCAGGGGACGACGCGCCCGGCGCGGAGACCGAAGACGACGGCGACGACTCAGAGGACGACGCGCCCGGCGCGGAGACCGAAGACGAAACTGAAGCGAGGCGCCCCAAAGCTGCCGCCGCCGCGGCGCCCAAGAAGAAAAAGAAGAAGCGCGTCGCCGCCGCGGAAGACGCGGACGATCCCAGCAAGATCCGTGACCGCAACAAACGTCTCCGCGCAGAAGCTGCACGTAAGCGCCGCGCCAAGCGAGAACGCGAGCGAGACGGCGCGGCCGCCCAAGGGCTGGACGCTTCCGAGCTCGTAGATGACGCCCTGGCGCGGGGCAGCCACGCCGCCACGAAGTGGGTGCGGAACAACTTCGGACTACTGCAGTGGGCACTGCTCTTGGTGGTCGGCGGCGTGATCGGCTGGCAGATCTACGCCTGGCGCACCAAGCAGTCCCTCGAGAAGAACTCGGACCAGCTCATCGCGGCGGTGGAGGCGGAAACGGGCTTAGTCGGCGCGCCGCCCAGCGAAGACCCCACTTTCAACCCGAAGCGCACCTTCGCCACTCACGCAGAGCGGCTGAAGGCTGCCGAGGAGGAATACCGGGCCGCGGCGAAAGCGCTGGCGGGTAAGGGGCCTGGGATCCTCGCCGAACTCGGGCTTGCGGGCGTGCTCTATGACCAGGCCAAGTACGACGAGGCTCTGCAAAGCTACGAAAGTGTGGTCGGTTCGCCCCTCGCGAAGCACGACACCGACGTGAGATTCCGTGCGATTGAAGGGGTGGGGCTGTGTCGCGAAGCAAAGGGCGACGCCGCGGGCGCCGAGAAAGCCTTCAAAGAACTCGAGGCCGCTGATTCCCAGGGATTTGTCGCGCTTTCCTTCTTCCACCAAGCCCGATTGGCCTACGCCGCGGGCAAAAAAGACAAGGTCAAGGAGCTGCTCGCAAAATCCAAGGAGAAGGCGGAAGCGGACAAGTCGCCCTTTGCCACCGCCAGCTACTTGGAGCGCGCCAGTCGAGACCTGCTCGCGGCAGTGGATCCGTCCGTGGCTCGGACTCCATCGAGCCAATACTCGCCCGAGCAAATGGACGCGCTCAAAGAGCAGATCATGAAGGACCCGGGCAAGCTGAAGAAGATGCTCGAGGACATGCAGAAGAACGTCAAAGACCTGACCAAGGACTTGCCAGGGCCCGAGGACGTGCCACCGGGAGCGCCGCCGCCTGCACCACCGCCAGGAGCGCCTACCACGGGGCAGGCACCAACACCGCTGCCACCCGCTCCCAAAGTGCCTGCCTCGCCGCCCGCAGCCCCTCCAGCGCCGCCCACAGCCCCTCCAGCGCCACCCACACCCGCGCCGGCACCATGAGCCGAGGGTCCGTCGCCAAGCTGGCAAGCGTCGCTGTCTGTGGCGTGGCGCTGCAGACCGGCTGTGAGAGCCTCCAGTTCGGCGCAAACCCCGAAGTGCCGACCTGGCGCTATCGTCCCAGCGGCTCCCTCTCCGTCTTATATAAGAAGCGCTTCCTGGCGGAGTCTCGCGCCGTTGGGGAACCTTACGAGCGTGGGCAGCCAGAAATCGACGTCCGCGGACGCCGGGTCTTCTTCGGCTCCAGCGATCACGGGCTCTACGCTTTGAGCGCGATCGACGGCGCGACGCTTTGGCGCTTCGAGACCGTGGGCGCCGTGCAGTGCGCACCGCTCTATGATCCCGCCGAAGATGTCCTGTATTTCGGCTCCAACGACGGCGCACTGTACAAGGTACGTGCGAAGACCGGCGAGTTGATCTGGCGATTCTCGAGCAACGCTGAAGTCGCGAGGCGCCCCGTGCTCCAAGCAGGGCGCCTCTACGCCGTCAACGCCAACGACACGGTGCTGGCACTCGATGCCAAGACGGGCAAGGCGATCTGGACCCAGCACCGCTCTCCGGCGCTGGGCATGGAGGTCGCTGGGTACTCCGGTCCGCTGGTCTGGCGCGGGAAAGTCTACGTCGGATTCTCAGACGGCAACGTGACCGCCTTTGACGCCCAAAGCGGCGACGAACGCTGGCAACCCGTTGACCTGAGCGCAGAGGCCGAACAAGCACTGGGGGATATCCCGACCTATCTCGATGTGGACACCACGCCAGTTGGCGAAGTGATCAACGCCGGCGCGGTAGTTTTCGTGGGCTCCTATCAGGGCGGAGTGTTCGCCCTCGACGCCGAGTCTGGCACCACGGTTTGGGCCAATCCCGCAGTCCTCGGTGTGAGTGATGTGACCCTGTGGCGGGAACCAGCGCACACGCCCAAAGACGGCGGACCAGAAATCCCCGAAAAGAAGCTGCTCTTGGCTAGCACAGGCACCACGGGGCTCTGGGCGCTCGATCCCGAAACCGGCAAAGAGCAGTGGCGCTCAAGCTTGCCCAAAGGCGGCGTGTCCGCGCCGGTACCCATACAGGGCGCGCTCTTGGTGTCTGCGAGCCAACTCGGCGTGTTCTTGGTGTCGCCGGTGGACGGCAGCGTCATCGACGGCATCCACATGGTCGACGGCTCCGCCGCCACGCCCGCCACATTCGGCCGCCGCGCATTCGTGCTGAGCAACCACGGCGACTTGATCAGCCTGTACGTGGCACCGCCCAAGGGCTGAGTCCGGGCAGCCCGGCGGGCCAACCAAGTTCGCCCTGGCGCGTGACCGTCGCGACGGCCGCTGCCGAGCGGGCGGAAGCTGACGTAGCCCGTAGTCACGGCTGCGGGCTTTCGCTGGGCCCGGAAGTCGTCGAAGTAGCGGGAAAAGCGCTTTGGGGGGCTTGGGCCACTCCTCCACCTGACTTCGCATAAGATACATTATGTTAACTTTTCACCGCCCCCCAGAATGGGGGGCGAATGTGAAAAGTAAACATAACGTCCGTTTGCTGGCGTGCGTTCCGCTGGGCTGGACGCCTGGTGGTCCGTTGGGTGCTTCCGCTTGCTCGGCTTCGCCATCGCCGGCCGTTTGCTGGGGTGCGTTCCGCTGGGCTGGGCGCCTGGTGGTCCGCGGCGTGCGTTCCGTTTGCTCGGCTACCGCCATCGCCGCCGGCTGGTGTGCGTCCGCTCGGTGCTCGGCTCCGCCATCGCCGCCGCTTGCTGGCGTGTGTACGCCTGACGCTTTCGCTCGACTGCTAGAGCACGAACTGATCGCCCAGGCCGAGCACCGTGAGATTCACGCCTTTGAGCGATGCGCATTCCTGCTCCACCTCGGACTGGAATACGGGCTTGATGTGATACAGGAGCGTCGGCAGGTCTTTGGGCGCGCCGAATTTCTTCAGGTCTTTGGCCAGCGTGCGTGGCGTGTGGTGTCCGCTCACCGTCGCAAGCTTCTGTTCGCGGTTGGGAAAACTCACTTCCATAAGCAGCGCTTTCAGGCGCTCTTCCTTGCGTAGCAGTTCCCAGATGCGGTCTGTTGGCCCGGTGTCCCCGCTGTACGCGATGCTGGCGTCTTTGCCGCGGATGATGAAGCCTGCGCTCTCGATGGTGTGGTCCACCATCACGCTCTCCACCTCGTAGTCGCCGATCATCGTGGGTTTCTCGGCCTTCAGCTCGACGAACTTGATGGTCGGATGGGCTTTGGTTGGGATTTCCGAAAAGTCCGGCCAAATGTAGTTATTGAAGAAGTGTTTCTTCAAGGCGCGGATGGTCCCGCGGCTTGCGGCAACGATCAGCGGTTCGCATTCTGCCTGGCAGCGGTTGTCCGCGATGGTGGCCAGATCTCGGATGTGGTCCAGGTGGGCGTGGCTGATCAGCACGGCGCCCAGGCGAAACTGGTGCTTCAGATCCAGGCCGCTGGTCAAGGAGCCCGCATCGATCGCCAGCCGTTCATCCAGAATGAACGCGCTGGTGCGGTGCTGGGGCGTTTCGCCGCCATGGCAGCCGACGACTCGGAGCTCCATCAGCGTTCAGCCTTTCGATCCGACAGTCGCATGCTCGGCCAGGGTTGCCCGAAGCGGTGGGATCGTCGGGGCGCGGAGGGTCCCGATGGCATCTCCCGCAGAGCATATCGCCCCTTGGCTTGTCGGGTCAAAACAGCGGTTATGGGAAGTACTTGGAGCTAGAAAACCGGCATCGCAAGCCCATTTCACGCCAAAGGCCTTGCCCATGTCCCCAAAACCAGCTAGTTACGGCCGCCCTGACGGCCTCGCCGTTGGGGGCGCAGCCCACCTTGCCGGTATCTCTAGCGAGGTTACGTTTGGGCTTTCCCACTGGGGAATCGTCTAAAGGCAGGACACAAGTTTCTGGTTCTTGTTATCTAGGTTCGAATCCTAGTTCCCCAACTAATCATCAAAATCGGCCCCATCGTCTAGCGGTTAGGACACTGGCCTCTCACGCCGGTAACACGAGTTCGAATCTCGTTGGGGTCACTAAAGGCTCGAGCACTACGCAGCTCGGGCCTTTTCTCTTTTCGTAGCCGTGAAAAAGAACGCCCCGGACGACCCAGCTGCAAAACGCAAACCTGCGCGTCTCGCCCCCAAGGCAGCCGTGAAAGGCAAACCCGCGCGCTCGGCTGAGGAGCTCCTGCGTGCGGAACGCGAAGAGCGCTGGGAAGCGCGCCGGCTGCCGTTGATGTTTGGCGGCATCTTGCTGCTCGTCCTGGTATCGCGAGTGGAAGGCCTTCGGGACGGCGCCGGTCGCGCCATGGGCTACGGCTTCCCGCTCATGACGGCCTTCTTCGCGATCCGCCCCTTCCGCGAGTCTGCGCTCTGGGGCGCGTCCCTAGTCATTGCGGCTGGGACCAGCTTGGTGTTCCTGGCTGTGCTGTCGGCGGTGGTGCTGCCGGTTCAGCCCGCCTACTCCGTTCTGCTTTTTGGGTTGGTGCTGGCGCCCATCGCCGGCGCGGTGCTTCAAGGGATGGGCGCTGCGCGCGGAGTGCGTTCCTACTGCGCTGCGTGGCTCGGGATGGGCGCGATGTTCGCGCACTTCTACGCCGGGCACCGCGTTGCCGGGCACGACGCCCTCGATGCCATCCTGGGCGCCGCACTCGTGTCGCTCTTTGTGGGGGGCGGCGTGGGCATCACCCTTGGGATCGTGGCCACGGCCGTCGGCAAGCGCGCCTGACGCTCTGGACCTGCGCCCTAGCGATACGCCCCCCGGTTTTCTGCAGGCTGCGTCAGGGCCGTGACCGCAGCGACGAAGCGATCCGCGGCGACGCCTGCGCTGGCTTCCGTTACAGCGCAGACCGCGCGCAGATGTGCGGCGTCCAGGGTAAATCCGGTGGCGACCCGCCGCAGATCGAGCAGACACAGGCGCACCCTCGGGCTAAGCAACTGCCGCACACCGAAGGGCGAACCACGGACCAAGACCGCTTCGTCGAACTCCGGGTCGTCAAAGGTCAATTCCGGTGTCGTAAAGAAGTCCAAATAGTCAGCTTCGCGAAGCTCCCGCACAGATATCTGGAAGACAAAAGGATTCAGGAATTCGGCGTCGAAGGTCATTTCCCCTGGCGTCAGCAGCAACACACTCTGGGCACGCGGGTGCATCTGCACCAATCGGGTGTCCGTTTCGCGCTGGAAGCCTTGTGCGACCGCCGCAGCCGCGAGGCGGGCCACGGGGGTCATGGTGCCGTCGCCGCGCGGAAGCTCCAGGGCTTCTCGCCGTTTGGGTCGCGCTCTCGACCCAGCCACTCGACCACGCGCTTTGACCAGTCGGCCCGGGCCGGGATCGTCGGGTGGATCTTGTCCTTCAGGCGCGGCATGTCCGGAAACACCTGCGCCGTATTCATCACGCGGCAGGGGGCTGCGTGTGCCTGGATCACCGGCAATAGCCCCGTGTCCCCTGCCTCCCACAGCGGCGGAAGGATCCACACGCAGGGACGCCCCCCGAGCCGCGCTACCAGCTTTTGGATGACTTTGATGCGGGTTTCCGGCTGCCGGATCTGCACCTCATTCGTGCCCAAGGTGATCACCACCAAGTCCGGATTGTACTGGGCCAAATAGACCGGGAGCTCTTTGCTCCAAGCCCAGGTGGGAATGAAGCTGGCCGTCTTGAATCGCAGCACGCTGCGCACGCTGTGTTTCTTGAACTCGTCGTTGAGCGTGATGCCCAGAGCACCGGCCATGGAGTCGCCGATGTGGAGCACGGTGGTGCCCTTGGGTAGCGGCGCCGGTTTCGGGATCGTCGCGGCGGGCTGCGAAGTCCCACACGCCGCTGCGTTGCCATCGCAGCCCGACTCAGGCGCGCCCGGGGTGGCGGGGTCGGCGCCCTGCCCCGCATCCAAACAGGCCTCGTCCTCGCACGGACCTCCGCTGCGAAGCACGTCGGGGGCGTCACTCGCTGTTGGCATTGCCGCGCTGGCGGATCCTCCGGCGGCGGGTTCTCGCGGCGGTGACCCCGACGGCGCTGGCGCGCAAGCGGCGCACCAGGCGCCGAATGCCAAGGCTGGAACGCTTCTCAAGGGCAGCACGTCGAATTCCATCCCACGCCGACGTCCCGATTGGAACACCCCGCCGCCGCGCTGACTCGGTTTCGACCGTCATGGCTGCCGCCCGAGTATCGGTAGGCCGTGGGCCTGCCGGGCTTGAACTTCTGGCAGTCCGCGTCGAACTGTGGCGACCGCGTCCGGCTGATGGCGGTTTGCTTTGTGCCCGGTTCGAAGGGTCCGGTTGCCGGTTCGGACAGGACACAGCCGTGGCCCAGGGTCTTCACACGCCCTTCGGGACATTCAGGTGCCCCCGGTCCCGCACAGCGCACGCCGTTCCAGCTTTGTTTCTTCCCACAACTCACCGCGTGCACGCCGAAAGCGCAGCGGCTCTTGTCCGGAGTGCGCCCAAACGCGCACTTGGCATCTTCCGGAGTCTGCACGCAACGAAAGCCCAAATGGGAGCCCCACTGCTTCGCTCCGTAGCGGTTGCGCAGCTTGGGACTCATCCACTTCTCAAAGCGTCGGCTCCAGCTTCCCCCGCGGTACCCCCGGGACGGCGCGGCTTGGGGTGGAAAGGGAAACGGTCCGAATCCGTCATCGACCCACTCCCACACATTGCCGATGACGTCGTACAGTCCGAATACGTCAGGCGGGTAGGACTTTACCTTGCAAGACCCGCCAACGTGCTTCCAGCAAGTCCGGCCCTGGGGCGGTTCGTTGCCCCAGGAGTACTTCAAGTTGCGCGTTCCCCCACGGGCAAAAAACTCCCATTCCGACTCGGTGGGCAGGCGGGCCGAGCGCTGCGCGCAATACGCCTTGGCCTGATGCCAATCGACACAATTGATCGGGTGGTCGTGGCGATCGTTGACCCGGGCGTTGCAGAAACGGCGCTCTCGCTTGGCCGGAGTGCACTTCCCGCTTTGTTCGCAAGCGAGATAGCCGCTCACTGTGACTTCGGTTTCATCGACGCACAAATCGGACACTTCCGTCTCGAAGCGCGGGCGGTCTTCGGCCGCAGCGCTCGGCGAATCGGAGCCCATAAACAGACGTCCGCCGGGCACGCGCCGAGTGCCTGGGGGGCACGGGGCTGCGGGGGCGCCGGCGGCAGGCGCCGGGGTGGCCGACCCTGGTGCGGGCGCGGTCTTGCCAGCCGCTGGCGTCGTCGCACTCGTCGCGGTTGTTGCGCTCGGAGGCGGAGCCACCGTGGGCTTCGTCTTGCGCTCCGCGTCGCAAGACAGCAGCAACAGCAGTAGACAACACGGGGCCGGGCGCACGGCGTCCCGATATAACACCATCCCGCAGCAGCCCGCCGCAGCGTCGCCGATCTACTGCATTTTGCAGGCGTTGCGCATGCCCGAAACCGGATGCATCGTGCCCGCGAAGATGACCAAGGCACAAAAGCAAGCAAGTGAACGGACGGAAACTTCGGCAGCCTACAGCGGCTCCCCAACCCGCCGCTTCACTGATTGGTTCGAATCCCTTGGGGCCTACCGCTGGCTGGTTCCCGTGCTGCTAGTCGTAGCGCTCCTCGGCGCGTCCCGTTTCGAGTTCGCCCAGGGCCCGGAAGCCCGCGCAGCCGCGTTGACGTTGCCCTTGGTGCTTGGCGTGTTCGCAGTGCTGCCCTTTCTGTCCGCTGCGCGTCCGCTGCTGGCCGTCGCAGGAGCCGTGACGCTGCTCGCAGCGTCCGCGGCGGAACTCGAAATCGTATCCACGATCTATCCGCCACCCGCAGTCGCAGAGGCGCAACTGACGGAGCCCGGAGCCGAAGCAACCCTGGACGCACCGCCGGACGCTTTCCGCGCGGATGCGCGAGCGCACTTCGGGAAAGGCGCGAGTGCCGGCGCGGGTCACGTCGTCGTCGAGTTTTCCCGGGGCGGGCACACGGCGCGCGTCGAGGGTGAGGTCTCCAAGAGCGTTTCGCAATCCGGTGGATCCAGGCGACGCGCCCCCCAAGCGATGGGATCCCACACCCTCGACACGATCCGCGAAGACCTGGACGTTCCCGGCACGGGCCCCGTCGTCGCGCGCTTGGTCACTGCGTCCGGGGCCATCGGAAAGGGAGTCACGGTGTCGACGCTTCCAGCTCCGCTACTGGGTCGCACGCTTGGGATCGTGCTGCTCTGCCTTGCTGGCGTCGGCGTTGGCGTGCACGTTTTGGCCGCGCGAGTCGGCTTGCGCAGCGACTTTGGCTCCCTCACGGCGCTGTCTTGCGTCTTTGGCTACTATCTCCCACACCATTTCGCAGCCACCGATCCGATGTCCGGCGTGGTGGGAGCCGTGCTGGCTGCGCTGCTCGTGGGCGGGCTTGGGGGCTGGATCGCAAGCGCGCTCTTGTCTCGAGCGGTTGCCCGCTAAGCCAGCGAAGATCCCTCGCGGAGCGCCGGGGAAAAGGCGACATTTGTTCAGAATTCTCGTATAGCCCAGGGGCGTGGCTTCTCCCGTCACTTTGCAGGGGCTCACGCGCCGGTTTGGAAAGGCCGAGCGCCCGGCCGTCGACCGCCTGGACCTCGAGGTAGAAGCCGGCGAGGTCGTCAGCCTGGTCGGGCCCAGCGGGTGTGGCAAGAGCACCACGCTGCGACTCATCGCCGGTCTCGACACTCCCGACGCCGGGAGCATTCGCATCGCGGGGCGCGACGTGGCCAGCGTGCCACCGCAGGATCGCGACGTGGCCATGGTGTTCCAAGGGTTTGCGCTGTACCCGCATATGACCGTTCGGGAGATGTTGGCGTTCCCGCTGCGCATGCGACGCGTGAAGAAGGATGAAATCGGAAAGCTCGTTGCCGATACCGCCAAGCTTCTGAACATCACCCGCCTCTTGGATCGCAGACCTGCAGAGCTTTCTGGTGGGGAGCAGCAGCGGGTGGCGATGGGGCGGGCCATCGTGCGTCGCCCGGAGGTCTTTCTTTTCGACGAACCACTTTCGAACTTGGACGCGGCCCTGCGAGCAGAGCTGCGCGTCGAACTCGGCAAACTACTCCGGCGACTGGGCGCCACTGCACTCTACGTAACCCATGACCAAGCGGAAGCGATGACGCTTTCAGACCGCATCGTGCTGCTGAATATGGGCAAGCTGGAGCAGGTCGCTTCACCCCGTGAAATCTACGAGTCCCCGCAGACCCTCTTCGCGGCATCCTTCTTTGGCAGCCCACCCATGAATCTGCTGGACGCCCAGGCCGATGGCGCTGGCGGAGTCGCAGGCAATTTTCGCCTTGGCGCGGTTCCCGAAGCCGAACAGCTCGTGCTGGGGATCCGGCCGGAACATGTGCAGCTCGGGCCCGACGCCGCGGGTGACATCCGTGGCAGCGCCCGCGTCGCCGGGGTGGAGCGCTTGGGCGGCGAATCTCACGTTGAACTCGACTCCGACGGCGCAACGCTACACGCAAAGACCACCGGTTTCGACGCGCCTGAGCGCGACGCGGATGTGCCCGTCGGTTTTTTTCGACGCCAAGTCCGCTTCTTCGATCGCAGGAGGGGGCGCGCGCTGGAGAGCGAGTGACGCGCCTGACTCGCCGCCACTTTGGCCTGGGCTGCGCAGCCGCAACTCTGGGCTGTGCACGCAGTAGCGTCCCGGCGGGCCGGAAGAGCGCGACGCTCTGGTTTACCTACGGCGGGCGTAACCGAAAAGTGCTGGAGGAGCTCGTGTTGCGCTTCAACGAGAGCCAACGGGAGTACTTCGTTGCGAGCGTGTTTCAGGGCGACTACTTTGAGGGACTCGCCAAGCTGCGCACAGCGATCGCCGCAAGAGCCGGTCCCACCTTTAGCCACGTGGTCGGCGAAGTGGTTCCCTACTTGGCGGAAGCCGGCGTGCTCGAGCCGCTGGACGGCTATCCGGGCGCCGGCGAACTGGGCGTGATCGAATCTTTGGGCCAGTCAGGCTCTTGGATCTCAGGTGCGGACCGTCCCCTGGTGTGCCTGCCCTTCAATCGTTCGACGCCCATCGCCTATGTGAACGCAAACCTCTTCGGCCGGAAAGGACTGCGGCCGCCCAAGACTTGGGCGGAGCTGCTCCACGTTGCGAGAGCCCTCACGGAACGCGAGGGCGATCGCACGACGCAATTTGGATTCGGTTGTCCCATCGACTGGTGGTTCTGGACCGCCTTGGTCGGCCAAGCCGGCGGCAAGGTGATCGAAGACGACGGGCGGCCCAGCCTGGGCGACCAAGCAGGCGTCGAGGCCATCGAACTCTGGAAACGCATGGTGCACCAGGATCGCAGCATGAAGCCGCCTCCTGGACGCGACTACAACGCCTGGGAACAAACCAACCAAGACTTCCTGTCCGGTCGCACGGCGATGATCTGGACCAGCACCGCGTTCTTGAAATACCTGGAAGACAACGCGCCGTTCCCGGTGCTTGCCGCTCCACTGCCCGCCGGACGCAAGCGCGCGGTTCCCACCGGCGGCACCCACTGGGTCATGCTCAAGAGCGCGCCAACGGAGCAGAAGCAAGTGGCGTGGGAATTCCTGCGCTTCATGCACCTGCCCGCGCAAGCCATGCACTGGGCCACCAGCACGGGCTACATGCCGGTCACGCGCGGCGCCGTCGAACAGCTCAAGCAAGACGGCTACTACGAAAAACACCCGAACGATCGCGTCGCAGTGGAACAACTCTCCGTGGCCTTGGCGTGGCCGTGGAGCACGGAGCTCTTTCGCATCCAGCGTGAGATCGTGCAGCCGCGCTTGGAGCAAGCCGTGCTGGGCGGGCAGGATGCTCGGGACGTGATTGCGAGCGCACGTGCCCTTGCCAAACGGGCGGCGCCATGAACGGCCTCTTACCGCGACACAAACGCGATCCGTACTGGCTGCTTCTGCCGACTATGGCGCTACTCGCGGTGTTCTTTTTCTACCCGCTGGTCGACGCGGTCCGCCTGAGCTTGCACGAGTGGGACCTTCTCACCGAGCCCCGATACGTGGGTCTCGGCAACTACCGCGCGCTCATCGAAAGTGGGGAACTCTGGCACGCCCTCGTGACCACCCTCACCTTCTCCGTGGTGGTCGTCGCGGGCTCCATGGTGCTCGGGCTCGGCCTCGCGCTCGCACTCAATCGGGACACGGCTTTTGCCGCGTTCGTGCGGGGAGCCGTCTTCTCCGCGTACGTGATCAGCTGGGTCAGCGTGGCTCTGCTCTGGCTCTGGGTCCTGGATTCCGACGCTGGCGCGCTGACCGCGATCTTGCGAAGCGTCGGGCTGCCGACGAAGAACTGGCTCGGGGATCCCAATGTCGCCTTGTATTCCCTGGCCGGGGTCACGATTTGGAAGATCGCCGGCTACTCGATGGTGCTGTTCCTCGCGGGTCTCCAGGACATTCCCCGCGCGCTCTACGAAGCGGCCGCGTTGGACGGTGCCGGTAAGTTTGCGCGCTTCTGGAATGTGACTTGGCCGCTGCTGCGGCCCACCACAGCCTTCGTCGCCACCACGAGTCTGATCGTCAGCTTCCAGGTGTTCGACGTCGTGCGCGTGATGACCCAGGGCGGTCCCGTCAAGAGTACGACCGTCTTCGTGTACGCCATTTACGAGCAGGTCTTCTTGAATCTGCGCGTCGGCCGCGCCAGTGCCCTCGTGGTTGTATTTTTCGGCTTGCTCTTGGTCCTGACGGCGCTGCAGTTGTATGCCTGGCGCAAGAAGGGCGCGACATGAAGGCGTTGACACTCTCCAAGGGCGCCGAGAACGCTTTGTTGGGTTGCGTGGCGCTGCTGTGGCTGTTGCCTTACGCGTGGATGGTCTCGACTAGCTTCAAGACCTTGCCTGAAATCGTGCGGGCGCCCACCGCCCCCTTGCCTGCGGGCCTAAACTTCGCGGCCTACCAGGGAGTCTTGGAAGCCATGCCTCTGGGCCGCTACTTCCTCAACACGACGGTGATGGCCCTGGGCATCGCCGCTATCCAGATCCTCGTCGCCTTGCCTGCCGGGTATGCATTGGCAAAGCTGCGCTATGCGGGCCGCGGCCTGGCCTTTGGGCTAGTCATTGCGACCCTCTTGATCCCCGCGCAGGTGCGATTTGTTCCGGTATTCACCATGCTGGCCGAAGTCTCCCTGATCAACACCATGACGGCGCTGGTGCTGCCCTTTGGAGTCAGTGCCTTTGGCACCTTCCTGATCCGCCAGGCGCTGCTGTCGGTGCCCGACAGCATCATCGAGGCAGCACGCCTCGACGGGGCGAGTGAACTGCGCATCGTCTATGGGCTTCTGGCGCCGATGCTCAAGCCAACGCTGGTGGCCTTCTTCCTGTTTTCCTTTGTGTATCACTGGAACGACTACTTCTGGCCGTTGGTGATGACCACCGACGATCAAGTCCGCACACTGCCCTTGGGCATCGCGCTGCTGCGGGAGCAGGGCACCGGCGTTCGTTGGCACGTGGTGATGGCGGGGAACGTAGCGCTCAGCGCTCCGGCGCTGCTCGTCTTCGCATTTGCCCAGAAACACCTGCTGCGCGCAGTCGCGGCCAAGGCGTTCTAGGTCGAATCACGGCAGGAAGCCGCAGCGCGCTGCGAATCGCGCGAATCCGGCGCGGCGTGCTCGGGACACGTCCGGGCGCCCCAGATACACCTTGGAGAGTTCCGGGCCGCGGCTCTTTTCGTCGAGAAAGCACGCAAGCTCCCCGCGTGTGCGGAGCGCCTCTGCTTGCACCGACTCAAGAGATATCGTGCGCGCGAGCGCTTCGTCGAGGCGACTGCGGGCCTCTTCGTAGCGTCCGGCGTTCATGAAGTTTTTGCCCAGCAAATAGTCCGCGGTGCCATCTTCTGGACTGAGCACGGACCAGCGTCCAAGCCACGACGCGGCCTCCGGAAAGTCCGTGCCGGAACGTGGATCCCCCACCAGGAGCGCCACCACGGCGCGCAGACCGCTGGGGTTTGGGCTGTACGCTTTGACCTCGACGCTGCGGCGATGGTCGGCGTTCTGGGCTTTCTCAAGGACGGCGCGATAGCGCGCCCGCGCTGCGGCCACGTTGCCAAGCGCCAGCTCGACGTCGCCCAAAGCCTCGATGGCCCCCAGGCGCTCCATGACGTGCAGCGCACTGTCTTCGGAGATCGCGCGGTACTTGGCACGTGCGCCGTCGGCGTCGCCTGACCGTAGCGCACAACTCGCGAGGCCGTGTTTGGCGCCCAAATGACGCGGATCTAGGCTCAGCAGCCGCTGGAAATCATCCGCAGCGCCGGTGAGATCACCGCCCCGCAGTTTCGAGAAAGCCTGCCCAGAGAGCGCGTCAACCTCGTGCGGGCAGCGCCGGCCGAATACACTCGGCCGATCGAAGCGCGCCGCAGCGGAAAGCCGTGCGGGTTCGTCCAGGGTCACGCTTCTCAGGGACGCGTGCCATTCGGATTCGAGACCGCCCAGGTCCTTGCCGGTCAGCGCTACCAGGCTCGCACCGCCGTACCAGGAACGCAGGGCGGCGGCGCCGTAGGTTTCGTGAAACCAGGCCACAAAGGCGCCAGCCACCGTATAGGCCTTGCTGCTGTTTTCGCCCAAGAAGCTCAAACGAAACACCCGCGAGAGCGGGGGCAAGATCTCCAACTCCTGCATGGCGCGCGCCCACTGCGCGAGGCTTAGGTCTTCGTCTTCATCAGGTGTTGCCGCGGTCGCGATGCCTTCAATGCGTCCCGGATCCGGCAGCCACCCCCCCAGGGGGCCAGATACTTTGAACGGCCCGGCGCCGAACGCTCCGCTGATGACGTGTGCCAGCTCGTGCCCCAAAACTGGGTGGGGAAAGCGCCGGAACTGCAGATACACTTCCTTTCGCCAGGGCTTGGCGATGTAGGTGTTGGCGGCTCCCATCAACCGCCCCTTTTGGTGTTCGTTGGCGAAGAGCAGGACCCGCACCCGCTCTGGCCCCCGCATCTCGAAGAAGGTCTCGATCTGTTCCACATGCGCGCTACATTCGCGCGCAAGCGCACTCGCGTCCCGCTGCAACACCGTCGGGTCGTAGTGCACGATGCAGCGCGGGCTCTGCACCGTGCGCTCCAACTCGCTAAGGACGCTTTCCTCGGTGCTGTAGTGACCCAAGCTTGGCCCGGCGGCCATCAGCGATGCAGAGCCAACCGCCGCGAGGCCGCCCAAAAACACCAGCCCGCGGCGGCCGAGCCAGTGAAAACGCAGGCCCTGGGTCGTCGATTTCAGGTGCAGGGCCGCGACGAATGCCGCGCACAGCGTCAGCGCACTGCCCGCTCGGTAGCTCAAGAGCTGCGGCACCGGGTCAAAGACGGTGTCGTAGAGCGGTCCCGCGAAGTATCCGAAGAAGGGATCGTAGGCGAAGACCATGGGCGACGTGTAGAAGCGCCACAGGCTGATCAGCACGCCGCCGAGGGGGCCAAAAGCCGCGAGCAGCACCGGCAACGCGACGCGATAGCGGCGAAAAGATCGGGCGACGAGCCCTGCCAAGGCTCCCCAAGCTCCCGCCATGAGCGCGCCCGGTAGCGGAGCCAGAAGGAACAGCACCACGCCACTTTTGACATCGCAGAAACCCACGCGCAGGCCGTGCAGCAGGCTCACACCGAGGGCCATGCTGGCCAGCAGAGCGCCCAAAGTGACCCCCCGAGACAGCGCCTCGAAGGGACGCAGGGTCGTGTGCCGCGTGGTCAGGGCCGTGGCGACGGCCGTGATCGACGGCAGCACCACCCCCGCGGCGAGGGCCGCTTCGTAGCCTGGCCCCCCGAAGAGAGGCAGCAGACCGATGCCGCCGAGCAGCAGGAGCACGAGCACGCCCGCGACCTGGGCCGCGCGACTGTTTCGCAATGGTGGCGCCGGCGCCTCTGGCATCAAGGACGGGCTTCGCCGCTGGCGGGCGGCACGGAGCGGTCGCGCTTGCCGGGATCCGGCTCAGCCAGCACGAGCGGCAACACCTCTTCGATCCGGCTGACGAGCAAGATCTTGATATCAGCGAGGGTCTCCGCGGGGATCTCGTCCAGATCGCGTTCGTTACGTTTTGGCATCACGATTGCGGCGATCCCGGCGCGGTGGGCGGCTAGCAACTTGGCTTTGATCCCGGTCACGGGCAGGATCGAACCGCGCAGGGTGATCTCGCCGGTGATGGCAACATCCGGGCGTGCTTCGGCGCCGAGCAACAGAGACGCCACAGCAACAAACATCGGCAAGCCGGCGCTCGCAGCATCTTGGGCGGACGCGCCGCGGGGCACGTGCACGTGCAAATCAATCGACTTCAGCCACTCTGGGTCGAGCATCAGGCGGTCGGCACGCGACCGCACATAAGACACCGCCGTGGCCGCGGCTTCTTTCATCACGTTGCGCATGCTGCCGGTCACATGCACCTTGCCCTTGCCTGGCATCCGGGTTGCCTCAATCACGAGCAAGTCGCCACCTGCGCCCGTCACCGTCAAACCGGTCGCGGCGCCCGGCGCGAACCGGCGGTCTGCGACTTCAGGGTCGTGTTTGTGGGTGCCAAGGACGCGCTCGACGTGTTCGCGATCCACGCGTTCGCCCTGCACGCTCTGGCCCTCAGCCAGCCGCACGGTGGCCTCACGGCACACGGACGCGATCTCTCGTTCGACGCCGCGGACCCCCGCTTCGTGGGTGTAGTAGTCGATGATCGTTTCGACGCCAGCGTCTTCGAAGGTCAGCTGCCCGTCTTCCAGACCGTGCTCTTTGATTTGCTTCGGGACTAGAAACTTCTGGGCGATCGAGCGCTTTTCCGTGCGGGTGTAGCCGGGCACCTCGATCATCTCCATGCGATCTTTGAGCGCCTCGGGGATCTGGTGTTTGTAGTTGGCGGTGGCCAAAAACGTGATCTGAGACAAATCAAAGGCGACTCCCAGGTAGTGGTCGACGAAGGAGTCGTTTTGCGCCGGGTCCAGAACTTCGAGCAGTGCCGCGGCGGGGTCTCCCCGCACGTCCGCGCCGAGTTTGTCCACTTCGTCGAGCACGAGGACCGGGTTCTTCGTGCCCGCCTTCTTCAGTGCTTGAATGATACGGCCGGGCAGTGCTCCGACGTAGGTGCGCCGATGCCCGCGGATCTCGGCCTCGTCCCGCACGCCGCCTAAAGCGATGCGGCCATAGCGCCGGCCCATTGCACGCGCGATGCTCTTGCCCAGGCTTGTCTTGCCAACTCCGGGCGGACCCGCAAACAGCAAGATGGGGCCGCGCTTGTCTTTGCGCAGTTGTCGGATCGCCGCGTATTCGACGATGCGCTTCTTGACGTTTTCCAAGCCGTAATGGTCTTCTTCGAGGCAGCGACGCACGACCTTGATGTCGAAGCGATCTGGGGTGGCGCGATTCCATGGCAAGTCTGCCAACCACTCGACGTAGTTGCGCGTCGTTTGGAACTCGGCGGAGGAAGACTGCATGCCGGAGAGGCGCCCGAGCTGCTTACGGGCTGCCTCGGCGGCTTCGCTTGGCAAATCGGCGCGGGCTACCCGCTCGCGAAGATCTTCGATTTCGTCGTCGTCCCCGCCTTCACCGAGCTCTTCCCGGATCCCACGCATCTGTTGGCGCAACACGAAATCGCGCTGCGAGCGGCTCATTTCGTCCTTCACCAACGAAGTGATCTCGTCCTTCACCCGCAGCACCTCGAGCTGCCGGTCCACGAGGTTCAGCACGGCTTTGAGGCGCTCGATGGGGTCTAGGGCCTCGAGAATGGACTGGCGGACCGCGATGCTCGCTTGCTCCTCCGGGAAATTCGATGCGATCAAATCCGCCAGCGCGCCGGGCTCCCGCACATTGTCCAAGATGCCGGCGGTTTCCCGCGGCAGGTTGGGCATCAACTCCAGCGCTCGGCGAGTGCGCTCGCGAAGACGCTCCCCCAACTCGGAAAGAAGCGCAGGGTCACCCACTGGCTCGGCCAGTCGGACGATCTCCGCTTGCATATAGGGCTCCAGGCCCAGAGGTTTCTCGATCCGGAATCGGCTGAGTCCGTTGAGCACGACGCTGTAGTTCGCCGGCCCGAGCCGGATGACCTTCACCGGCTTGGCGAGGGTGCCGATGGCGTAGGCGTCGTCGAAGGTGGGATCTACGGTATCCGCGTTTTTTTGGGCCACCACTCCGACCAGCGCGTCGTCCCGCCCGAGAAGTTCCTCGACCAACTGCACGCTCCGGGGCCGCCCGACGTTGATGGGCACAACGGACATCGGGAACAGGACGGAGTTGCGCAAAGGCAAAATTGCCACTTTTTCGGCGGCCGGGGGGCGCGAACCGGAGCGCTTCTGCATCCGACTAGCGTAGTACGGCTTTCCCGCCGGTGAAAGTGCGCTGCCCTGAGGGACGCAGCAGAAGTCGCGGCGGCCCCGGGCCTGTGGTAATTCCCGGCCGTGCACGGGTTTTCGCGATGGCTTCGGGCCCTGCCCCTGGCCCTGACACTCGGGGGTTCGATCGCCGCCTGCTCCAAGCACGAGCCCGCGCGCGGGCCGAAGGAGACCCTCGACGCTTACGCTCGGGCGGTCAGCGACGGGCAGATCGACGCGGCCTACGCGCTCTTGAGCGACGAGGCGAAGAAGAGCATCCCGCGGGAGGCTTTCGGTCGGATGATCCGCGAGAATCCCGACGAAGTTCGCGAGATCGCTCGCGCACTGCTGCGCCCGGCGGGCCCGCCCCTCGTCACGGCAACGGTGACCGCGCCCGGGGGTCAGTCCTTGCTCATGGTCTACGAAAACGGCAGCTGGCGCGTCGATGGCTCGGCCATCGACTTGTATAGCCAGGCGAGCCCGGAAATAGCGATCCGCTCATTCATCCGCGCCTACGACAACCGGCGTTACGACGTGCTGATGCGCTTCGTTCCAGAACCCAAGCGCGAAGGCCTCGACGGCAAGAAGCTCAAGAAGGCTTGGGAAGGCGAGCAAAAGGCAGAGATGGATCGCATCACCCAGGCACTGGCAGCTGCCATGCCCACAGCGCGTTTCGAGCGTACCGGCGATCGTGCAACGATGGCTTATGGAGCTGGCGGCACTGTAGAGCTCGTGCGCGAGCAAGGGCATTGGAAGATCGAGGAGCTGAAATGACCGCGGCCGCACGCAGAGGCGCGTTCGAACGCAAGACTCGAGAAACCAAGATTTCGGCTGCGATCGACCTGGATGGCTCGGGCAAAGCGGCCATCGACACGCCCCTGCCCTTTCTGTCCCACATGCTCGAGCAAATCGCCCGCCACGGCGCCTTCGATCTAGAGGTGCACGCCGAAGGCGACACAGAGATTGACGGCCACCACACCACCGAAGACGTCGGCATCGTCCTGGGGACGGCGTTCCGAAGCGCCTTGGGCGATGCGAAGGGGATCCGCCGCTACGGCAGCGCGACCCTGCCGATGGATGAAACCCTGACGACCGTCGCCCTGGACCTGTGTGGTCGCGCCTTCTTCGTCTGGAGAGTGCAGCTGCCAAAAGCAAAAGTAGGTGAGTTCGATACGGAGCTGGCGGCGGTCTTCTTCGAAGCATTCGCCCGGAGCGCGGGCGTGAACCTACATATGCGCCTGCATGAGGGTGAGAATTTGCACCACATCATCGAAAGTTGTTTCAAGGCTTTCGCTCGCGCCCTGCGCGACGCTACGGAGTTCGATCCTCGGGCGCCGGGGATCCCCTCGACCAAGGGCACGCTGGCGTAGCGCGCTTCCTCCGCAGCAGAGACAAGCGCAGCCAATGGCACGAACCGTGGCACTTCTTGACCTGGGGGTCGGAAACCTTCACTCCGTGGAGCGCGCTCTGACCCAAGCAGCGCGTGGTTGCAGGAGCAGCGTCGTTGTCCAGCGCTGCCTCAAGGGAGAGGACCTGCTCAAAGTCGACGCCATCGTCGCCCCGGGACAGGGCGGGTTTTCGAGCGGCGCGGCAGCGCTCGCGGACGGCTTGGGTGACGCCCTGAAACAGGCCATCGACCACGGCACGCCCTACTTCGGGATCTGCCTCGGTTTGCAGCTCCTATTCGATCGAAGCGACGAGTCACCGTCAGATCGCGGGCTGGGACACTTCTCCGGCAGCGTGACTGCGCTCGATCGCACTGGGGTGAAGATCCCGCATATGGGCTGGAACCAGATCGAGCCAGTCGGCCCAGTGCACCCCTACTTGCAGGCTCTTGGGGGCGCTGGCGCCTGGGCGTATTTCATCCATTCCTTTCATGCTCAGCCCACCGAGGAGGTCATCGCGGCCACCGCAAGCCACGGCAACAATACGGTCACCGCAGCGGTGCATCGGGACAACGTCTTCGCCACGCAGTTCCACCCCGAAAAGAGTCAGGCCGGGGGGTTGCAGATGTTGGCGGCATTCTTGGAGGCCCCCCCATGAAAGTCATTCCGGCAATCGATCTGATGGGTGGCCGCGTGGTGCGCTTGCGCAAAGGGCGCTTCGATGAAGTCTCCCACTACGAAGAAGACGCCGCCGATCTGGCTCGGGACTTCCGCAAGCACGTGGATCGGCTGCACGTGGTGGACCTCGATGGCGCGCGGGCGGGACGTCCTATCCAGGTCGCCGTCTTGGAACGCGTGGTCGCGGCGTTCGGGGATGGCGTTCAGATCGGAGGCGGGTTGCGTACCGAAGCGTCCATCGAAGCCGCGCTGTCCTTGGCCCAGCGCGCGGTGATCGGCACAGCGGCCATTGTCGATCAAGCCATGGTCGAGCGACTGGCCGCGCGCTACCCGCAGCGGATCGTCGTGGCCGTCGACGCAACAGATGGCCGGGTGAAGATCTCGGGTTGGGAAGAAGACGGTCACATGACCGTGGATGCCTTGGTGGATCGGCTCGCGCCCCTGCCCCTCGCTGGGATCCTTTACACGGACATTGCCCGCGACGGCACCGAGGTTGGACCGAACATCCCCGCGACCAGCGCGTTGTCGCTTCGCTGCCCCTTCGACGTCACGGCCAGCGGCGGCGTCGGCACTCTCGACCACATTGGCGCCCTCGCGGCCGCCCCGGGGCCGATTGCCTCCGTCGTGGTGGGACGCGCCTTGCACGAAGGCCGATTCCAGCTGTCAGACGCGGTCCAAAGGGCAGCGCACGCGACCGCGGGCTGATCGCCCGGGCAAACTGTTCTACCCTGCCGAAAATGGTCGATACCGAGCCGCCCCCGTCGATTCGATCGCTGGTCAGTCATACCGACGCCATCGCGAATGCTGAGGAACAGGTTCCGGCTTCGGACGCCCCGTCGGGCAGCAGCTTCGACGGGGAAGACTTCCTGTACCACTTGTATCGGGGCAGCGAACTGCTCCAAGACAACCTGGTCGGAGAAGCCAAGGAAGAACTCGAGCGCGCCCTCGCACTGCAGCCGCGGGATGTGGAAGGCCAAGGGCTGCTCGGCGTCGTTTACTTCCGTCTGGGTCTGTACCCCCGCGCCATCGAGATATACGAGCAGATCACCCGCAACTGCCCCAACGAAGTGACGCCCTGGTTGAACCTCGGACTGTGTTATCTCAAGACGGGCCAGAACTCCCGAGCCCGTGAAGCGCTCGAAGACGTGACGCGTAAGGTGCCGACCCACCGTCGAGCCTGGGGCTATCTCGGCCTCGCCCACGAGCGGATGGGGGCGACGGACCGCGCCCTCGATGCCTTCGAGCGCGCCGGCCAAGCCCACATGGTGCGTCGATTGCAGCGCGCGAAAGGCGGCCCGAGCGACGAGCCGCAGGAGAGCGAACGCCCGGAACGCGAGACGATCCGTAAGGCAGCGGCGGATGCCATCATGGAACTCGAAGGCGATCTCCACCCGTTTTCCCGGGGTCCGGCCGCCGATGCGGAGGACGACGCTCTGCGCACCGGTCGCTGGCACGCGTTGGAACCGGGCAACGCGCGTTTGCCCGCTGCACGGCGCCAGCGCCACGGTTCGTCAACGTCCGCCGAGCCGGCGCCCAGCCGCACCCCCGCCGAACTCTCCACCGTGCTCGGGGCTGCCAGTGCCGCCCCGACGGGGCTGGCGACGGAGCTATTCGTGCTGCGCAGCACCAACGCCGTGGCGGTGCGCGGGGATCTGGTGCGGGCGCTCCGTCCCGATGAAGGCGTGTTCCGGCCCAGCCCGCTGAATCGGCGCAGCCTTGGCAAAGAGTCCGCAGATCCGCTGGGCGGCCCGCGCCACCCCCTGGTGAAGCTCAGCGGTCACGGTGGCGTCGTGCTGGTGGCTCCTAAGGGCCTATCGCTGTATGCAACTGCGCTTGCCGACGAGTTCTTCTACGTGCGGGAAGAGCGCCTCGTCGGCTTCGATGAAGAAATGCGCTACGAGTGTGGCCGGCTGCCCCTGGCCCCGGGGGATCACGCGCCGATGGTGCAGCTATCTGGAAGCGGGGTGTTGCTGCTGGCTGCGACGGCGCGGTTGACCACACTTCCGGTCACGCCGGAAGCAGGGGCCTGGTCGCGGGCAGAAGACGTGCTCGGCTGGACTGGTCGGCTGATGCCGAACCCGGTGCCGCAAGACGCCGTGCCCGTCGCTACCGGCCGTTGGCTTCGCTTCAGTGGCGAGGGGATCTTGTGGTTGGACGTGGGATGAGCGGCGAAACGAAGGATCCGGCGCAGAGAGGGAAAACCATGGGCACTCTCGGCCGCAGCCGGCTAGCATCTCGCCACCGTGTCGTCCCGCCAACGTCCCCCTGGCTCTAGCCGCTTCCGCCGTCGGCGACGTCCGCGCGTGGACCCGAAACAGCGCGCGGCGCGACGCCAGACCCTGCGTCAAGACGTCTGGAACATCCCTAACATTCTCACCATGGGTCGAGTCGTGCTCATCCCCGTGGTGCTGTGGTTTTTGGCGTCGGGCACGCCCCGCGACTGCGTCTGGGCGGCCATTCTCTACGGCGTGGCTGCCATCACCGATCTCTTGGACGGCTACCTTGCCCGCAAGATGAACGTGGTCAGTGTGCTCGGGAAGTTCCTGGACCCCCTGGCAGACAAGCTGATCGTCATGGCGACGTTGATTTGGATGGTGCCCATGGGGCGCATTCCTCAATGGGCCGTGGCCCTGTTGTTGGCCCGGGAGATCACCATCACCGCTCTGCGCTCCATTGCCAGCAGCGAAGGCGTGGTGATTGCGGCTGGCGGCGGCGGCAAGAGCAAGTTCGAGATCGTTCATTGTCTGGAGGGTAGGCGG
>CBDUPW010000077.1:0-25876 GCA_965369205.1 uncultured Polyangiaceae bacterium | reverse complement strand
ACGAAGAATGAAGGTAGACGCTCATCAGCATGAGCGACTCGAGCGTCAGTCCCCCTCCCAACCCTCCCTCGGCTGAGCGGCGTCCTTCCGTTCTGCCGCCTCCCCCGTCCGAAGCTTCGGTATCACCGATTGCTGCCGCGATAGCCGACCCGTCGCCACCTGCGGCGCTGCGAGGCATCGACTCCCTCGGTTTCGTCATGGACGTGCCCGTGGAGCTGACCATCGAGCTCGGTCGCAAGTCCGTGAAGATATCCGACGTGTTGCGCCTCGGGCCAGGGTCGGTGATCGAACTCTCCAAGGCCAACGGCGAACCGTTGGACATCTACGTGAACAACCGTCTCATCGCCCGGGGCGAAGCGGTGGTTGTCGGAGAGCGCTACGGGATCCGGCTGACGGAAGTGCTGGTCAACGAAGACACACGAAAGGGCGGGCAATGAAGACCTTCACGCGGCTGCTGGCAGTGATCGCGCTCGTGGCGCTGCCGGCGACTGCTGCCGCCCAAAGCGCTGACGCTCCCGATGCCTCCGTGGAATCGCCGCGCGCGTGGCTTTCCGCCCGGGGCAACACGCCGCAGCTTTCGATCGCTTCAAATGAGTCTGGTCCAAGTCCTTGGCGCAGTGCGGCGCTGCTGATCGTCTTGGCCGGTCTTGGTGGCGCGGCGCTCTTCATGCGGCTCAAGCGTCGCCGCAGCGTTGTCAAACGGGAGATCCCGGCGCTCGCGGTCGTCGCGTCGACTCGTGTCGGGCCGAAGGCACACGCGGTCGTCGCGCGGGTGGGCAATCGTACGCTGCTCCTCGGAGTTACGGATCACTCGGTGCAGCGGATCGCCTGGTTGGAAGGCAGCGACGCTACGGAGAACGCCACCGAGCCCGACGTCGAGGAGCCGTCGGATCTTTGGGACGGGCCCTTGCCGGGAGATCGTCCAAGGGAACCCGCACGCTCTCAGCCAGCACGCGCTGCGGCGGCGAGCTACGCAGCCGTGCCCGCCGCGCGCTCGGCGCCAGCGATGACCAACACCAGTCAGAGTGGTCAGAGTGCGGGCTTTCGCGACGTGTTGATGACGGCCCTTGGCCGGCCATCGAAGTCGGCGCCTGCAGAAACCACAGCGGCGCTTGCCATCGCTGAAGAAACCGAGGATCGCTACGTGCCGAGTCAGAAGCGCGCCGAAATGCTTCAGGTGGAAAGCCAGGCAGCGGGTCTGATCGCGCGCCTGGACGGAATGTCATGAACGGCGTCGACGGGCTCCTGTCGGGACAACAGCTAGCGCCGTCGCTGAAGATCCTCGCCATCGTCACGGTGCTGTCGCTGCTGCCAGCGATCGTGCTGACATGTTCGTCGTTTGTGCGCACGGTGATCGTGCTGTCCTTCGTCAAACAAGGCATCGGCACTCAGACCCCTCCGAGCCAGGTCATCATCGGGCTCTCCCTCTTCCTCACGCTCTTCACGATGGCGCCGGTCTTCGACGAAATGAAGTCGGCGGCCTACGAACCGTATCAGGCGGGTCAGTTGACCGAGATGCAAGCCGTGGAAAAGGCGGTCGTGCCCCTGAAGCGATTCATGCTGCGGCAGACCCGAGAAGCCGACCTGCGGCTGTTCTACGACGTGACCAAGGAACCGTTGCCCGCAAGTGCGGACGACGTCTCCTTGCGTCTCGCCATTCCCGCATTCGTGATCTCCGAGCTAACGACGGCGTTTCAGATGGGCGTGATCGTCCTGCTGCCGTTTCTAGTCGTAGACCTGGCGGTGGCATCTTTGCTGATGAGCATGGGCATGATGATGGTGCCGCCGACGACGCTGTCTTTACCGATCAAGTTGCTGCTTTTTGTATTGGTCGATGGCTGGAGCCTGCTCGCCGGCTCTTTGCTGAGGAGCTTCATATGAGTACGGACGGCGCCGTCGAGTTGCTCCGCAACGCAATGATCGTCACCGCCATGATTGCCGGGCCGCTGCTTCTGGCGGCGCTGCTGGTTGGCCTGGTCGTCGGTGTCCTGCAAGCCGCCACGCAAGTCAATGAGGCGAGCATCAGCTTCGTGACCAAGCTGATCGCGATCGCGGCTACCTTCATCGTATTGGGCTCCTGGACCTTGCGACAAATGGTCGACTACACGCATCGCACCATTTCCTCCATCTCTGATGTGACGCGGTGACCTCGCTTGATCAGATCATCACTCTGGAGCTCTACGCCTTCCTTTTGGAGGGCGTACGCATTCTGGGGCTGCTGCTGATCGCGCCTCTGGCGTGGTCCGTCGCGCCGGCGCGTGTGCGCGCTGGCTTGGTGATCGTGCTTTCGGTGGTGGCGCACGGGCGCACGCCCGCGGACCCGGCGGTGCTCGACTCGGTACCCGCGCTCGCGCTGGCGGCTGGCGCAGAGTTTGTGCTCGGTCTCGCTATGGGTTTCGTTGTTCGGCTCGGCATCGCCGTGGCGGAAATTGCCGCGGAAAGCATCGGCCCGTTGATTGGTCTCGGTGTCGCCCAGGTTTTTGATCCGAGCATCTCAGGCACGCATACCGTGCTCGCGAAACTGTTCCGGAACTTCGCCATCCTGCTCGCGGTGGTGGTGGGCCTGCACCGCGTGGTGCTTGGCGCGCTCTTGGAGAGCTTTCGCGTGATCCCCCCAGGGGCAGTTTCCGGAGTGCACGCAACCGTGCCGTCTCTGCTGCAGCTCAGTGCGGACACCCTGGCCGCTGGGGTTCGTATCGCTGTGCCGGTGATCGCGATTCTGTTCATGACCCAAGTCGCTCTTGCCTTCATCTCTCGCGCTGCTCCGGCGATGCAGATTTTCTCGGTAGGTTTTGCCGTGACTCTCATCGTCGGCATGGCCGTGCTCATCCTGGCTGCTCCGGATATGGGGCACCAGATCTTGTCGGAGCTTTCCCATACCGGACGGCGCATCGAAGCGCTGCTGATCGTTCTCACCCAGGGCTGACCGATGTCCGAGCAAGACGACAGCGAAAAGACAGAGGAAGCGACCCCAGAACGGAGGAAGAAGGCCCGCGAAGACGGGCAGTTTCCAAAGAGCAAGGACGCCGGCGCCGTTGCCGCTTCTCTGGCTGTGTTGCTGGGGCTGTTGGCCTTTGGAGATGATCTCGTCGATGGCCTGCGGCAATTCGCCATCTTGTGTTTGAGCCAAACCCAAGAGCTGTCTCAGGGCGGGTATGATCGTGTCGGGCAGATGGCAGCGCGCGTCTTGGCCGTGGCATCTCTGCCGCTTGCCATCGTTGCTGCGACTGCTGCGGTTGGCATGGGCTTCTTTGAGGCCGGCTACATGCCTCGGGCCGAGTTGGTCCAACCAAAGTGGAGTCGCCTTGAGCCCCTGGGCAAGCTCAAGCAGCTGTTTTCTCCAGTGTCCGGCGCGACCAACACGGCGCTGGCCTTGGCGCGCGTCTTCGTGGTGGGGGCAGTCGCTTACAAGGTGTGTGCAGATGCCTTTCCGCTGCTCACGCGCCTGTCTCGAGCCCCACTTTCGGGCGGCATCGCGGCGATTGTGGACGTCGCTTCGCGGCTCGCGCTGTGGGCGACTCTGGCGCTCGCTGTGCTTGCTGCCGTTGACTACATTCAGTCCTGGTTCAAGCACGAAAAGCAGATCCGCATGAGCCGCCAGGAAATGAAGGACGAATTCAAGCAACAAGAAGGTGATCCCAAGATCAAATCGCGACAGCGCGCCAAGGCGCGTGAGATGGCCAAGCGAAATATCGCCAAGGAGATGAAGAACGCCGACGTCGTCGTTACGAACCCGACTCACGTTGCGGTCGCGCTTCGCTACCGTGCGCACGAAGGCGCGCCGGTGGTCGTGGCCAAAGGGTACGACGAGGTGGCGCAGTACATCAAGTCTCTCGCCAAGGAACTCGGGGTGCCGACGGTCGAAAATGTGCCTCTGGCCCGCGGGTTGGCCGAACGGGTGCGCGTGGGGCGGGCCATCCCAGCGGAGTTGTACGCGGCCGTGGCAGAAGTGCTTGCGTTCGTATACCGCCTCCGTGGGCGGGGCAGGCGGGCGTAGCGTCGTGATGGCGCAGGCATTCGAAACGGCGTTCCTCAAGTTCTGGACGATTGGCCGTTCTCTTCCTGTAGGGAACCCCCACTGCCGTGCGGAGCGGCAGCGACTCAGACAAGCCAGCGCCAAGGTCGTCGGCCCCGAACTCAAGCCGAAGAAGAGATCAACAGCACCATTTCAGGGAGGGCCCACATGAAACTCTTGTTTGTAGACGACGAACCGAACGTACTCCGTGGCTTGGAACGGCTGCTTTTCCAATACGCCGACGACTGGGACATGCAGTTCTCTGGCAGTGGGGAAGACGCCCTGCGGGTATTGGACGGAGAAGCCATCGATGTCCTGATCACGGACATGCGCATGCCGGGCATGGACGGAGCCAGACTCCTGGAAATCGTTCACGAAAAGCACCCGCGAGTGGCTCGGGTGGTGCTCTCCGGCCACACGGAGCTCGAGGCCGCGCTGCGCGCCCTGCCCGTGGCACATCAGTTTCTCAGCAAACCCTGTCCCGCCGAGTTGCTCCGCGCAGTGCTGGAACGGGCCGCACGCTCCCAAGCGTTGGTACAGGATCCGGCGCTACAGCAAATCGTGGGCGGGCTCGCGGCGTTGCCGGCTCGCCCCAAGGTCTTTTTCGAGCTCAACCAGGTGCTCGCCAACGAAAAGAGCGGTGCCAAGGACGTCGCCAATGTGATTGAGAGCGATGTGGGCATCAGCGCCAAGGTATTGCACTTGGTCAACACGGCGTTCTTTGGTGCTTCCGCACAGATCAACGCGGTAGATGCGGCGGTGGCGCGGCTCGGAGTCAACGTCGTGAAGTCTGTGGTGCTCAGCGCGGAGGTTTCCCGCGCGTTCCAGGTTGCGCCAGCCCACGCGGCGTTCATGGACAGCGTCACCGAGGACTCCCTCAGAGTGGCACGCGTGGCGCAAGCGGTTGCACGCCACATGGTGGCTGGACCGACCGCGGCGGCCGTCGCTTCGGATGCGTTCATGGCCGGCATGCTTCATCAGGTTGGGCTATTGGTATTGGCTGCCAAGGCACCCGCGCGACTGCTCGAACTCGCGAAGCTGCGGGAGAGTAGCGAAGAACTGGATGCGGAGTTGGAGCGGCAACTCTTCGGCACCACGCATCCGGAAATCGGCGCGTACCTGCTGGGGCTGTGGGGTTTGCCCTACGCCATCGGAGAGGCCGTTCAGTTTCATCGCACGCCCGCTGCGCTTGCGGGTCAGTCGACAACGCCCGCGGCCATCTTGGTCGTCGCGCGGGCTCTGGTCGACGAAGGGATCCAGGCCGGCAGCGCGGACGCGCTGCAAAGCGCCCTGGACCTGCTCGACTGCAAAACGGATGCTGAAAAACTCCGGGCAGCGCGTGACAAGACGCTGGGGTGAACCATGGACGAAGAAGCCGAACTACCGCGGATCTTGCTGGTCGACGATGAACCGCTCGTTCTAGAGGGGCTGTCGCGTCAACTCGTTTGGGACTTCGAAGTGCTGACCGCGACCAGCGGTGCCCAAGGTCTGGATCGGATTACGAATGAAGGCCCCTTTGCGGTCGTGGTTTCCGATATGCGCATGCCGCAGATGGACGGCGCGGAGTTCCTTGAGCAGGCGCGGGCCATGGATCCATCCATGGTGCGGATCCTGCTCACCGGGCAAAGCGATCTGCAGCAGGCAATCCGTGCGGTCAATCACGGCCAGCTATTTCGCTTTTTGAGCAAGCCGTGCCCGCCGGACGTGCTCACTTCGACGCTGCACGCGGCGGTCCATCAGAATCGTCTGCTTACTGCGGAGAAAGAGCTGCTGGAGCAAACCCTGCGGGGTGCGATCCAGACCCTGCTCGACACCCTCGCGTTGGTGCAGCCGGACCTGTTTGGACGCGCACGCCAGATGGAGCGCCGGGTCGGCGCGGTGCTGGACCACATGCAGGTGGAAGAACGCTGGCATATCCAACTTGCGTCGCTGCTATGCCACGTGCCCGTGATCACCTTGCCGCCCGAAACCCTGCAGAAATACCTGGCTGGACGCGCCCTCTCAGACGCTGAGAAGCAGATGGTACTTGCGCTGCCGGACGTTGGCGAAAAGCTCCTCGGCAATATCCCTCGGATCGAGAAAGTTCGGGAGGTCCTTCGCGGCCGAGAGGACCGACAGTCCAAGGAAAAATCCCTAGGGGCGCGCATCCTCCAGGCTTGTTACGATTTTCACCTGCTCCGCACGCGCGGCGTGTCGGAACAGGCCGCCCTGGAAACGCTGCGCCGCCGCGACGGAGTCTACGATCCGGACGTCATGACCGCACTGGCCGCTAGTTCGGGTGTTTCTGTTGCTCCGGGGGGCATGCGTGAGATGCAGGTGGCGGAGTTGCGCGTGGGAATGATCCTCGCGGGCGACGTCAAGGCGAAGAGTGGTATGACGGTCGTAGGCAGTGGCACAGAGATCACGCCCAGTCTGTTGCAGCGGCTGCACAACTTCGCGTCGGGCGCGGGGTTGCTTGAGCCGATCCAGGTGGTCAGCACCCAGCAGCCAGGCGCTGTCGTGCCGCAGCTGCCCATCGCGTCGGGTGCGTGACGACAGCTGGCGCCAGTGCTCTGGCGCCGCGATGTCAATCGCCGCAGCGCGGTGTGCGCTCCCTTAGAAAAGCGGCGGAATCCTGGCCGGGATCCGGCCCGCGATACGGCTGAACGCGTGGCACGCTTCTGGCAAATACGTTCCGCGTGACCTCCAGTATCGCCACGAACGACGCGACGAGCAGTGTCAAGGAATTGACAGTTCCCCTCGCCATCGTCGCCATCGTGCTGATGATGGTCGTGCCGCTGCCGGCGTTCCTGATCGACTTACTGCTGGCCTTTTCACTGGCCATCTCCATTGGCGTCTTCTTGATCGGCCTCTTCATGGAGAGCCCGCTGCAATTCAGTTCGTTTCCGGCGGTCATTCTCGTCGCGACGCTGCTGCGGCTGAGTCTGAACGTGGCGACCACCCGCCTGATCCTGCTCAATGGGCACGATGGGCACGGCGCCGCCGGCCAAGTCGTCGAAACCTTCGGCAAGTTCGTCGTGGGTGGCAATGTCGTTGTCGGTCTGGTGGTGTTTCTGATCCTGGTGGTGATCAACTTCGTCGTGATCACCAAGGGCTCCGGGCGTATTGCAGAGGTGGCGGCGCGCTTCGCCCTCGACGGCATGCCTGGTAAGCAGATGGCCATCGACGCCGACCTCAACGCGGGGGTTATCTCTGCGGATGTGGCGCGAGACCGCCGCCGCGACATCGAGCGTGAAGCCGACTTCTACGGCGCGATGGATGGCGCAAGCAAATTCGTCAAGGGCGATGCCATCGCCGGACTCTTGATTACTGCGATCAACTTAGTCGGTGGCCTGCTGATTGGCGTAGGCGGCGGGATGTCGCTGGCTGCCGCCGCGGAAACCTTCTCGATTCTCTCCGTCGGCGATGCCCTTGTATCGCAGATGCCCTCGCTGCTGGTCTCCACCGCTGCAGGCGTCGTGGTGACACGTTCGGCTACCGGGCAGCAGCTGGGTCGCGCGTTCCGCACGCAATTGCTGGGGAGCACTCGGGCCGTCGCCGCCACAGCCGGCGTGCTGGTGGTGTTTGCCATGTTGCCGGGCATGCCTGCGCTGCCCTTTCTATTCATTGCTGGTGCACTGGCATGGTCCGCGAAAAACACTCAAGCGGCGGCAGTCGTCAAACCTGAGGTGAAGGAACCTCCGCAGGAATCGGCGCCGCGCCCTGCTTCGCAAGAGGACATCGAAGCGTCGTTGCCGCTGGACGTGATGGCCCTCGAGGTCGGTTACGAGTTGATCCACATTGTGGACCCAAAGATGGGCGGCTCCCTCGTCGATCGCATCGCGGCGCTGCGCAAACAGATCGCCCTCGACCTTGGGATCGTCATTCCGCCGGTGCACATCCGAGACAATCTTGCGCTCGCTCCCGGCGCGTATCGTTTCATGCTGCTCGGAACCGAAATCGCAAGCGGCGCCGTGCGCGGCGGGAAACTGTTGGCGATGGACGCTACCGGTACGGCAGCCCCCATTGACGGTGAAGAGACCAAGGATCCGGCATTTGGTACGCCGGCTCGTTGGGTCCCGGCACGGGATCGGGAGCTTGCCGAAGCGTTGGGCCACACCGTGGTGGACCACACAACCATCGTCGCGACGCATCTGGCGGAAATCGTTCGTCGTCATGCTCACGAGATCGTTGGCCGCAGCGAGTTGTCGCATCTATTCGAGGTGTTCTCTCGTTCGACACCGAAGCTGGTGGATGACCTGATCCCCAATCAGCTGGCCCTCGGCGATGTGCTGAAGGTGGTGCGCAATATGCTGCGCGAGGGCGTGTCTATTCGGGATCTTCGCACGCTGTTGGAGGCGCTTATCGAGCTTTCCGTGAACACACGGGACCCAGAGCAGCTCACCGAAATGGTTCGTCAGCGCCTCTCTCGTCAACTCACGAAACAAGTTTGTGGCGCAGATGGCACAGTTTCCACGCTGGTGCTCGACGCAAAGGTCGAGGAGATCTTCAGGCGCTCGTTGCGCGAAATCGCCAGTGGCACAGGGGGTGCTCTTGACCCGGAGCAGGCGCGCGAGCTGGGTTTGACTTTGGAGGCTGCCTGCCAGCGCATGCTGGCTGCGGGTCGTCCTCCGTTGGTTGTGACTGGGCCGGACGTTCGGCGCTACGTGCGTGCGTTCGCCGAACGACGCTGTCCCATGCTCACAGTGCTTTCGTTTCGCGAGATCGAACCGGAGGCGACGATTCGTCCTTTTGAGGTGGTCCAGCTGGATGGCCAGGAGCAAGCGCAGTGATGGAGGTGCCCGTTGCAGTACCAATTGTTTAGAGGCGTGGATGTGCGAGAAGCGCTAAAAGCCGTGAAAGCCGCTTTTGGTCCCGATGCGGTGATTCACTCGACCCGCGAGGTGACCAACGGCCGTGGGGGTGCGCTGGGAGCTTCCTTCATCGAGGTGAGCGCAGCGCCAGCGACGGAGATCCAGCGTTGGCCCTTCGCGGAAGCGCGCCCCGCCGCGGGTGAGTCGCGCCGCCAAAGCGGTCGGCCGCGAGCGCGCGTTTTGGGGCGTACGGGCGGTACCACCCCCACTCTTGGCTTGGACGCTCGGGAAATCGAGAGAGAGCTTTCCGTCCTGCGCTCCATGCTCGAAGACTTGAACTCGAGCCGCCCGCCGCGGCAGCGCGCCTACTCGATGCTTGCGGCAGTTGGTGTGGAGGGTGCTTTGGCGCGAGAGCTGGCGAGCGGCTCTGCTCGAGCCGCCCGTCGCGGAGAGCAAGCGCTCAAAGCGTGGCTGCGCACGCGGCTCGGTGAACGGCTACGAACAGCCGAGGACGTGATTGTCGGCGCAGGTCCCATGCTCGTCGCGGCCGTCGGACAGACCGGCGTGGGCAAGACCACCACTTTGGCGAAGCTCGCTGCGCGCGCCCGTCTAGACCATGGGCGATCCGTTGCGGTGATTAGTCTCGATACGTATCGGGTCGGCGCCGTAGAGCAATGGCAGCGCTACGCCACGTTGATGGGCTTGCCGTTCTACACCGCTAGGGACGAGACGGAGTTTGCCCAGGCGTTGGCCGAGTGCCGCACGGACATCGTGTTGGTGGACACCGCCGGTCGCAGCACGCTCTCGGACGATCAACGCTGGACGGTGCCAGGCTGCCTCAGTGCAGCTAGTGGGCGGGAGTCGCATGTGCTCCTGGTCATGCCGGCCTGGACGCGCGGCAGCGACGCGGAGCGTGCCGTGACCGCCTACTCGGAAGCCGGTGTCACGGGTCTCTGCGTGACGAAGCTCGACGAAACCCTCCAGGCCGGTGGTGTGTTGCACGCAGCCATCCCGGCAGACTTGCCCTTTCACTACCTGTGCGATGGGCCGCGGGTGCCGGAGGACATTCGCTCAGCCTCTGTCAACGCCGTCGTGGACGCCTTGTTCGAAAGCGCGCCGTGACGACCACCCAAGCAGCCGGAACCAAGAAGATGACTACAGCAGCCATTTCGCGAGATCCCGTCGCGGACCGCGACACCGCCAGTCAGTACATGCCTCTGGTGCGTAGAATCGCCATTAGGACCGCACGCACTCTTCCTTCCAGCGTCAGCTTTGACGACGTGCTGAGCGCGGGCTGGGTGGGCATGGCCGAAGCTCTGACACGCCGGCGTCCGGACATGGACGAGGAACACTTCGAAGCGTACGCCTCGCATCGAGTTCGCGGTGCGATCTTGGACTACTTGCGGGGGCTAGATCCGCTGTCACGTAAGTTGCGCGGCGCGTCGCGCAAGATCACGGAAGCAGTGCGTGATCTGTCGCGACGTTTTGAACGCAACCCTACTGAAGACGAGGTTGCTCAGGAGCTTGGGCTGGCCCTGCCCGACTACCAGAGGCTCTTGGCAGAAATCTCCGAAGCCGGCTATGCGCGCCTCGAGCTTTCTGGGGACGAGCGTTCGGACGATCCGTCTCCTGAAGCGATGGCGTCGCGCAGCGAAATGGTTGGTGCCGTGACTGCGGCCATCGAGTCCCTCTCCGAACGGCTGCAAATGGTGCTCGGCCTGTACTATCAAGAGGACTGCAGTTTTCGGGAGATTGGCGAGATCTTGGGAGTGACCGAATCCCGAGTGTGTCAGCTGCACTCCGAAGCCGTGCATCTAATTCGCGCGCGCCTGGATAGGCCGAATCCCTGATGGCCCGGGTCGCCTCCATCTTTTCCCTAAAGGGTCGGCGGACTTCGCCGTTCTCTGCTGTTGGAGGCAAGCTCGTGTCTGCGGCTAAGAAGAAGGAAGAATCTGACCCCGATGGCTGTAGTGGGGTCTACGCGGTGCGCGGCCGATCGGCCAGCGAGAGCGCGACCTTCGCCCTTCACGATGCCAAGAACCTGACTTGCGCGCTCGCGGCAAGCGTGGCGTGGCTGCAAACGCGAACGCCGGAAACCGGGGGCGATCCAGCGGTTTCTGAAACGGTACGTGACATGCAGCGCACCTGCGCGGATCTCACAGAGCTATTGACGCAGGCCCTGGTCGCAGCCCGCTCCGGGCGTGCATCGCTTTCTCTGCGACTCGAACCCGCGCTCGCTTCGCAGTTGGCGCTGCGCGCGGTCCGTCGCTACCGAGCGCGGGGCTCGCTTTCCGGAGTCACTCTCGAGCTCGACGCGGGCGAGGACGCCGCGTTCTTGGTAGATCGAGTGCTCTGGTCCCGAGTACTCGACAACCTGGTCGACAACGCACTGCGCTTTGCCCCCCGGGACTCTGCTGTTTCGCTATTTTACGGTCGCGTCGGCGACCATGTCGTCTTCAGCGTTTCGGATCAAGGGCGTGGCGTTCCCGAATCAGAGCGTGAAGGGATCTTCGACCTGTTCGTCGGGACGGCGTCGGGAGCCGAGTCCGCTTTTGGTGTGGGCTTGGCCTTCTGTCGCCGCGTTGTCGAAGCGCATGGCGGAGATTTGACAGTTGCGGAGTCTGCTGGCGGCGGCGCCACATTTGTTGCGAAAATCCCGGTGGTGGCAAAATGAAGAAACTGGCATCGCGTTTGCAAAAACCTGAAGCGGACGACAAATCTTCGTCCCCAAAGCAAGGGTGCTCGGTAATGAGAATAGAAACGGATAGATTTGGTTTGATCGAGTTGGATAGCTCCGAGGTCATCAACTTTCCCGGGGGAGTGATCGGCTTTCCCGACGACACGAACTTCGCTCTCATTCCCCATGGCACTTCGGAGTGCATTGGCTGGTTACAATCCCTCGACAACGGAGCGCTGGCTCTACCCGTCGTCTCCGCCCACGGCTTGGGTACTGAGTACCCGGACGTGCCGATCGATGGCGCCGCCAGAGACGCGGGGATCGCTGATGACCCCCTCGAAGTCGCAGTGCTGGCGGTGCTGTGTGCGCCCCGCGGGCAGCCGGCAACCGTCAACCTGATGGCGCCGATATTCGTCAACTCGAATACCCGCAAAGGCGCCCAGGTCGCCCTAGACGGAACGCGGTTTTCGACTCGGGAGCTGTTCTTGCTCGGGCCCACGCCCGCTGAGGGCGCGGCGCCGCGGCCCAAGGACGCGCAGAACGCGTCGCCCGCAATGCCGCCTGCCGAATAGGAAGCGGTCGCCTGGAGCGGTTCGAGGCGCGTGGAGCAACTGCACCACGCGCTTTCGCATCGCCCAACGCCTATCTCCAAAGTCGAGTTTTACGCAACCCTTTGGCTCTTCAGTTCAGTCGGACGGTGTGCGGGGTGAGCGCTCTCGTCTCGCCTCGCTGGCGAACTGCGCCGCTCTTCGGCCTCGAGCACCAGGCCGAGCTCGGCGGCGATGCTTTCGAGTCGTCCCAGCATCTGCGGGCAGACGGGTCCCAAGACGAGCAAACAGCCGAGATCTCGCACGGGCGTGCGTACGGGGACGGCCCAGAGCCGGTCAGTACCGAAGAAGCGAGCGCAGAATCCGCCCAAGTCTTGCGCCGAGGCGAGCGACGCCAGCAGTGCAAGTAGGCGCGCCGTTCGCCAGGGAGCAGCGACCCTGGTGTCGGCGAGCAACTCGCCGGCGAAATCCGCAACCGCGCAGGGGAGCCCGGTGGTGGTTTCAGCGCGGGATTTGGCCACGAGCCGCGGGTCTCTGACGACGCGCCGGAAGATCCCGCTGTGGCGTGGGTGTTCCATGTTCACCCATGGAAAACGGCTGATCCCACGGCACCTTGAGGCTTTGCGTCGTGCCCACACGCGTCGAGACCCGGGGCGGCCTGGACGAAGGCGCCCGATGCCCTGACTCAAAATCTTACGCGCAGAGTTCAAGGTTCTGCTGGAGCTGCCGCTCAGGGAAGTATGGGTAGTTCTGTCACGACCCCGCTTCGACCAAGCAGGCAGCCATGACACCGCTAGGTCAGGTCATGCACGTCGCCGCCGCGGGGGTCGTGCGGGCCCAGGACAGCTTCGAAAAAGCGGCAACCGAACTGCCCAAAGCGCTCGTGGTGGACTCCGTATCCCTCACCGGAGAGGCGCGCCCCGATCTTCCCCAGGCCATGGTGGATATGCGTGTCGCAAAATACGCATTCGTCGCCAATCTGCGGGTGTTGCAGACTGCGGATGAGACGACCCAGGAGCTGCTCAACGCGGTAAAACGCTGACTCAGCGCAGCCGCCAGCGACGTCTCAGGTGCGTGCGCAAGACGTCGCGGTAGACCCCGAAGTGCGCACAGTGGTCCATCTTGTCATTGCCGGCGAAGCCGCGCATGTGGAAGTTCCCCTGGGCGTACCAGCGGATCAAGTCCAGCCCCATGGGGTCGCTGCCGCGCGGCTTTGACGCTCGAGGTTTGCCGCCGATGCTCGCCACGAGATACGCGCTCGTTTCCGTGGTCGAGGCGTATCCCGGCGGAATGATCGACGAATGCGACACGAACATGAACCGCTTGCGTCCTGCCGCGAGCTGCGCGAATTCCGCAAAGGGACCCAGCTGCTGCGCGTTTAGAGTCCCCCCCGTCTTGTCGTAGCCCGAGTGCAGACCGTCGAGCAGGATCACGCTGTCGACCCGGGATTTGCCCAGAGGCTGGGCCAGAATTCGGCCGATCGCGCCGTAGCCGGCGCTCCATGCTGAAAGACCGACAAACCGGGCCGTTGCCTGCTTGATTCCGAGGCGTTTGGCAACGGCAGCCTCGACGCTGCTCAGCAGCTCCTCGAAGACATAGCCAGCGGAAAACGCGCTGTCGTACGGCCCCGAGCCGTTGCCGAGGTCGATGCCGACGAGAACGGGTCCGTCAATGGCACGCACCCATTCCTTGCGGGCAGCCTCATGGCCGTGGAAGTGAAATACCACGTCAAAGTTGGCGCGCCGGGGCAGATGTCGCGGCACGATCATTTGACCCATGGATGGCGCGCGATCCCATTTCAAGTAGGCCCCGAAGCCTGGGTCTGGGGTGTCACAGGGATTGATCCCCCCCCGTTCTTCGATCGTTTTTTGCGTCTGGGTCGCCGCAGGCGGTCGCTCCAATACCCAACGCGCAGTGACACGGGGCAGGCTGCCTTGGGCGGCGATGGCCGGCGCCAGCAGCAATCCAGCAGCAGCTGCCAGGGTCCGCGTAGTGACGGCCAATGCACGCTTCTGGGTCAAAGATTTGGCGCATCGCAGCTGCCGCCCCGCGGAGCCCGGCAGTATTTCTGCGCCCAGTTCTTGCTTGGTGTGTAGATCCATGACGAACGCCAGTACCCATCCAAGCAGGAGCAAGAGCCGAGCCACATCCAGGTCGAGTCGGCCGCCCCTTTTTGCTCAAGCTTCCGACGAAGCTGCCGTTCAACTCGACGTGCAAGCAGTAGAATCGAACTGGTTTGGCGACGGAGCCGGAGACGGAGGCGAGGCGGAGATCCTTGCGGAACAGAGTATGGCCGCCATGGTCGGTCGAGTGCTCGGCGCCAAGCCGTTCCCGGAGGCGGCTCGGAAGCTGGAGCAGCTCACGCGCAATGACTCGCACATCGACAAGGTCGTGCAAGTGCTCGAGGGCGATGCCGCGCTGAGCGCGCGCCTGCTGCGCTTGGTCAACTCGGCGGGCTACGCGCTGAGGATCCGCTGCTCGTCCGTGCGTCACGCTGCCGCACTCGTTGGAACCGCGCGCCTACACCAAGTGGCCACGACCGCCGCCATTCTGGACATGTTCGGCGCTGGCTGCGACCACGCCCGAGAAATCACACGACACGCGGCTACCGTGGGCTCGCTGTGTCGCTACTTGGCCGTGCACTTTGCTCTTCCGCGTGACGAGTTGGCCACCTGCGGATTCTTGCACGATATCGGCAAACTGATGCTGCTGGAAACAGAAGGGGAGGCGTACGCCGAACTCCTTGCGGGTGCCGGCGGCGTCGATCAAGCGCACGAATACGAGCGCGCGCGATACGGCTTCGATCACGGCGTGCTCGCGGCGCACGTGCTTTCGTCCTGGAACATTCCGGAGCCCGTTCCCCAGGTTGTGGCCTGGCACCATTCGCCGGCGCGCGCCATGAAGAAGGGCGGACAAGTCGCGTCCATGGTCCAGGTGCTGCGGCTTTCGGACTTGCTCAGTCACGCTCTCGAAACGGATCGGGCCGGCGACAGCGCTGGCAGTATCGCAGCGACGGAAACCGCGCAGTATCTGGATATATCCGAGCCCCAACTGGCGGCGATGTGGCCGGACTTGGTCGCGCTTTACGAGCAGAGCCGAAACGGCGGCGTTGATGCCAGCGAAAACATTGCCCCCCGAACCAGTGTGTCGCCGTCCATGCAAGTTAGAAGCAAGGCGCCTGCTACCCCGCGGCAGTTCCCATGCGGCGTATGCGACAAGCCGTCATTTGGATCGACCTGCTCGGCCTGCGGCGCCTACGTCTGCCCCGAGCACCAGGTGGGGCCGGACGCTTGGTGCACGAGCTGCGCAGTGCAATTCTCGCAAACAAGCGAACAAGCGGTGCTCTCCGGAGAAACACGCAACTTCGCTATCATCGCTGGGCTGACCCTCTCTGCGGCTGCCGCGATCGCAGCTTGGATTTCCGGCGCCTCTACCCCCGCAATCGTGGCGGCACCGTTTCTAGTGTGCGCGGTGCTCGGGCTCGGTGGGGCAGTCGGCTATGTGGCGTGGCAGCGCATGGACTTCTTGAAGAGCCGCCGCCAGTCTATTGAAACACGCGTCGATCCAGAGCCGCCACTGCCCGAAGAGTCCATCCCAGAGGATGCCTGGGCCAAGTCGGTGCGTTCGATCGCGCCGCCGCCCGGGAGTGAGACCACGACGCTCGGGGACTTTGAAAGCCGTGACACCCACGTCGACGCGCCGGCGACCGGCATCCAGCAAGCGGTTGCGAGCTTGCCGGCTTCTGCCCCGCCCAACACCGACGCGCGGGCCCCCGCGCTGATCGAGCCGGCGCCGACGCCTTGCGAGGTGGACGTGTCGCGTGCTCCGTCCCAGAGTCCGGATACAAGGGAGGTTCCCTACGCCCGTGCCGAAAAGCCGGGCGTCAACGATGCGGTCCCGCTGCTGTCCGGTTGCGTTGTCCCCGCTGACTGGCGGCCCTGCGGTTTGTTCGCCCAAACGCGCTCCAGCGCAGCGCGCTCCGAGGAGTTCCGCAATCGCCCGACACTGCGCGCGCCCAAGTCGACTGCGCAGAACGATTCAGCGCCGGGCGCAATGCCGTCGTTTTCCACGGTGGCGGCCTTCGAGCGCTGGGCGGAGTCTATGCCGCCGTCCGACATCGTGGTGCACGAAGAAGAACGCGCCGCGGGTTGGATCTGAGCTGTGCTCGGCCCGTCGCCGGAGCAGGACGGCTTCGGCAAGAAACTGGAGCCTTTGCCACAACCGCCGTCAGCCGCAGCAGGTGTGCGGGGGTCACCAGCTAAGGCGCGAGTTTGCAGGGGGCACGGCGCCAATCCCTTTGGCCACGTCCCGGATGAGAGTCGGCGTCGCGGCCACTACCCCGGCGCGTGCCGCCTCCGCCCAATCGCCGATCCGGGGGATGTCCCCTTGGCCCAGGGCGAGTCGGCGGCGCCCGCGGGTTGCATAGTCGATGCGTCGCGCGATGGCGTTCGCGGAGGTGTGCGCGCGCTCTACTCCGCGTTCGCGCATTGCGGCCAATACGCGACTTAGCCCGGCGCTGAGTTGTACGGAACTCAGTAACGCGGGAGACGCCTGAATACTCTTCAGGTAGTGCGAACGTCCGAATTCGTCGTCAAAGAGCGCGCCGTCGATCAAGAGCTCGACTCCGATGTGCGCACCTGCCTTGGCGCTTCCGCGCGCCAACCCGCGGGCGCTGAGCCCATTGAAAGCGTCCGCACATAGGCGGCGAAATTCGCCATGGGCATGGAAGATTTCGTCTGTGTGCTCATGGCATCGCACACCGTCGAGAATCACGCCTGCGCCCCGGATTGGCTTTTCGCCGGCCATGCGGCAGAGATCTGGAAGCATGGCGCCGAGCACGAACCCGGGATCCGGCGAGAGCCAGCTGGCAACCACCGCGTGGGAATAGAAGTTCATCGACGAGGCGAAAGCAGGTTGTCCACCATCTGCTTCGTTTCCTCGGACACCCAGAGCGGCAAACCTTGCTGCGCGAAGAGCTCGTCCTCGTCGGCTGTGCATGCGAGGTCACGCAGTCTGAGCATGCGTTTGTTCGCCGCATAGGCCGCCGCAGGGTGTTTCGCCAAGCTGGCGAGTCTCTCCCCCGCGAGGGCACTGGCCTTGTCCGCGATTTCGTCGACGAAGCCCATCTCAAGTGCCGTCTCCGCGTCGTACAAGAGCGCTCCCAAGACGACCTGTTCCCGGCAGCGCAGCGGAAGGCGCGCTCGAGCCAGCCGCGCCACGACCGGCGGCAGCGGCAGGCCGATCGCCGTTTCGTTCAGCCCGATCCGCGCACCGCTTGTCGACTTCATCACGCGATGGTCGCAGGCCAGAGTCGCCACGCAGCCACCGGCGATCGCGTGTCCGTTGACCAGCGCCACAGTTGGGCCGGGATAGTGGTACAGCTCTTGGATCAAGGCATCTAGCTGAGCCAGGAACTCCCGCGCGCTGTCCAGGGTGAACGCGCGAACCTCCTTGAGGTTGAGTCCCGCGCTGAATGCGTCGCCGGCGCCGGTCAGCAGAACTGGCTGGCCTGCGGCCTCCCGCAGTGCCTCCCGCACCTGCTGAATCAGATCCGAGCTAAGGGCATTCTTTCCAGGCGCGTCGAGTATGATCTCCTTCACGTGATTTCTCCTTGTGCGCTGCGGCGCGCGTCGAGCGTACACTACCGACCGCATGCGAGCACGCGCCCTCTCGAACCGCCTGGCTGACCTGGCCGAGGGTTACCGTTCGGTGACGGACATGATCGACGGTCGAGTGTTAGCCCCTACCGCCCCGGGCTGGTGCGAGCGACGTAATCTCACGGCGTTCTTGCTTTCCCTCGACGACGAGGCGCTGCTGTTCGCCGAAACTCGCGGACTGTGCGTCGCGCTGCCGCAACTGCCTTCGCCGCCCGCAGAACTCACGGCGCTGTGCCTCTGGGTGCAGCGCGAGCTCGACGCGTGGGCGCCGCTGGCGAGGTCTGAGCGCGCGCTGGACACGCGACACGTGGGCGAGCGCAAGCGCGTGCAAGTCGCGACCTTTGTCGAACACGCCCTGCGCAGTGTGCCGCGTCCGGCTCGGATCGTGGACGTCGGTGCCGGATTGGGACACCTCACTCGGGCGCTTGCGTCGGCGATGGAGGTCGAGGCCATCGGCGTGGAAGTCGAAGACGCGCGCTGCCGGCGCGCAACAGCACTCGCAGCAGGTCAGATACAGTTCGATTCCCTGGACGCCAACACTGCCACCGTCATTGGCCCTGGTGACTTTGCGGTTGGACTGCACGCCTGCGGGGACCTCGGGGACGTGTTGTTGCGCCAGGCAACTCACGTCCGTGCCCACGTCATGCTGGTTTCGTGCTGCATGCAGAAAGTCCGAGCAGGGTCGAGAGCTGCGCTTTCACAGGCTGGCCTGGACGCTGGGCTTTCCTTCTCCAAGCTGGCCCTTGGCCTTTCCAATCTTTCTAACTGGGATCAGATCGACAAGATGGAGCAGATCCACCTGGGACGCCGGACCAGGCATGGGCTCCGACAGTTGCTGCGGGCACGGGGGCAGCGCGTCGCGCTCGGTGAAGAAACTCACGGCGTGCATCGGCGCAAGTTCCGTCGCGGCCTCATTACTGCGGCGACGCTGGCTTGCGCCCATCGCAAACTCGCACCTCCGACAGCGACGGAGATCGCACACTTCGAACGGCTCGGCGCAGAAGAGTACGCGGTGATGCGGCGTTTGGAACTGCCGCGTTCCATGCTGGGCAGACTCGTCGAGTGCGTGGTGGTGCTCGATCGCGCTGCATACCTAGAGGAAGCGGACTACGCGGTGGAGGTGGGCGTTCTCGTGCCGCGTGGGATCACCCCGCGCAATCTCGCGATCATTGCTCGCGCCTGAGGGCACCGGGCCGTGCGGAAAACTCCTCGCGCCGCAGCGGCCCAGTTTCAAGGCGCGGCCGCGGCGTTCGTTTCCTCTTCGCTGATGACCGCGAGCACGGCTTCGGCGTCCACCTGATCGCCTTCGGCGACGTTCAGCGCAGTCAAAGTGCCGGCGTGAGATGCCACCACTCGGTGCTCCATCTTCATGGCCTCTAGAATGACGAGGGTTTGCCCTGCCGTGACTGCGTCGCCGACCTTCACTTCGACGCGCACCACTTTGCCCGGCATCGGGGCGACCAAGGCGCCTGGTGCGGCCCCGGCGTCTTCGACAGGAAAGCGCGGCAGCTCAGCGAGTTGGAAGCTGCAGCCGTCGAGCTGCACGAACCATTGGTCACGACGCTGAGTGACGTGCGCGCGTCGCAGTACACCGTCGGCGGCTTCGAAACGCAGCTCGGCGCCCGAGAGTTCGGTCCGCACGACTTCGAACTCTTGCTCCCCAATCCAAAGTGCCAGCTGCTTTCCTCGGGGCGCGTATCGCACGGTTAGTTCTTCGCCCTGATGCCGGTATCCAACCTGTTCGGCGGCGAAGCGGTTGTTGGCGTAGCCGGGGGTGAGTCCTGGCAGGAGTTGGGCCTTGGCGCGCCGCGCTTGCCGGGCGTAGAGCGTCGCGGCGACGGCCGCGAGAGCCGGGCTGGGCGCGCGCGCGTCCGGCGCAAGCAGTTCGTCGGCGTGCTGCGCGATGAAGTGTGTATGAGTACTTCCTGCAGCGAACTCGGGATGGGAGAGCACACGATGCAGGAACTCGCGGTTGGTCACGACGCCGAGCACAACCAGCTCGCGCAATGCCCCCCGCAGCTTCCGAATCGCTTCCGGGCGGTCGCGACCATGCGCCACGACTTTCGCCAGCATGGGGTCGTAGTGGATGCCGATCTCACTGCCTGAGTGGATGCCGCTGTCGACTCGCACTCCCGTCGGCTCGACATACAGTGCGACCTGTCCTGTCGTCGGTAGGAAGCCGGCGGCCGGATCCTCGGCATAGAGCCGAACTTCGATCGCCGCGCCTGTGATGCTCAGATCCTCTTGGCGCATGGACAACGGGCGCCCCTCCGCGACGCGTAGCTGCTCCGCGACCAGATCGATGCCTGTGATGCACTCCGTGACCGGGTGTTCCACTTGCAAGCGAGTGTTGACCTCCAAGAAATAGAAGCTCTTGTCCGGAGCGAGGATGAACTCCACGGTTCCGGCGCCGGTGTACTGAACGACGCGCCCGACGGCGAGGGCCGCCGCCCCCATCTTTTCCCGGAGCTCCGGCGTGACGGCTGGAGAGGGCGCTTCTTCTACTATCTTCTGGTGTCGGCGTTGGATCGAGCACTCGCGCTCGAAGAGATGCACGAGGTTGCCGTGGCTGTCCCCGAGGATCTGGATCTCCACGTGGCGCGGCTCTTCGATGTACTTCTCAATCAAGATCGTTTCGTCGCCGAAGGCGCTCATCGCCTCGCGCTTGCCTGCATCGATGGCACTGTGCAATTCGCTAGCATCCCGCACGATGCGCATGCCCTTGCCGCCGCCGCCGGCGCTTGCCTTAATCAACACTGGAAAGCCGACGTTCTCTGCCTCTGCTGCCAGTGCTTTCGTGCTCTGGTCTGCGGCGTCGCCCCCGGGGATCACGGGCACTCCGGCTTCGAGAACGAGTCGCTTTGCTTCGCGCTTCAAACCCATCGTGCGGATCGCAGTTGGGGACGGCCCAATCCAAGTCAGGCCTGCGTCGATCACGGCTTGAGCGAAGTCGGCGTTCTCCGCCAAGAAGCCAAAGCCTGGGTGTACCGCGTCGGCTCCGGTTTGCGCCGCAGCCGCGATGATGCGTTCTGAGTTCAGGTAGCTGTCACGGCTGGGCGCAGCACCGATCCGCACGGCCGTGTCCGCGGCGTGCACATGCGGAGCGTCCGCATCTGCGTCAGAGAAGACAGCGACACTGCGGATCCCGAGCGTTCGAAGCGTCCGCACGATACGCCCTGCGATCTCACCCCGATTTGCGATCAGTACACACTGGATTTCAGCCATGACAGCGGCGCGCATCCTATCCTGCTTTCGCGGGAATCACGAGGGATCCCGCGGCGATCTCCAGCCGCACGGAGGAATCGACGCTTGTCTCGTTGCGAGATGGGCGCCGCCTGGTCTATCAGACCGCTCATGAGCGGCAGTGGGTCGGAATTCTCGGTCGAGCTCACCCAGGCGAAGAGCTTGTCCCCTCGAGCGCGCGGCCTCCGTTTGCGCGTCTTGGGCCCGGCATTGGATTGGCAACCCGGTCAATATTTGGAGCTATCCCTCGACGGCTCATCGCCGCCACTGCCGTACTCCATCGCGTCGGCACCGTCCTCCGCCCACCCGGGGGAATTCGACGTGGCGATTTCCCGTTCGGCTCTGGCGCCAGATCTTGCGGTGGGCGCGGTGCTCCAAGCTCGGGGTCCCTATGGGTCTCTGCTGCGACGCGAGCCCCGGGGCGCACCGCTACTTCTCGTCGCGGGCGGCACTGGCCTCGCACCCTTGCGCGCACTACTGCAGGATGAATTCGCGCGTGGCGGGACTTGTCCGGTCACGCTACTTTTCGGTTGTCGCAACGAAGCTGAAATCCTGTGGCGCCAGGAACTCGAGGCGCTGAGCGCGGCGGAGTCGCGTTTCCGTTTCGAACCGAGTCTATCCCGTGCGGAAGACGCCTGGAGCGGTCGTCGTGGCTACGTGCAGTCGCATTTGCCGGAGCTGCTCGATGCCACGCCGGAAGCGGAGGTCTATCTATGCGGCTTGTCGGAAATGGTGAACGAGTGCCGCGCTCTGCTGACAGCACGAGGCCAGCCGCCCGAGCTCATCATTGGCGAAGCGTACTGATGTTCGGAGCAAGCGTTGGTAAGAAACGCGGTGCCGCTACGGCCCCGCGGCGCCCGCCAACATGCCTAGCCCCACCATTCCAAACACGAAAACCATCAACACGATGTTCAACACCAAGAATGCGCCGTTCACTGCCAGCCCAGCGATCGCGAGGCCGCGTCCGCTGTAGCGCGCGGGTTCGTTCTTGATGCGAGACATGCTCACGAACCCCAAGATCAGCCCCACCAAGTTGGCAGCGAGGGCAAAGGCGCCGCAGCAGAAATACAAAGGCAGGCTGACTGCCGCGAGCACGATGGACACGATCGCCATCGGTTCTTGTTGCGCGCCGAACCCACCGCCCATGCCTTGTCCGGTTTGTTGAACTGCGACACCCGGAGGCAGTCCCGCGCCCCAACCTCCAGGGGGGCCCGGTGGGGGGGGCGGCGCTTGCGGCGTGCCCCAGCCGCGAGGGCCTGGCGGTTGTCCCGGGGGGGGTTGCACGGCTAGCAGCAAAGAGGAGCCGTTGTCCCGCGTCAATCACTCGCGGGCGCGAGGAAGCGTGTGTCCATACCCCGATCCGAGCCGCCCGGGTGGGGGAGCGGGTTCTTTCCTTGCATCGCGCACGCTTCTTTTGTTCGCTACCCGCAGTTCACCCGCCGCTTGGAGACAGAAATGCGCGCCCCTATCTTCTTCGTTCGATCCATTCTCTTCGCTCTGCTGGTCTTCGGGCTGGCCAACTGCGACCAGGCCGGCAAGTTCGGCGGACTCGGCGCGACCTGTCCCGCACTGACGTCCGGCAACCCGCTGCAGTTCAACTATTCGGCGGACGTCAAAGCCAACGCCAAAGTCAAAGCCTTCGTCAAGGCAACCGCGGACCTCGTCGAGGCGTCGGTACAAATGGAAACTCTCGCTACGACAGCATGCAAAAACATGGGTCGCGACTTGGGTCTCACCGAAGCCGACATGTTGGCGAGGAGCGACGAACCTGGCGCCAGCGCCGAAGCCGCCTGCGGCGCGCTCTCTGCACGCATTTCTGCGATCATGCAAAGCGGGATCTACGTGCGCGCTCAAGTAACACCGCCGCAGTGTCAGGCGGACTTTCAAGCCAAGGCGCAGTGCGACGCCGCCTGCGACGTGCAGATAGATCCGGGACAAATCGTGGCTTCCTGCGAGCCCGCCAAACTCAGCGGCTACTGCCAAGGCAGGTGCGTCGGCGGTTGCGAGGGGCGCTGTCAGGGGCAGTGTGACGGTCAGTGCAGCGCCCAAGACGCTAGCGGTCAGTGCAATGGAAGCTGCAGTGGCACCTGCACGGGATCCTGCGACGCCACCTGCCACGCCCGCTGCGAAGGACAGTGGCAGGCGCCTAAGTGCCAGGGCAGCGTGCAAGGGCCCAGCGCCGATGCCGAGTGCAACGCCAGTTGCAGTGCCAGCGCGAACCTGCGTGCTCAGTGCACGCCAGCGGCAGTTTCGGTGCAAACCAACGCAAACACCGAAGCCGCCATGCGGTTGGCGACCACTTTGCGCACGAACTTGCCTTGGCTACTGAAAGCAGAACTGGGCCTCGGGCGGCGTATCGCAGGCGACGTAAAGGTCGTTGTTAACATCGGCGGCCAACTGCCGAAGATCATCGGTAACGCCGGCATGCAGGCTGTGGCCTGCGTGGCAGCGGCTGCGCAAGCTTCGGTGAAAGCCAGCGTGCGAATCAATGTGAGCATCAAGGCCAGCGCGAGCGTCAACGGCAAAGTCGCCGGCTGATCAGGCCCCGCGGCCCACGCAAGCGTATGACTGGAGCCCGCTATCGCTTGGCGGGCTATGCCATGGTTGCAGTCGCGGCCACGGGCTGGGGACTGTGGAGCCTCTTCTTTCGCCCCGCGGAAGCCATCAGCGTGGTGCACCCCGCGCTGCAAGCGCTGATCGTCTTTGGCGCGCAGGGCATCGTGACGCTGCCCGCGGGGTTGCGGGGGATTGCCAAGGCGCGTCCGAAGTCAGCGTGGGTCGCGGTGGCATATCTTGGCGTGGGCGACGCACTCAACGCAGCGCTGTTCTTTGCAGCGATGCAGAAGTCGTCCTTGGCCGTGGCCGTGCTCTCGCACTATTTAGCTCCGGTATTCGTCGCGCTTGCCGCGCCGCGGGTCCTCGGCGAGACGCCGCGCTCGGGCACTCTATTGGCGTTGGGCGCGGCGCTGGTGGGTTTGGTACTGCTAATGCAGCCCTGGGACGCGCAAGGTCAGCGCATGTGGCTCGGCGCTGCACTGGGCGCTGGCAGTGCCGTTTTCTACGCCATCAACGTGCTGGTCACCAAGCGCGTGCAGCGCCACTTCTTGCCGAGCGAGTTGCTATTCTTTCATGTGCCGACCGCGCTGCTCTGTCTGGTGCTGCTCTTGCCGCGCGCGAGCTACGCCATCGCACCGGCGGCGTTTGCATGGGTATTTGCCGGTGCGCTGTTGCTCGGCGCGTTGGGAGGCATCTTGTTCTTGGCGGGGCTCGCGCGGGTAGACGCCACGCGCGCGAGCGTGCTGACCTTGCTTGAGCCCGTCAGCGCGGTAGGCATCGGCGCGCTAGTGTGGGGCGAGCGACTCGACTGGCTTTCCGCATTGGGCGCGGTCATCGTGCTTTCGGCTCTGGCACGCGTACTCTTGGGCGTGCGCCCTGCGCCGGTCGCGTCGGCGGGGGATGCAGCGACGTGAACAAGCCGCTAGGCTTCGGGGCATGAAAGGGCTCGGCACCCCGACTTCCATCCTCGCCTTCAGTGCGCTGCTCTGCGCCGGCTGTAGCGGTGACGATCCCGGAGGCACTCCGGCCGCAGGTGGCGGTGGCGGTGGCGGAGCGGACGGCAGCGCGGGAAGCGGTGGGTTTTCAGACGCAGCCATCGCCGATGCCAGCTTTCCTGACGCGACAGCAGACTCCAGCGACGCCGCGTCGGAAGCTGCCGGACCGTGTCCGTCCGACATGGCGCTGGTCGGCGCTGCTTGCATGGATCGCTACGAAGCTCCCAACCGCGCCGGTGAGTTGCCGCTAGTGATGTACTCCTTCGATGAAGCGGACGCGTGGTGTCTGGCGCGAGACAAGCGCTTGTGTTTCGACGACGAGTGGACGCATGCCTGCGGCGGTCCGTTGGAGCTGAAGTATCCCTACGGCGACACGCACCAACTCGGCATTTGCACCGACGACAAGCTGTGGAAGACCTACGAGCAAAGCAAGCTCAATGGCTGGCCGTTCACTGTATCGACGCCTAGCGTCGAGTCCCTGGCGCAGCTCTTCCTAGACGCGAAGGCCAAATCAATCGCCGCAGCGAACGCTGCAGATCACGTGCAGTGGTTGTATCAAGCCGAGCCCAGCGGCTCGAAGGCGGGCTGCGTTCGTGAGGAAGGCATTTTCGACCTCACTGGCAACGTAGAGGAGTGGACTCAACGCCGCGACGGCGGCACTGCATCTTTTCACGGCAACTTAAAAGGGCGCTATTGGGCGGAGACACGCACCTGTCAAAACAACATCACCTCCCACGGCGACGGCTTTCGTTTCTATGAAATAGGCTTTCGCTGTTGCCGGGATCCGGCGAAGTGAGTGCGAAGCGCTCACGTTCTACGGCACAGACTGCGACAAGCTCAAAGCAAACCAAGTCGCCGACGTCGATGTGGTTTTTGGGTGTGATCAGCCGACGCCACAGTAACTTCCCACCCCGCGTGCACGCGGCGTGTGTCGAAGCGGAGATTGACCGCCGGTCGTGAAGCGCTGCCACGTGCGGACCGCCGCTGAGGGGGGGCCTTGAATCGGGCCGTACGCTGGCACCAGACGTTGCGGCTCGCGTCCGCACCGGCGCGGTTCGCGTCCGCGCCGGCGCGGCTCCGATTACGCTGGCGCGGCGTTGTTGCGGTTTGCGTGCGCGCGCCCGCGGGTGGCTTTCCTGCGCGAGGCTCCCCGCACTGGCGCGGATCTGTAACTGCAGTGGTAGCGGCGCGAGAGCGCCGCACCCAGCGTGCCCCTTGGGAGCGTCGCTGCGCCGCGTCTTCGGATTTGCGCAGCTCGTAGACACAATACGTATACAAACTAAGCTCGGTTGCGGTGCAGGCCTCGGCGATACGGTGGGCCCGCGGGGGAAGAATCACCGTCGCCAGTGACGGCGAGTTCCGTGAAGCCGCAACTACGCAGCGCGCCGGGCC